>CAZCBF010000314.1:0-1514 GCA_964496895.1 uncultured Methylophilaceae bacterium | reverse complement strand
TTAATGGTGGCAAGATAACACTCATCACATTGAGGCGATAATACAGGTCTTGCCTGAACTTACCTTCGTTTGACATGACCTGTAGATCACGATTGGTCGCAGCAATAAATCTTGCAGCCACTGGGCGTTCTTTTGAAGACCCTAAGCGCCTAACCACTCTGCGCTCAAGAACATTGAGTAATTTGGCCTGCAATTCTAGCGGCAGCTCACCAATCTCATCTAGAAATAATGAGCCATCTTCTGCGGCTTCAATCAAGCCTGGACGAGAAGCAACAGCCCCCGTAAATGCGCCTTTTTCATGGCCAAATAGTTCGCTCTCGATCAAATCTGAAGGGAGTGAAGCACAGTCGACCTGTACAAATGGTCGGTCGCTACTAGGGCCAGTTGAATGCAAGTATCTTGCGACCACGTCTTTACCAGTACCCGTTTCACCGAGTATTAAGACAGTGGGCGGCACCACATCTACAGCCACCAAGCCAGAAATGCGCTCCACTTGTGACTTGATGTTTTGAATAATGGCACTTTTCCCCAAAAACTCTACGCCTTCGGTGGAATGTGCATCGCGTTGTTTAGAATAATCGAGCTTATTCGATTGCTCGGTACTTTTTTCTGCTTTTTGAACAGAAATTAGCAATTCATCTAAATCAATCGGTTTTTTGAGATAGTCGAGCGCACCTTTTTTCATAGCGGTGACGGCATCACTCACATCACCATGTGCTGTCATGACAATACACGCTATGTTTTGCGCGACTAACTCAGGAAGAAGGTCCAGACCATTACCATCTGGTAGACGCATGTCTAACAGCGCAATGTCTGGAGAAAACTGCTTAACAATGGCTTTGGCATCAGCAATATTCTCTGCATGCTCACACTCAAAGCCATTTTTCTTTAACTTACGCACGACAGCACGTGCAAACAACACTTCGTCTTCTACTACCAGCAACTTAAGGTGTAAGTCGTTAACCCTCAGCATCTGATCGCTGATTACTCTGTTTGTTTGCAATGTACCCTCCTGCTTGATCATCAGTTATTTACTTTGGTTGAAACTCATAACGAATACCAACCCAACCTGCACGTGGTGCGCCTGGCATTAACATTAATGCAGGCTCATCATCGCCAGCAAATTGACCATCTTCAAACCAGTTTTCACCCAGTAAACCACCAGATGAGTATTCTTTATCAAAGATGTTAATTGCTTTAGCAAAAACTTGCCAGCCTGTGTTGCCAAACTTGTATTGCGTATCAAGGTTTACAACGCTGTAACCAGGAATCACACCTGAGTCTTCAACCGCATCATCATCACCTGTATTGGCTTCATGATCGTTGTTTTCGTTACCTTGTGCATACACTTCTGAGAAGCGATTGAACGTAGCACCGAGCCTCCAGTTAGGAGTTGCTTGATATTGCAAGCGTAGTTTAAATGAATGTTCAGGAATGTTAGCAAGCCTGTCTCCGCTTTGAACCTGAATTTTATCATCAACAGCAGTACTATTAACTTCGTTTGCGATTTCCAA
>CAZCBF010000313.1:0-1516 GCA_964496895.1 uncultured Methylophilaceae bacterium | reverse complement strand
TGTGCTGGCGCAGCCATGTTTGCTGGCGGGTTGAGCGCCAGCCACTCTTCTTTATTGATCTTAGTGGGCCGTTTGCAGTGCTCGCATAATTTTCTGACCAACCGTTGCGCAACAATTCCTCTAAGCGTGGACTGCAATAAATAGTGCGGCACTCCAAGGTCGAGCAGTCTAGTGATGGCAGAGCAGCTATCATTGGTGTGTAAAGATGAGAGTACCAGATGTCCAGTGAGTGCTGCCTGTACACTCATTTGCGCGGTTTCTTGATCGCGAATCTCGCCGACCATCATCAGGTCTGGGTCTTGTCTCAGTAAGGTGCGAATACCATCCGCAAAATCCAGATTGATTTGTGGTTGCACTTGCATCTGGTTAAAGCTGGGTTCTACCATCTCAATGGGATCTTCTATGGTGCAAACATTGACTTCTGGCTTGGCGAGCTGTTTGAGCGTTGCATAAAGGGTTGTCGTTTTGCCTGAGCCTGTAGGGCCCGTCACGAGTACCAAGCCATGTTTTGCCTGCGTCCAAGTTTGCCATATGGCAAGTTGCTGTTGATCGAAACCTAAATCCTGATAAGACTTTTGCGAGTTGTCTGGTGAAAAAATACGAATCACGAGTTTTTCACCAAATGCTGTTGGCATGGTAGATAATCGGCATTCGATCTCTTCACCATTGTTCGTCCGTGTTTTAATGCGACCATCTTGTGGGCGACGCTTTTCAACCATATCCATTCTGCCCAATAGTTTTAACCTGCTGGTAATGGCTTGTAGGATATGTTTGGGTAATTGATGCACTTGATGCATCACGCCATCAATGCGAAAGCGCAAGCTGCCTGCTTCGCGTCTTGGTTCAATGTGTATATCGCTGGCGCGTTGTTCAAACGCAAACTTAAACAACCAATCGACTAGATTAACCACATGTTGCTCTTCTGCATCTAGGCTTTGATCTTGCCCAATGTCCAATAAT
Organism: uncultured Methylophilaceae bacterium; assembly: GCA_964496895.1. Lineage (GTDB taxonomy): Bacteria > Pseudomonadota > Gammaproteobacteria > Burkholderiales > Methylophilaceae > Methylotenera. The sequence continues at coordinate 556 of CAZCBF010000313.1, read as the reverse complement.
TGCTCAAAATTTTGCGCATCGACTGTTTTGCCTGCGACGGCTTGGTCAGCACCTTTCATGGCGCTCGCTAGGCGATACACTTCCGGTAGCAGGCGAGAATAAGTCAGTGGGCTGACTAAAACGACTTCAATTTCTTTTTTGAGTAAGCGCGCCAGATCTGGCACCCACTCGCGATAAAAAGGCTCTGTAGTGGCAATCGTCGCGATATCACCCTTGATTGAAAGTGGCAGTATTTTTAACCGCTCAGCGTATTCTTGACTAATATCCGTGACACTCGATTGCAGCTCTAGCTTTAAGGTGTCAATTTCTATAAATTCAATATTGGCGTAGTCAGAAATCCATTCGCATAAAAAGTCTACTGTCAGTTTGTCTTGCGTGACCTTATGTAGCAAAGGCCTTTCATGAATCACAACAAATGGATGCAGTTGTGAGCTATCAGATTGTCTGTCTTGAAAAAGTTGTTCTGCAGCACCTTTGTCAACAATGTCATCAATGACTAACAGCCTTAACACCTCTGGCAAAGCTAAGCGTCCTTCAGGTAGTGGTTTGTGCTGTG
>CAZCBF010000312.1:0-1564 GCA_964496895.1 uncultured Methylophilaceae bacterium | reverse complement strand
GGATGCCTGCTATCAAGCGCTTTCCTCGCGTGAGATTAAGACCTTGTTTAATCGTACTTGCACGCATATTGAGAGCCTACCAGCTCAAACAACATTAACCATCAAGGCCAAAACCAGAACACAAGCCATCAAGGCTAAATTGTGTATTGCAGCGGATGGTGGCCAATCATGGGTGAGAGGGCAGCTGAACATGCCTTACCGTCAGAAACCATACAAGCAAACGGCCATTGTTGCTAATTTCAAAACAGAGCAGCCGCATCAAAATATTGCAAGGCAATGGCTGAATCAGCAGGGTCAAAGTGCGCTGGATATTCTGGCTTGGTTACCGCTGCCAGATCAGCATATTTCAATCGTATGGTCATTGCCTACGTCAAAAGCAGAGCAGTTGATGCAGGCATCAGTCGATACACTGGCAGCCGAAGTGACCGCTGCAGGGGAAGCCGCTTTGGGCCAACTCACATTGGTTTCAAAGCCTGCTAGCTTTGCTTTAACACTGGCCACTGTCGTCAACCCAGTGCATGCCAGTACGTTATTAGTAGGCGATGCGGCACACCGTATTCATCCACTAGCAGGGCAGGGGGTGAATTTAGGCTTTAGAGACATTGCGCAATGGCAGCAAATTCTGGCAGACAAACACCCGTATCAATCCATTCATGAGCTTCAGCTATTAAAAGCCTTTGCGCGCAAACGAAAAACAGATGTTTTGGCGACCACAGTGTTAACAGATGGATTGTTTCAGCTTTATAATGCGCCCAGCCCTTTGTTGAAAACTGTAAGGCAATGGGGGTTTGAGGCGACTAAACAACAGGCCGTGAGCAGAGTGCTGGTAGCGCAGGCGGTAAATCACTTTTAACAAGTGACAAATAATGAGTAAGGACTAAACAGTAACTAGGGAAAACTATGTTAAAAAAATTATTGATTGCAGCAACACTGAGTTTATTTGCAGTGCATGCAAATGCTGACGAAGCCAGTTTGAGAAAAAAAATCGAAGAAGCTTATCCAAAATTTGATGTCAAAAGCGTCATCAAGACACCCTATGGTGGTTTGTATGAGATCTTCATGGGTGGGCAAATCTTATACACCGATGAAGCGTTAAGCTTTTTAATCGCAGAAGGTCATCTGCTGGATATGAAGACCAAACAAGATGTGACCAATGCACGTATGCAAGATCTCAATAGAATCGACTTTGGCAAATTGCCGGTAGAAAAAGCCATTAAAGTGGTTAAAGGCAACGGCAAGCGTAAGTTGGTTGTGTTCTCTGATGTTGACTGCCCGTATTGCAAACAGCTAGAGCGCAAAGAGTTGTCTAATATGACCGATGTGACGGTCTATACATTTTTGTACCCCATTGACCAATTACACCCTGACGCCAAAAAGAAATCCAAGTCAATCTGGTGCGCCAAAGACCGAGCAGCGGCTTGGAATGATTGGATTTTAAATAACAAGCTTCCCAACACTGCACAAACTTGCGAAACGCCGATTGAGTTGGTTGGCAATTTGGCTAGTGAGTATGGGATTGTTAGCACACCGACTTTGGTTTTTGAAGATGGTTCTCGTTTGATGG
>CAZCBF010000311.1:0-1568 GCA_964496895.1 uncultured Methylophilaceae bacterium | reverse complement strand
TCGATGAAGCGCATCGCTCTACCTTTGGCGATATGTTAATCACCATTAAACAAACCTTTACTACCGCGATATTTTTTGGTTTTACCGGTACACCCATTCACGATGAAAACCAGAAGAAAAACACCACCACGGCGATGGTGTTTGGTGATGAACTACACCGTTACAGCATTGCCGATGGCATACGCGATAAAAATGTTTTGGGTTTTGACCCTTACATGGTGCAAACCTTTAAAGATAATGACCTACGCCGTGCGTTGGGTTTAAGCAAAGCTAAAGCTAATACCGAAGCCGAGGTGTATGACGACCCGAAGAAAAAAGCCATTTTTAACCGCTATATGAAAGACGTACCCATGGCAGGTTTTAAAGACAATAGCGGAAAGTATGTGAAAGGTATTGAAGATGAGGTGTCTAAATCACAATATGGCGATACGCACAAAAATCTGGTGGTGGCTGATATTGTGGCAAACTGGATTACGTTGAGCCAAGCTAATCAATTCCATGCGATTTTGGCGACTGATAGCATTCCCGATGCCATTGATTATTATCGTCGCATTAAAGCGGCGATGCCTGAGTTAAAAATCACGGCATTGTTTGACCCACACGAAAACGAAGGCGCTGACCCTGCGGATACGGTATTTAAGCAAAATGGTTTGCTAGAAATTATTGATGACTATAACCATCGTTATGAACAAAAATTTGATTTGCCTAATCACGCCAAATTTAAAAAAGATTTATCGGCTCGCTTAGCCCATAAAAAACCGTATTTACGCATTGCGCATACACCAGAGCAACAATTGGATTTATTAATTGTGGTCGATCAAATGCTGACAGGTTTTGACTCTAAATGGCTCAATACTTTGTACTTAGATAAAGTGCTACGCTATGAAAATATTATTCAGGCATTCTCACGCACCAATCGCCTATTTGGGCCAGACAAACCTTTTGGCACTATTCGCTATTACCGTTACCCCCACACAATGACGCGCAATATTGACGATGCAGTAGAGGCATATTCAGGCAATAAGGTCACGGGCTTGTTTGTTGATCAACTTGAAATGAATCTCAAAAAGATCAATAACTGCTTTGCGGATATTGCTGCTTTGTTTAAACAAGCTAGCATAGACAACTTTGAGAAATTGCCGGATGACAATGCCGAGCGCGGTCAGTTTGCCAAGCTATTTCGTCAGCTTAACCAGCATTTAGAAGCGGCAAAAATCCAAGGTTTTGAATGGGCTACAGACGATGTACTAAACCTAGATGAAAACACCTATTTGATATTGGCACTGCGTTATAAAGAACTGCCTGGCGGTGGTGGTGGCGGTGAAGATGAGGTGCCGTTTGATATTGCAGGCCATCTTACTGAAATTGACACGGGAAAAATTGACGCCGATTATATGAACAGTCGCTTTGATAAATATCTGAAAACACTAGCTGCTGGCGCTGATGCAGAAGATATCCAGCAAACCGTCGACGAATTGCATAAATCCTTTGCCAGCTTGACTCAAGAAGAACAAAAATACGCTGAGATATTTTTACGAGATGTGCAGCGTGGTGACATAAACCCTGAA
>CAZCBF010000310.1:0-1576 GCA_964496895.1 uncultured Methylophilaceae bacterium | reverse complement strand
CCTGGCTTGAGCATTTTTTTTGCATTTTCAAGTGCAGCCTGCCAATCAGGAATCATCGTCAAACTATAAGAAAAGAGTACACAGTCGACTAGTTGTTCAGGTTGGTAGGTACAAGCATCTGCATTGATGACGTGAACGGCGTCATGATGTTTTGCACGCTTCTGCGCAACAGAAAGCAGTGATGCGCAAAGGTCGACAATTTCATAACGCTGTATGGTCTCCATTCTAGGCGCCAAATAATCTATATTGCGCCCGGTGCCGCCACCCAGCTCAACAATAGTTGCTTGACCGGGTAAGCTTAGCTGATCAATAAGCGACTCCCGCCCTTGTAATAAACGCTCCCTAAAACTGTCGTAAGCCTGTGCTTGATCGCCATAAAAGCGTTCAAGCCGGCTGGCAATATCACCCTCGCGCGGCATGCCTCGCAAAAGCTTGATGAGTATCTTGCTGTCAGCCAGTAAACTCATTGCACAACATCCGCGATATGAAAGCCTGCATAAGTATATACACGGTCTTGCTTTTGCAAGGTGGCTGCAAGATCACTATGAAATTGTAAACATTCGCTTAACGGTATACACCCTGCGCCATTCGGTGAGACAACATTTAAGTCACTCAAGTACTTTGGCTGCAAATGCGCGCTTCTAAACAATAAACGTGCATCGGGTGTTGCAGTAGCAAAGATCGCTCGCCACTCATCGGCTAAGGCTTCAGGATAGTATCCCGCCATCCAGTCCATATGATCTAACAATACGAACTTAGAGATACGATCTGGCGTGAGGTCTAAAAACTCGGTGATGGTTGTTGTATGCGGCTGAACCGCCTCTGCCAAGCCATTTTTTAGCGCCAGAAAATTATCGCGCTTTAAATATTCAGGACAGCAGTTCTGACCATATTTACCACGAATATACACGCTCCAAAAATAATTATCCCACATCGGTAATTGACGAAAAACATATTCAATAGACGCGCGGATAAAACCAGCGACACCGCCCTCATGCTGTGCGATGACTTCTTTACGTTGCGGGCCTGGTACGCCTAAAAAGCTCATCGTAATTTGTCGAGAGATCGCCCAGTTCATGGTTTTGCTCCACATCTGAGGGTGAATTTCTTCGTCATATATTCTGCGTTGATCATCCAAGTCTGAGACCTCAAATAGCTGGCTCACTGGGCCTACTAACTTCGGGCGCATGGCGATATAACTGCTAAAGACTTTTGCAACCAAGCCAGATAAGCCATGAAAGTAAAAGCTACCGCGCTTGCTGGTAAACCAATTGAGATTTTTATCCCAATACTCTCTGGAAAAATCGTCGAGCTCACCGCGTAATGCATCATTGTAAACTTCGCGAATTTCTGAGTGATAACCTTCACCAAATAATTTAAAAAAGTCTGCATGGTCTAGTTGCTTGATGCCCGCAAGTTTGAGTTCGAGCAATGCTGTTTGTCTAGGGTTTGCATCGACAGCATGAATTCTTTTAGGATTTTGCAAAGCGTAATCAAGCACATTACAACCCGCACTGGTAATCACCACCATCACATCATCTTGATTAAGATTTAACGCTTGCCTATCGACAGCAGG
>CAZCBF010000309.1:0-1580 GCA_964496895.1 uncultured Methylophilaceae bacterium | reverse complement strand
CATGATTCAATCCATGCATGCTAAAAATGATGTGGATGCCAAAGCCGATGGCGAGATGAAAAAGCTCAAAATGATGTCACCGATGTCGGCTGAGGCTTCGGTTGTCCGTAACTATATTGATACCTTGGTTAATCTACCATGGAAGAAGCGCACTAAAATCAGTAAAAACTTGAATAAATCCGAGTTGGTACTAGATGATGATCACTATGGATTGGAAAAAGTCAAAGAACGCATTATCGAATATATTGCGGTGCAGCAACGCGTTGATAAAATTAAAGCGCCAATTCTTTGTCTTGTAGGGCCGCCAGGTGTGGGTAAAACTTCACTCGGTCAAAGTATTGCCAAGGCTGTTAATCGTAAGTTTGTCCGCATGGCATTAGGTGGCATGCGTGACGAATCTGAGATCCGTGGTCATCGCCGTACTTATATCGGTTCTATGCCAGGTAAAATTCTGCAAAGCATGAGCAAAGTTGGCGTTAAAAACCCATTATTCTTGCTTGATGAAGTCGATAAACTTGGTCAAGATTTCCGAGGTGATCCATCTTCTGCGCTACTTGAGGTGCTAGACCCAGAGCAAAATCATACCTTTGCTGATCATTATATTGAAGTGGATTATGATTTATCGGATGTGATGTTTGTGGCTACGGCCAACTCAACAAATATCCCAGCAGCATTGCTAGACCGCATGGAAATCATTCACTTATCGGGTTATACAGAAGACGAAAAAGTGAACATTGCCATGCGCTATCTATTACCTAAGCAAATGAAGCAGCATGGTCTTAAAGAAGCGGAAGCCAGTATTGATGAGTCTACCGTTAGAGATATCGTGCGTTATTACACCAAAGAAGCTGGTGTGCGTAAGCTAGAGCAACAAATTGCTAAAGTCTGCCGTAAGATCGTTAAATCTATCGTTATCCAAGGCAAAAAAGACAAAAATGCGGAAATTGAAGCGATCGCAGTGACCACTGAAAACCTGAATGATTATTTAGGTGTCAGACAGTATGATTTTGGTATTGCAGCCAAAGAAAATCAAGTTGGTCAGGTCACCGGCCTTGCTTGGACATCCGTCGGTGGTGAATTGTTGACCATTGAGTCTGTATTATTGCCTGGTAAGGGTAAGACGATTACCACTGGTAAGCTAGGTGAAGTGATGCAAGAGTCTACGCAGGCGGCCATGAGCGTTGTGCGTAGTCGCGCTAAGCATTTAGGCATTGCTGAAGATTTTTACGAAAAAAATGACATCCACATTCACTTCCCAGAAGGGGCGACTCCAAAAGATGGGCCAAGTGCAGGTATTGCGATTACGACTGCCTTAGTCTCCATTCTGACGGGTATTCCCGCACGTGCAGATGTGGCAATGACAGGTGAAATCACACTGCGCGGTGAAGTGTTGCCAATTGGTGGCTTGAAAGAGAAATTGCTAGCGGCACACAGAGGTGATATTAAAACCGTCTTGATTCCTAAGCAAAATGAGAAGGATTTAGCTGATATACCGGAGAACATTAAAGATCAGCTTAAAATTCACCCCGTACAATGGATTGATGAAGTCTTATCACATGCGTTAGCTTCACAGCCTATGC
>CAZCBF010000308.1:0-1603 GCA_964496895.1 uncultured Methylophilaceae bacterium | reverse complement strand
CTATGTTTGATTTTTTTAAAAAGAAAAAAGCAACACCAGAAGAAGAAACGGTGACTGATGCAGTCGCCACTGAATCACCCGCAGCACCTGAAACGCCAGCGATAGAAGAACCAGCCATTGAACCTGTTGAAGCCAGCGCACCAGAAGCAGTTGCGCCAGCACCAGATTTAGCAACAGAGACCGTATCAGAAGACGAAGCGCCAAAAGTAACCTTTGCACAGCGCCTAAAAAAAGGGCTCAGCAAAACACGCCGACAGTTTGGTAATCAGCTCACAGATATCTTTGGCGGCGGCAAAATCGACGAAGACATCTATGAAGAACTGGAGACTGTCTTACTCACATCAGATGTGGGCATTAATGCCACGAATCAGTTGATGGAAAACCTGCGCAAACGCGTGAAAGCCAATGCACTAGACGATACGGCACAACTAAAAGAAGCTTTAAAAACTGAACTGCTCGAACTCCTCACGCCATTAGAAATACCGCTGGATACAAGCACCCATAAACCTTTTGTGATTATGCTGGCGGGGGTTAATGGTGCAGGTAAAACTACCAGCATTGGTAAGCTTGCACATGCCTACCAAGCACAAGGAAAGTCAGTGTTGATTGCGGCTGGCGATACGTTTAGAGCAGCTGCGCGTGAGCAACTCAAAGCATGGGGTGATCGTAATAATGTGCATGTGGTCTCACAAGAAAGCAGTGATGCGGCGGCAGTGATGTATGATGCGATTGAATCAGCCAAAGCGAAAAATATTGATATTGTCTTAGCAGATACCGCAGGTAGACTACCGACACAAATGCACCTCATGGATGAAATTGCCAAGGTTAAGCGCGTGATGGGCAAGGCATTGGATGGCGCGCCACATGAAATATTAGTGGTATTAGATGCCAATACTGGTCAGAATGCTGTCTCGCAAGTACAAGCTTTTGACGATGCGCTGGACGTGACGGGCTTGGTCTTAAGCAAACTAGACGGCACAGCCAAAGGCGGCGTGATTGCTGCGATCGCTGAAGCACGCCCAATCCCGATTCGCTATATTGGTATTGGAGAAGAAATTGATGATTTACGCCCATTTAGCGCCAATGACTTTATTGAAGCGCTCTTTGAAGAAGAATGATAGCTGACAAACTCAGAGACAAACACGCGCGATGATACAACTTGATAATGTGACCAAACGCTACCCCGGTAGCCAAGACATCCTCAAAAACGTTAGCCTGACGATCCCTGCTGGCGAGTTGATTTTTGTGACAGGCCATTCAGGGGCAGGTAAAAGTACGCTGCTCAATATCGTCGCTGGTATTGAGAAGCCTACGCGTGGTGTGGTGCTGATTGCGAATCAAAATATTAATAAACTCAAGCCTAAAGCCTCTGCTATTTTGCGGCGTCGTTTTGGGCTAGTCTTTCAAAACCATAAACTCTTGTATGATCGCAATTGTTTTGAGAATGTGGTTTTACCCTTACAAATCAATGGTATTTACGGCGCAGAAGCGGCCAAACGTGTGCGTGCTGCACTCGACAAGGTTGGCTTACTCAATAAAGAAAAAGCCATGCCGATTACACTCTCAGGCGGTGAACAGCAACGGCTGGCCATTGCCCGTGCAG
>CAZCBF010000307.1:0-1607 GCA_964496895.1 uncultured Methylophilaceae bacterium | reverse complement strand
TCAATGTGTAATGCTTCGGCAAATGATTGTACATAAGCTTTGGTTGCCGCATAGTTGGCCGATTTGACCACGGGTTGCCAACTTAATATCGAGCTGATCAAGACAATACCGCCTTTGCCTCGTGCTTTTAAGCGTTGTCCAAAGTAATAAGTATGCGCCGCTAGTGCATTAACATTCAGCGCGATCATGCCCAATTCTGATTCAATGTCGGCATCGAGAAAATCACCAGAAGTACCGAACCCGGCATTGGCAACCAATAAACCAACATCCAAGTCTTGTGTGTTGGCTAATAAAGATTTCGTACCCTGGTCTGTGGCCAAATCGACTGCAACCACACGTGTTATCACATCATAGCTTGCTTCAATGTCACTCGATACCTGCTGAAGCTTATCTGCATTTCGTGCTGCTAAGACGACATTTAAACCACGACTGGCTAAGTCTTTGGAAATCTCCAAACCAATGCCATTAGATGCGCCTGTTACAACCGCCCAAGGGCCATATTTCTCTAACCATGCTGATGTCATTTTGCCACCTCAATTGATAATGTCTTTTGTTGATCTTCCGTTAAACTAAACTGTGCCTCTTCAAACTTAGGCGGTCGCAGTTTAAAGCGTATGTTATTTGAAACGCCCCAAGCTTCTTTGGGAACGCCTAAAAAGTTGGTATCTATTTTTTGATTTTCGTTTTTGTCATGACTGACTGCTACAGCATAAGTACCAGCGACCAGACCATCAAATATGCAAGTCACTGTCGCGGCAGCTGGCTGCCCCTGTTTGACAAACGCTTTATCTACTTTTTTAGGAAAGCCATCAGGCCGATTAAAGAGCAAACAACCGACTTGGCCTTCTGTAGAGGGGATGCCAGTAACCTTTACGACCACTTCTGCGGCAGACACTGACTGCATCAAACCCAAAAACACAATACTCATCCATAAACGTCTCATTGATACTCTCCTGATGATTGATACTATGATGGAAAACAATCGCCAAATTTCATTAGCCAACTGGGTGAACCTCTTAAACGTAGTTTAAAGGTTAGCAGCGCGATCGGTAATGATTTTTCACGTGCTAAAAACTTTAACCAAGTTTGACTATCTGCAGTCACACGCAAATTAGGCTGATCATGCAAACCAGCCTGTACCGACACACGCTGATTTTTAATACGAATGGTGGCTTTTTTTTGCTCTTTGCCGGTAAAGATAAAATGATAAATCGCATCCAGCCCTTTGGCTTGACCAGGCTGAAATTGCAAACCGAGATAGTCTAGAAAACCTTGTATCGTGCGCACATGTAAACTCCCCCGCACTTTGCGAATGCGCTTATTTTTAAAACGCTTTTGTACAATCGTTTCAGCGTCCGAGCCAGCAATCACATACACGTCTTCTGTTTTTTGTTGTAAGGGTTTGACTACATCGGCTACAAATTGTTTTTTGTCTTCACGCCACGGTGCAATCACATCCTCTCCAGCAGGACATACGGCCATACAATAAGCCGCCTTGTAATTAGCGCCAAATGATAAGCTTTGCCATATGGAGGCATTTTCGCTGTCACTCACTTTAGTACGGAAGTCATTGCGACTTTTGCTCTCGGCAACTTGCTCAGTCCAAT
>CAZCBF010000306.1:0-1629 GCA_964496895.1 uncultured Methylophilaceae bacterium | reverse complement strand
GTACAGTCTTTGTGCCTTTATGCGGTAAAACTTTAGACATCGGGTGGTTGATGGCACAAGATTATCGCGTTGTTGCGATTGAACTGAGCGAGATAGCCGTTAAAGCACTCTTTGAAAATTTAGGCTTAACGCCTAATATCCGCCAACAAGGCGCGCTCAGTGTTTATGAGATAGATCAGTTGACGGTTTATGTCGGTGATATTTTTTCACTGACGATCAATAAAATAGGCCCTGTTGATTATATTTACGACCGTGCAGCATTGGTTGCACTGCCGCCAGAGATGCGCACTTTATATACGCAGCACTTGATGTCACTCACGCGGTCGGCCCCACAATTTGTGATCTTGATTGAATACGACCAAAGTTTAATAGAAGGTCCTCCATTTTCGATTGATGAAACCATTCTCAGTGATTATTATCAGGCTCATTATGATTGTGAAAAGTTCGCAATAGTACCGATTGAGGATGGCTTAAAAGGTAAAGTGCCTGCCAACGAAGTATTATGGCAATTATCCCTCTCAGATGGCTAAAACACTAAAACAGATACCAATTGAGCCACCTAAAAAACTAGTGGTGGCGATTTCATCTCGCGCCTTGTTTGATTTGGCCGAGAGTCACCAGGTGTTTGAAACGCAAGGGGTAGAGGCTTATCACGCCTATCAGGTGAAAAATGAAGATGAACCATTAGCGCCAGGGATAGCATTTAATATGGTGACCAAGTTATTGGCACTCAATGCTGACGCAGAAAATCCGCGCGTAGAGGTGATTTTATTATCGCGTAATAGTGCTGATACGGGCTTGCGCGTGTTTCATTCGATCAAACATCATCAGCTGGATGTGAGCCGCGCGGCTTTTACACGAGGGGAAAGTACTTATCCCTATGTATCCGCTTTTGGTGCGCATTTATTTTTGTCAGCAGATGCACAAGATGTGGCTGAGGCACTCGATGCAGGTTTTGCCGCCGCTACCATTTTGCCATCGCATATAGAGCAACACGAAAAAATCAATCCGCAAGGCCAGCTACGGATCGCTTTTGATGGAGATGCCGTGTTGTTTTCAGATGAAGCAGAACGAGTGTTTCAAGAAAAAGGCCTTGAAGCATTTACTGAAAATGAAGTCAAAGCAGCCAAAACACCATTGCCCGGCGGACCGTTTAAAGAGTTTTTAGCGGTATTGCACCAAATACAATCAGAATACCCAATGGATGCCTCTCCAATTCGAACTGCCTTGGTGACTGCCAGAGGTGCGCCAGCACATGAGCGTGCAATTCGAACCTTGCGCGCATGGAATATCCGCATTGATGAGGCAATCTTTTTAGGGGGTATGGACAAAGGCCCCTTCTTAAAAGCTTTTGACGCGGATATTTTCTTTGATGACCAAAGCAAGCACTGTGAGTCTGCCAGAAAGCATGTCGCAACGGGACACGTGCCTAATGGGGTGAAAAATGAATCTTAAGTTGGATCACAATTACTTTAGGCATTTTCTGGTGTTTTGTTTCAGTGCCTATTTAAGCATTAGCAGTGTCAATGTGTATGCCGACTTTGAAAGTGCGCAAGAAGCCTACCTTAAGCAAAACTATGCTAAGGCACTTAAAGACTTCTTGTTTATGGCGGATCGTGGTGATCAGCG
>CAZCBF010000305.1:0-1668 GCA_964496895.1 uncultured Methylophilaceae bacterium | reverse complement strand
CAAAACTACCTGATGCAAGAGGATCAATACTGCTAATGGATCATCTCAATATCCTACAAAAAAACCACAAAGCACATCTGGAAATGTTCCAAGCACTAACGGCACACTTCCCCCTGATCCATACTGTTGCTGATTTAATGCGTGACTGTATTTTTGAGAAAGGTGGCAAAATCCTACTGATGGGCAATGGTGGTAGCGCAGCTGATAGCCAACATATCGCAGCTGAGATTATTGGTAGTTTCCAAAAAAAAGACCGCAAAGCATTAGCAGCGATTGCACTCACTACCGATACCTCTATTCTGACGTCTGTTGGCAATGATTTTGGTTATGAGGCGATATTTAGTCGTCAAATTGAAGGCCTATGCAAACCTGAGGATATCGTCATTGGCATTACCACCAGCGGTAGCAGCCCCAACATTGTCAAAGCCATCGAAGCGGCGAATATCATTGGCGCCACGACCATTGGTTTAACCGGCAAAACGGGTGGTGCCATGAATGACCTATGCAAACATAATATCGTCATGCCTCATGATGACACTGCACGCATTCAAGAAGCGCATATCTTTATCGGTCATTGTTTATGCGAAATCTTAGAGGCATAACCTTGCATGTCTGAAACAGAAGATACTCATACCTTACTCAATGTTGTCAAAACATTTGGCAATACTGAGCAACACGCGCTTGTGATCGGTGATGTCATGCTAGATCGCTATTTGATCGGCGAAGTGTCACGTATTTCACCTGAGGCCCCAGTGCCTGTCGTCTTACTTCAATCGCAAAATGAACGGGCCGGTGGTGCCGCCAATGTGGCTGCCAACTTAAAGTTATTAGGGATTAATACGCATTTGATCGGTTCGGTGGGCCAAGACCATGAAGGCCAAACCTTAATCGATGCGATGCAAGAGATTGGTGTGGAAACTGCAAAGATGGTGACATCAGAGACAAGACCGACGATTGCCAAAACACGCATTCTGGGTGGTCATCAACAAATGATGCGCTTGGATCAAGAACAAACACACCCTTTCAGCCCGAACGAAAATGCAACCTTGCTGAATGCCTGGGACACCGCCTTGCAAGCAAAACCAGCCATCGTCGTACTTTCTGACTATGCCAAAGGTGTGCTCAATATAGACTTTTGCCAAAAAGTGATCGCTGACTGCCAGCAGGAAAATATTCCAGTGTTAGTGGACCCTAAAGGTAAAGACTATGCTAAGTATATGGGTGCCACTGCGCTGACCCCAAATAAAAAAGAAATCGCCCAAGCGTGCAATACTGACATTGCAGACCCAGAGCTCATCAGTAAGGCTCAGCGCTTAAAAGAGAAAACCCAACTCGACTTTTTAGCCGTCACACGCGGAGAAGAAGGCATTAGCCTGCTAGATGATAAGCGCCATGATTTATCAGCTATCGCCAAAAAAGTCTACGATGTCTCAGGTGCTGGTGACACTGTAATTTCTACTTTAGCCGCTGGCATGATGCATGGCCTGAGCCCATTAATGAGTTTGCAGCTTGCCAATACCGCTGCTGCCGTGGTGGTTGGTCAAGTGGGTACGATCCCGATTCAAAAACATGAACTCATTGAAGCACTGGCTGACTCACAAGCACACGCGCAAGCACATAAAGTATGTGATTTACCTGCATTATTAGACAAGGTCACCATTTGGAAAC
>CAZCBF010000304.1:0-1692 GCA_964496895.1 uncultured Methylophilaceae bacterium | reverse complement strand
CGTCCATTGGAACTTCGAAGTTCATGCGCGTTAAGGCAGTTGCTGTACCAAACGAGGTTGAAGGCACAGACATCACAGGCAAGCCTGTTGCCAATGCCGCTTGGCACAAGTCCATGACTCGTTCATCAGGCGTTAAACTACCTGTTAATAGTACGCCTGCTAGTGGTACGCCATTTAATGCAGCCATACAAGCTGCTAGAAAAATATCGTCACGGTCACCTGGAATAACCAACAATTCACCTGCACGTAAAACACGTGTGATGTTCGGGACGGTTCTGGCACAAATTGAAATACTGTTCATACGGCGTGACGAAGAATCTCCCTCACTAATCCACTCTGCATTCAAATAGTCAGCAATTTCATTGACTCTAGGCGCAAGCAACACTGGAGACCATGGAATTGCACCAGCAATGCGTAAGTTATTTTTCTCAAAGAAATCAAATTCTGCCTTTACCTTTGTGAGGGTTTGATCAGAACTTAATGTGTCGTGAGATGTTTCATCATCGACCGCATTAACGATCAAGTATTCGTCTGGTTTACCAACTTTGTTAACGATAACACCTAATACTTTTTCTGAACCAACGCCGCCATACAACTCAGCAGAAATCTCAACACGCTCTTCAAAGCTCTTTGCGTCATCATCCCCTGGCGATGCAACAATAAGAACCGATGCGTCTAGAGAACGTGCAATTGCCGCGTTTAACTGGTCGGAATAAGGAAGAGATCTTGTTGGCACTAAACCTTCAACAACAATCACGTCTACATTTTCAATCTCTTGAAAGCGTTTAACGACCTCTTCCATCAAATCACCACGCTTGCCTTCACTTAGCAAGCCTTGCGCATAATCAAGCGCTATCGACTCTGGTGCTGAAAAGTTAGTGACTGACTCAACAAAGAAAGAAGATTTATCAACCATCTTGTTGGTCTTTTGATCTTTACCACTCTCTGAGCTAATTGGCTGAGCAATAGGCTTGAAAAAGCCTACACGTAAGCCACGCTTTTGCAACGCGCGAACCACACCAAGTGAAGCTGATGTTAAACCGTCGCCAAATGCGGTTGGAGATAGAAAAAATGTTCTCATAGCTGTGTTCTCGTAAAAGTCCTTCTTGAATCTCTTTGCTAATTAAATAAAGCTCTGTGCATCAACAGCAATCATTAACTCTTCATTGGTTTGAACGACAATTGACGTTATACTATTTTCTGTTGTAATCACACCCTTTGCGGACTTACCATTCTCTTGGTTAGCTTCTGAATTAAGCTTAAACCCTAACAAACTAAGTTGTTCAATCACTTGTGCACGAACATCGCGATCATTTTCACCAATGCCGCCTGTAAATACTAACGCATCAATTTTACCCAGTGCTACTGCGTAGCCTGCGATATTCTTCGCTAAGCGATAGCAAAATAGATCAACTGCTAATTTAGCACGTTCATTACCAGAATCAATCGCCGCGCGAAGCTCTCGCATGTCGTTGCTGATGCCAGAAACGCCTAATAAGCCACTTTCCTTATTTAGCATGGAAGTAATTTCAGCACTGCTGTAGTCCAGTGTGCCTGCCAAGAACTCGGGCAAACTTGGATCTATATCACCACAACGTGTACCCATAACTAAACCTTCTAGTGGGGTCATGCCCATGCTGGTATCAATACATTTACCATTTAAGATAGCTGCTGTTGAGCAACCATTACCTA
>CAZCBF010000303.1:0-1694 GCA_964496895.1 uncultured Methylophilaceae bacterium | reverse complement strand
GTAATGCTGGAGTCACAGGATGCAGTTGACATAAACCCAGGGTCATAAGTAAATAAACCATGTTTACCAAGGCTGCGAATATCAATTACATCATTACCGAGGGAGCCAGACATTACTGGCAGCTCTATTGGGTCTGTACCATTATCTAGGGTGATGGTTGCTTTTGTAGGTTTTTTTGTCATGTCGTAATTTACTTCTAGTAGCCGATTAAATTATGTTTTTGATATTGTACCTAAAATGCGGGCTGCTGAGGCACCCGTTGCAGATGGTAAATTACTTGTAGACCCTGTTATCGTTTGTTTCGCAAGCCAAGCGAAGGCAATGGCTTCAAGCCAGTCAGGTTCAACCCCCAGTGCAATAGTGGAATCTACAGTGGCATTGCTTAGGTCATTAATACGTTTCATTAACAAATCATTATTAACACCGCCACCACATAAATAAATTTCATCTATTGAGTCAGCCGCAAAGCGTTCCGATTGTTTCACAATCGTTATTGCAGAGAACTCGATCAAAGTACGGGCAATATCTTCTGGTTTGTAGTGCGCATAATTCAAATGAGATTGAAGCCAATCTGCATTAAAAAGGTCTCGACCAGTACTTTTGGGAGGCGGTTGGTTGAAAAAGGGTTCGCTTAAAAAGTGCATTAATACAGTATCAATCACATTTCCTGTGCTTGCCCATTGTCCATTTTCATCAAAAGACTTACCAAGTTTAAGTTGAGTCCAATGGTCAATTAATAAATTACCAGGCCCAGTATCATAGCCAAGCACCTCACCAATTTTAGGAAGGTGCGTCACATTTGCAATACCGCCAATATTAATAATTGCACGATTACGCTCTGTACTGCGTAACATGGCAGCATGAAAGGCTGGGACTAAGGGGGCACCTTGTCCACCTGCGGCAATATCTTTAGCCCGGAAATCAAAAACAACATCAATACTGGTTAGCTCGGATAATAGAGCACCATTCAATAATTGAATACTAAAGCCTAGTTCTGGTCGGTGTCTGATGGTTTGACCATGTGCACCAATTGCTTTGATTGTGGTGTGTGAAACTTTTGATAGTGTAAGTAGTTGCGAGATGGCATGTGCATACAATTGTGAGATTTGATTGCTCATCAGTTGAGCTTGTTCAATCTCATTGTTTTGAGGGGTGTGTAGTGAGATGAGTGACTGTTTTAACGGATCGGAATACGGTAAAAAAACAGTTTCTATACACTCGGCTTCATGCTTAGAGAAGTCAACTAATGCAGCATCGACCCCGTCCAAGCTTGTGCCTGACATTAAACCAATGTAGTAAGCACCTGGCATTGTTTTGTTGAATATCTACTGAAGCGCAGCGATATTGGTGTGTTCTAGTAGTTTTAGTTTCGCTTGCATTTTACGACTTTGATGTAAAAATTTAACGCGACTACTTCCAGATATTTGAGTGGTCTTAGGTAAGGCAACCTTCATTGGGTCAAGGTGCTTACCATTCTTTAAAAATTCATAGTGAAGGTGTGGGCCAGTGGCCATACCAGACTTGCCTACATAGCCAATAATTTGACCTTGTTTGATCGACTTGCCTTTTTTAAGGTTTCGAGCGAATTTTGATAAGTGGCCGTAGACAGTCTTAACGCCTTTCGCGTGTTTTAGAATCACAACACGACCATAGCCGCCTTTCCACCCGGCAAACTCAACGGTTGCATTGCCTGC
>CAZCBF010000302.1:0-1704 GCA_964496895.1 uncultured Methylophilaceae bacterium | reverse complement strand
TGAATGAAAATGCACCTAGCACCTATCAAGGCCTAGAGCGCTTTGCCGCGCGTAAACAAGTAGTTGAAGACCTAGAAGCACAAGGCTTTTTGGTGAAAATTGATAAGCATTCTTTAAAAGTCCCTAAAGGTGATAGAACTGGCGTAGTGATTGAACCGATGCTCACAGACCAATGGTTTGTCGCTATGAGTAAGCCAAGTGCCGATGGCAAAAGCATCACACAAAAAGCCTTGGATGCCTTTGCTGATGGCGAAATCAAATTCTACCCAGAAAATTGGATTAATACCTATAACCAGTGGCTGAATAATATTCAAGACTGGTGTATCTCGCGTCAACTTTGGTGGGGCCATCAAATACCGGCCTGGTATGGTGATAATGGTGAAACCTATGTGGCCCATGATGAAGCGGAGGCTAAGCAAATTGCCGAAGCAGATGGTTATACGGGGACATTAACTCGGGATGAAGATGTACTAGATACTTGGTACTCGTCTGCCTTATGGCCATTCTCAACACTGGATTGGACTGGTGACGAAGCACTCGATGCGAAAAACCAAGCCTTGCAACAGTACTTACCATCCTCAGTACTTGTCACCGGCTTTGACATTATCTTTTTCTGGGTGGCGCGTATGGTCATGATGACTAAACACATCACGGGCAAGATTCCGTTTAAGCATGTTTATGTGCATGGTTTAATACGCGATGGTGAAGGCCAAAAGATGTCGAAGTCAAAAGGGAATGTACTCGACCCCATTGACTTGATTGACGGTATTGATTTGGATGCTTTAATTACCAAGCGAACCACTGGCCTAATGAATCCAAAAGATGCGGAGAAAATTAAAAAACGCACCCGTAAAGAATTTCCTGATGGCATTAAAGCCTACGGTACAGATGCCTTGCGCTTTACTTACGCAGCCTTAGCAAGCCCAGGTCGCGACATTAAATTCGATTTACAGCGTTGTGATGGCTATCGTAATTTTTGTAATAAATTATGGAATGCAACGCGCTTTGTCTTGATGAATACCGAAGGCAAAGACAACGGTTTTGGTGCGGACAATTGTAAAGATGGGTGCCGACACTTTAGTCAGGTGGATCGTTGGATTGTTTCAAGGTTACAACGTACTGAAATAGCGGTTAACCGTGCATTTGAAGACTATCGTTTTGACTTGGCAGCCAAGGCGATTTACGAATTTGTATGGGATGAGTACTGTGATTGGTATTTAGAACTGGCAAAAGTACAGTTGCTAGATGAAGATGTTGCCACAGGAGTGGGCACGCGCCGCACATTATTACGCGTATTAGAAACCATTTTACGATTAGCGCATCCGATCATTCCATTTATTACTGAAGAGATTTGGCAAACTATCGCAACAATGACTGAGCTGAAAGACAAATCGCGCGGGACAGAAAGCATTATGTTGCAGACTTACCCGCAAGCCGATGAATCCAAACTCGATGCACAATCAGAAACATGGGTAGCAGATTTAAAATCCGCGGTAGAAGCTTGTCGTAGTCTACGTGGTGAAATGGACATCTCACCCTCTACAAAAGTGCCTTTGATTGCAGCAGGGGATGCTGAACAGCTCACTGCCTACGCGCCATACTTACAAGCCTTGGCCAAACTGGAGAGCGTAGAGGTGTTAGCAGAACTTCCTCAAGACGACGCCCCTGTAATGATTGCAGGTGACTTTAAGTTGATGCTTAAAG
>CAZCBF010000301.1:0-1732 GCA_964496895.1 uncultured Methylophilaceae bacterium | reverse complement strand
TACTATCAACCATGCCTTCTAGTGCTTCATCTACATGTTGAATATCAATCTGGTTATCATTAGCAACGGTTTCAAACATCTGCTTCGTGGCCACTTCTGCTTGTGTATAAGCAGGGAACACTTTGACCATTTCTTTTTCAACAGGATTGTCTGCCTTGTTGAGTTTTGCTTTTTTGCGCGCAATATGACCCGCTAGAATTTCTGGATCGTGTAAGTTGGCGCTTGAACCAGGCTGTTTCGCCCGTATTGTTGCGATAATATCGCCAATATCCTCTTTTAATTGTTCACGCTTCACGGCGCTCGCTTTGGCATCATCCTCTATATATTCAACGCCTTTGGCTTGATGCTGCACAGAAATAAAAGCAGCAGTGGTTGATTCCATTGCTGAAGTATCAGGCTCTGGATTTTCTTTTTTATAGCTTTTGATGTCATTGATGACATCAAAGAAAGAGAAGTTAGCACCAGCTGCAGCTTTTTTAGCAATGTTGGGTAAAGGGTGATGATCAAGGTTGCTTGGCTTTGATGTTGTCGCATTACCGGGAGCAGTCGGTGTCACCTCTTGCGCGGGTAATTGGAAATCGCCAACACTCATGTCTAAATCGACATAAACATGCTCACACAATTCAACCATGGTGTCGATTTGCGCTTGTTCTTCAATTAACACGCCTTCTAATAAGAATGGTGTGCCTAACCATGGTCGATCAAGTTCGGCGACAAACATACCAATCGCTAGGTTGGTGACATTGATTTTTTCACCAGTAAGGTTTGTGGCAGACAATAGCTTCTCTTAGTTATTCTTTAAAGTACGCTACTATCTTAACAATCCTCAATGAAAATGAAGGGCCAAATAAAGCAGGATAAAAGTCCTTTTTAAAAGACTAATAGGCGGGTTGCTGTAGCTCGGTGTACAGCGTATGAAATATACTGAGACGTTGTTGTGTGATTTGTTTGTCTTCTACAGCGCCCTTAATGGCGCAATTTGGCTCATGCAGATGTGTGCAGTTATTAAACCTGCATTTTCCAAGGTAAGGCTGAAATTCGATGAAGGCTTTTTCCAATGCATCAATCGATAAGTGAAATAACCCAAATTCCTGTAGGCCAGGAGAATCAATAATCTGACTTTGCGCATTTAGATCATATAGATGCGCAGCCGTGGTCGTATGTTTTCCGCTATCTAAAACATCGCTGACTGACTGGGTTCTGACATTCGCATCTGGCAATAAAGTGTTGATGATTGTAGATTTACCCATGCCTGATTGCCCAACTAAAATACTACGCTCACCTTGTAACAATGGCTTTAGATCATCAGTACTGTCAACCGCTGATAAACGCAGTGTTTGATAGCCTAAACTGGTATAAAATGCCAAGGCTTCAACTGCATTGTTGGTGTCTTCAAGATCGCACTTATTAAGTAAAATCAGTGGTTTAACGCCCGCAGCCTCCGCGGCGATAAGGCAACGGTTTAATAACGCCTCATAAAAGCTAGGTTGAGTGGCCAGCACAATCACCATCTGGCTGACATTGGCCGCCAATAGCTTACTTTTATAGGCATTGCTGCGATAGAGCAGGGTCTTACGAGGCAGTAAGGTTTCGACGATACCTTCAGCAGTATCGGTTAGTGTAATTTCAACGGCATCCCCGCAGGTTAGGTGCGTTTTTTTACCCCTTGTGACGCAACTAATCATGTCAGTATGATGGTTGCTCTCATCAAGTTTGACCAGATAACGCTTGC
>CAZCBF010000300.1:0-1736 GCA_964496895.1 uncultured Methylophilaceae bacterium | reverse complement strand
AAGTTTAACAGTCGATGTGCATTCGCCCAATAAGTAGCAGCCCGCGATGGCCGCCAAGCACGGCTGATGGCATGCCACTTGTTTTTAATATTATACCTTTTGACTACCGTAGGTATCGGGCCAATTTGCGCAAATGCCACACTGGCGGTATTCCCTTGCTTGAGCCATTGTCCCGATTCAATGAGTGCATCATATGCCTCTACTGACTCTGGCAGTGGCAGCTCAACAAAATCGCGCGCAATAGCAGTAAACTTTTCTGGCTGTTGATGCACTTGTACATCGGTGCATTGCCGAAACACTTTATGATCCGCAAACTTTATAGCCTGCTTCAAGCGAACTTGATTTGCTTTAGCAAATAATGCCTCTGGTGTTAAGTCCACATCAACTTGAACTGCTTGATAGGCTGCAATCAGCTCTGGCAACCACCCCTTCAGTGAGAGCACCTCTATTTTTGATAACAACACGGCTAGGTTATGCTGTTTTTGCTGATGCGCTAGTGATTGGTAGCTACGAATACCATCGCCATCAATCGTGAGCACTTGACCCTGATCAATTATAAAATTCTTAAAATAAAGGTCTGTTTGCAACACATTAGCCTGATGATGCTGGGCGAGCGTTTTCACTAATTTAAGCGCCAAGCGTTTTTGTAAATCAGGTGTTGCGCGCTGGTATAAGGTTTGTGCGTTTTCTGCCTGAGCATGGGCTACCAACAACAATACAAAGACTTCACAAGCCCCTGCTTCAGCCTGCCCTTGATACAACAATGCAGGGGTTGCAAGGTTTGCCGCTTGCAAAGCATCGACCCCTTTGGCATCGCGTTGCGCATAATGCTGGGCACCCTCTCCCCAAAAAAGCTTGGCATAAACGGCTTTTCCTTGCCATTCAGCTAGCGCGACTACTCTTTTTTTTGGGACAACACGTACTGCGGTTTGCACATTGAGCAGTGTGCCATCCTCAAGCGTGAGCGTTAAAGCCAGTGCCTCAGGGCTCTCTAAGGCATCAAGCGCTTGCACGGCTTTCCTTTGGATATTGCGCAAGCAATTTCTTAACTGCCGTGACGACCTCTTCGGCCTGTATGTCTGCCATGCTGTCTTTTTTAATCAATGTTTGCTGTGGCTTGATAGGGTAAGGCCCGGTTAACACAGGGTTAGTCGGGCCATACAGCGCCACAATCGGCACTTCAGTCGCAGCGGCCACATGAAACACACCGCAATCATGTGCAATAAAACAATCCGCGTGCTGCATGAGCCTTACCAAATCTGAAACAGAGGTTTTGCCAGTCAAGTCTATGGTATTGGGTACGGCTTTTTTAAACTGTTTGGCTAGAAAGCGTTCGTTTTTGGTACCCGTCACAACAATGGTCAACGCAGGTATTTGCTGCTGTAATTGCTGGCCTAGTGTAATATAGTCCTCTATAGACCATAATTTTTTATCCGCCGCACGGCGGCTGTAAAAAAACTTCCAGCCATGCAGCAAGGTCGTGCCACACCCTAAATGAATATTAATAACATGCTGACGCAGCTGGTCGGCATTTCCAGACAAAATCTGCGCCAACTCGCGCTGTGGATTCAACACATAATGTCGATCATCATCAGTGGGTTTGACCGCCAACAAACCTGCTACAAACTGCAGTACATGTTCAGCAAGATGTTGATCAACATCTTGCGGCGGCACCAGTTCATAGTCCACCGTAAGCCCTTTAAATTTCTTAAGGGCATTGCGATTGAGCATGATCA
>CAZCBF010000299.1:0-1751 GCA_964496895.1 uncultured Methylophilaceae bacterium | reverse complement strand
AACCAACGTATATTAAACTCAGATATTGTGGCAAAGAATGCTGAACGAGCAACCTTTTCCTTAATCAACCAACCTCTCTCAAAAATATCATTCGCATGAGATGTGACACTAAACGGAATACCACTTGCCAAACCTGCATACATACCGATATCTGTTGGCACGTGCGCAAAGTGGATATGCAAGTGACTAACATTTTTACTCTTGAGCAGACGTGCGAGATGGATTCCCACTAAAAATCGATAGCAAATACCCGCACTTAGCTTGGGGGATTTCAATGACCTTAATGAATCACCCAAACAAGCAAATAGTGCCTTCACGAAACCAGCTGGAGATTTTAGCAGAAAATGAGCGCATGAACCGAATATTTGCGCAAAAGACTGATCGTATAAATAATAAGTTCTCTCAGCCAACGCCTTAACTTCAGGCAAAGCTCGACCTGTAAGTTGAGGCCGATGAACCGAGAATGATTCCACATGTAAGCTTTGTTTATTCTCAAGTGAAAATATTTCATTGTAAACAAATGTGCTTGAAGGCCCAGGAATTTCTGGGGCTAAATAGGCAATTGTTTCAGTCACCACAGCCGCTACCCCTTATCAAAGACTGGCATAGGTAAATCTGGGCGACTAACATCCCATTGCGGCTCAAATTCTTTCTCAAACAATTGCGTCGCTTTAGTTTTACCTTTTAACAAGCTTTTCCATTGAAAGCGTCTAATAAATTGCTGTAAGCCATCATCATCAAGAGAAGGAGAATCATTCCAAAAGCAACGCAAATAGCCCCAAAACATAGCGATACCACCAGTAATGAATGGGCGCTCAAGCCCCCTAAAGGCTGATGAAGCTAACATGTACACCATACCAGTACCCATAAAATACTGGCCAAAGCCATGCCTCATCCTGCCGGTATAAATACTCTGCTGACTAGACCCCATCAAACGGAGGTGTACGAAGCGCAACTCCGGCTCATCCCAGCTTCTCGCCATCCAACCTAGCTCTCTAGCTTTATGACAATCAATAGCGTCCCACATGACCTGACGCACAAAGCCACCAATTTGTTTGAAGCATGTCATTCGGAAGAATTTTGTCATCCCTACAGACAACTCATCCCCACGACGCTCGCTAATCATCTCACCATTAATAAGGTTATATGGCTTTCCGCTACAGGTGCCCAATCGAGGATTTTCTTCCATCCGCTGCATAAGTATTTCAAAATACTGAGGCGGCAAGTTTAAATCTAAATCCAGCTTGCAAATATAATCAAAATCATCTGTATTAATCTCTTTGTAACCCGCATAAAAAGCATCTACCACGCCAGGACCAACACTGCGAAAACCACGATTATCACGACGCACAACCTTAATAAAGTCATACTGCTCCATGTAGCGCGACAAAATTTCAGGAGTCTCATCTGTAGAGCCATCATCAACAATCAGCCAAAGAGCTGGTTGCTCTGTTTGAGCGACAACACTATCCAATGTCTGAAGCATAAACTCAGCTTCATCCCTGCACGGTGAAATAATGACGTATCGCCTAGAATCTTTATTTTTCATTTTCGCCCTTTACCATTAATTTTGTTAGACACTAACCCATATGTATTACAAAAGGCCTAAATAACAGCCAGCCCAAACATCTGCTAACTTTTATACTCGATAATGCTAAAGCTTTTTCCAAATAAGCATTTAACCACAAAACTACACACGCCCTTAAATTGTGCAAACTTACCAGCCACTAGTGATATTGCATAAGCAAGAG
>CAZCBF010000298.1:0-1754 GCA_964496895.1 uncultured Methylophilaceae bacterium | reverse complement strand
TAAATATACGCATCCTGACTCCTCAATTAAAGTGTCACTCACACAAACAAAGCATCACTTCCTCATTGAGGTTTCAGATCAAGGTGATGGTGTTGAAGATCACGCATTAGAAGATATCTTTCAGCCCTTTGTGAGAACCAACCATGCACAGCCTAAGCATGGCTATGGCATTGGATTAGCCTTGGCGAAGCAAGTCATAGAAGCGCATGATGGGTCCATTAGCGCAGCAAATAACACCGCACATAAAGGCTTGGTTGTTTCAATCAAACTACCGACTAGTTAAATTTACTTTCTCTCTCTCGAACACTTGTATTACACTAGCTGCGAATCACATATATAGTGTTGCTTAGTCCTTAAAATAAAAGTAAGGCTCGGCAGTGTAACTGCCTATTAAATAGCCAGTTTGAGTATGGCCTAAAATTTAAATGTTTTTTTAATGACATGACTGGCAACTTTTGCTACCGGTGGTGCTATTACCTACAACGCATTTGGAAAACTTGGCATCTTATTTTCCCTTAGCACCATTCGCATCCTTTTTTTAGTTGAATTGATTAAAGAGCCAAGCAATAGTTTTTTGGGAGTAAAATCATGGTAGATATGATCAAAATACATGCTGGCAAACTGAGTGCCATTGGCTATGATCAGGGGAAACGTATATTACGTATCGAAACGAATAATGGCCAAAGCTTTGAATATGCCAACATTAGTGAAAGTATCTGGCGACAACTTAGAGACTCAAGCAATCAATGGAGTTACTTCCGCGATAACATTGAAGAAGAATACACAGCTAGACCAGTTACTACTCAAAATACTGCCAGCGACACCCCTAAAAAGAATCCATTGGATGATTTGTTTAAATCATAAGCACGAGTAAAGCACTATGTCAAAAGTCTTAGTCATTGGCTATGTGTGGCCAGAGCCACAATCCTCTGCTGCGGGCACACTCATGCTTTCAATTTTGCGTGTGTATCTTCAGCAAGGCTGGCAAGTCACCTTTGCCTCACCCGCACAAACCACAGAACACATGGTAGACCTAGCCGCTGAGGGCATTAGCCAACAAGCCATCGAATTAAACAATGATAGCTTTGACCACTATATTCAAAGCTATCAACCCGACCTAGTACACTTCGATCGCTTTATGATGGAAGAGCAGTTTGGCTGGCGGGTAGATGAGCATTGCCCTAATGCACTTAAAATTTTGGACACGGTTGATTTACAGTTTTTGCGTGGTGCTAGGCAAAGTGCTTACCAAGCTAAGCAAGACCTCAGTGAAGCCATGCTACACACTGAGCTGGCCAAGCGTGAGATTGCTGCGCTTTTACGTTGCGACATTGCTTTGATCATTTCTTCTGCCGAAATGGCCTTATTAATCGATCAGTTCAAGATTGAACCTGCCCTTTTGCACCACCTGCCGTTTATGGTTGACCTAGCATCACTACCCAGCAACACCCCTAGCTTTGACGTGCGGCAACACTTTATGACGATTGGTAACTTTAAGCATGCGCCTAATTGGGATGCTGTGCTGTACTTACAATCCATTTGGCCGCGCATTAGAAAACAACTCCCGCAAGCAGAGCTGCATATTTATGGCGCCTATGCCCCGCCCAAAGCACAACAACTACATAAACCTAGTAATGGCTTTCTCATCAAGGGTAGGGCAGAGGATGCATTAGCAGTGATGCAACAAGCACGAGTGTGCTTGGCGCCTTTGCGCTTTGGCGCGGGCTTAAAAGGCAAACTACTCGATGCCATGC
>CAZCBF010000297.1:0-1761 GCA_964496895.1 uncultured Methylophilaceae bacterium | reverse complement strand
CCTTTTGGATCTTCAACTTTATCGATATCCATGGTGAAATCAATCGCACTCATAATACCGTCGCCAAATTTTTCATGAATGACTGACTTAATTGGGTAACCGTACACTTGCATGATTTCATAAAAGCGATAAATCAACGGATCAGTTGGTACCACAGGGCCTAAACCTTTTGATGGGTAAGCAACCAAATCTGCTGCAACCTCAGCACCTAAGCCTAGTGCATCACATAGTTTGCTGGCTTCTTCTTCAGAAGCACTGGCCTGCCCATAAAATAACGCGGCAATCACGACTTCATTCAACCCCACAAGTGCGCCTAAATCTGCGAAACTCATGCCTTTTTCTTCTTTTGCTGCTAATAATGCTGCTGTCACTTCACTCATATTGCACTCCATATCTTGTTAATTTTGTCATTGCAGATGCTTAAGACTTAGCCAAAGCAATTAATAGCCTCGTAAGCTACCAACCCTATAGAGTGAGCAAAGAGTGTTCCATCAAATACTCAGCAATCAAGGGGTGATAAAGTCAACATTGCACCCTCGCTGTGCATGAGACGCACCAATGACCCATTGGGTGCACGGTAAGCAATGCTGATTACTGAGAAATTATCAAATGGATCACGCTTTCACGTAAAATAACGCCTTTATTTTAATGAAGCGAATCGACATGCAGCTAGCTAGTTTTTTAGAAACACTCAAAACAAACCCTGATACGATCAGTTTTGACGACACAATGGCGGTTATTGAAGCAAACTATCAGTTCACCCCTACTGCGTTTAAAAATGGCAACACTGATAATGCTGAAAACACCAATAATGGTTCATGCAAAATCTTTGCTTTTGGCTTATTAAACAAACTAAGCGAACAGGAAACCTTGGCCTGCTTTGGTGACTTTTATCGCAAGGATGTCTTACAAGACCCTGATGGTGACTCACATCAAAACATTCGTAACTTTATACAGTCTGGCTGGTCAGGGATTGATTTTTCTGGCGAAGCATTAGCTGCTAAATAGGTATCGAGATGGCTACTACTGATGTTTGCGTTTCAGTTTCACCCTATTTCAAGATGCATAGTGGCAAGATAGAAGAATTTAAGCGTATTTGCGCGCAATTTGTTGCACAAAGTGCTCAAGAGCCAGACTGTTTGTATTATGGTTTTAGCTTTAATGGTGACCTTGCACATTGCAGAGAGGGCTTTAAAAACGCGCAAGCCTTGATCGACCATGTTGAGAACCTCAGCCCAATTGTGGCACGCATGACTGAAGTCTCAGATTTGCTCAAGATTGAAGTGCATGGCGCAGACGCAGAGCTGGCTCAGTTGCGAACGCCTTTGGCTAAACTCAACCCAGACTATTTCGTTTTAGAATTCGGCTTTAGAAACTAAAGCCTTTGTACTCACTAGCGTATTGTTCAGCCGTCTTACGGTTGACTACTTCGCCATGTCTGCCATGACAGTTTGCATAATTTTCTTACGCAAAAAACGTGGCGCTGTTGATAAAGCAGCCGTTAAAAATTTGCTCTTAAAATGTGGTGCGACTGTGTGCTTTTTGCCCAGTGCATCAATCGTGTTTTTTGCGACTACTTTTGGATCGGCCCCATCAGTGATGGCCATACTGGCTCGGTCGCCAAAGCCAGTACTAACCCCTGCAGGTGCACTGGATAATACATCGATGCCCATTGGCTTACATTCAATGTGTAACGCTTCGGCAAACGATTGTACATAAGCTTTGGTTGCCGCATAGTTGGCCGATTTGACCACGGGTTGC
>CAZCBF010000296.1:0-1762 GCA_964496895.1 uncultured Methylophilaceae bacterium | reverse complement strand
CGTGTGCTTTCATTAGTGATCAAATCCACATAACGCTGGCGGTATTTAATCTCTTGGTCTTGCAGGCCATGAAACTTTTCAGGCAATGGTCGAAGTGACTTAGTTAATAAACGAATCTCTGTCACATGAATGGAAAGCTCGCCTGTTTTGGTTTTGAATAAGCGACCCGATGCACCAACGATATCACCCATATCCCAATGTTTAAATTGCTCATACAGTTCTTCACCGATGGCCTTTAGTGCGACATAGAGTTGAATGCGGCCTGAGACATCTTGAATGGTAATAAAGCTCGCTTTACCCATCACACGTTTGAGCATGATGCGGCCGGCCACACAAGCTTGGTTTTCTTGCGGGTCTAAGGTTTCTTTATCCAGCGCACCATATTCTGCATGCAATGCTGAGGCTTTGTGCTCTGGCTTAAAATCATTTGGAAAAGCTGGCGTTGACGCTTCGCGTAATTTTTTTAATTTTTCTCGTCGCTCAGCAATTACATGATTTTCATCTTGGTTGAGTTCTGTCATTCAATTCTTCTTAGGCGTATTGATGTGAATAATCGTCCATTTTAACATTTAAATTAACTGCGTTTATGCCGTTAGTACACAATATCCATTCACTTATAAATTCAGTTATACTTAATTGACGATTTCACTGGGTAACGCGGACAAATAATGCAGTTTTTGCACCTTATTGTTAAGCTTTTTGTTGTTGGCTGCTTCATGCTGCCAATAACTGCGCAGGCTTATACCAGCATTACCGTGTTTGGTGACAGCGCACTGGACGGCGGTAATGATGCGACGGCTGTAACCAGCTATTACAAAATCAATGGCGACCCTTTCCCAGTGCCACCAGGCACACCGCATGTACCAGTGCTTGATTTTCGACTGTCCGACGGCTACACCTTTATCGAGCTATTTGCGCAGGCGCAAAACCTTTTCTCTACGACAACTTTTTTTAATCATGCAGTGGCTGGACAATTAGCTAGCGACTTAGCCCTTGTTATTCCAAACTATTTAAATAGCAACACGGTTGATCCAGATGGGCTGTACGTGATTCAAGTCGGCATGAATGACTTGATTTCTGAAGGGCGCTCACCGAGCCTTGTCAGTGATGACGTGATCGTTGCGATTAATACCTTGCACCAAGAAGGTGTCGAGCACTTTTTAATTATTAACAGTATATTAGGTGGCGATACGCCTGCTTTTATCAATGACAACCCTGGTCAAAAAGTTGTAGCTAGAAATGAAACGTGGTTATTTAATCAAGCGCTACAAACTAAAATCAATGCCTTAAGCTTTGCTGACGACATTATTGTGTTTGATTTAGGCCAGCTGACAAATACACTTTACACATCTGAGTTAGGTTTATATGGTGCAAAAAACAATGTAGATGCTTGCATTACCGATCACACGACAGGTGGCATTTGTGACAATATAGAGGACTATCTGTTTTGGGACGATGTACACTTCTCTAAAACCGGCAATGAAATCATTGCTGATGTGTTAATCAGCCAGATGAATGAGGCACAAAACCAATTAGGCATCCGCCTAAACCACACCGTGCAAAACGATGCCATCACTAAAGGCATTCCGCTCAAGATTGCCGCACTCACCGCAAACAGTGCTGATATTGCTATTCAACAAGTTGATTTTTATGCTGATGGCAACTTGATTAAAACCGTCACACAAGCACCTTATACAACCGATTGGTTTAATGACCAACTTGGCGCACATACGATCACCGCAAGTGTGACTGGATCCAATGG
>CAZCBF010000295.1:0-1765 GCA_964496895.1 uncultured Methylophilaceae bacterium | reverse complement strand
AGTGAAAAAAGACAAGCGAGAAAAGACATGACAAATACAAAACAAATTCAAGACGCTTATATTGTTAAAGCAACGCGTACACCAGTCGGGAAATATCGAGGAGTATTCAAAAATACACGGCCAGATGATTTACTAGCTCATTGCTTAACTGATGTTATTTCAGATGCGCCAGAAATTGCTAGTCGAATTGAAGATGTGATCGTTGGCTGTGCAATGCCAGAAGCCGAACAGGGTATGAATATTGCTCGTATTGCTTCCTTGTTGGCAGGTTACCCAATTAATGTGCCGGGTATCACAATCAATCGTTTTTGTTCTTCAGGTTCACAAGCGGTGGCAATGGCGGCAGATAAAATTCGCTTAGGAGAGGCGGATGTCATGGTAGCAGCAGGTATGGAATCCATGTCGATGGTGCCAATGATGGGCAATAAAGTCTCATTAAACCCACAAGTATTTACCGATGAAAACGTAGCAATTGCCTACGGCATGGGTATCACAGCAGAAAAGGTCGCTGAAAAGTGGGATGTCAGTCGTGAAGATCAAGATGCTTTCGCAGTTGAGTCACACAGTAGGGCAATTGCTGCTAGAGATGCAGGCAACTTCGCCGATGAAATAACTCCTTTTACAGTAAGCAGTAGAGGGGTTGATGAGTCCAATTTATTCGCAACAGAAAAAAGTATTTTAGTTGAACATGATGAAGGCCCGCGTGCATCAACAACGGATGTTTTGGCTGGCTTGAGAACTGTTTTTCAATCAAACGGTTCGGTCACGGCAGCAAACTCGTCGCAAATGTCAGACGGTGCAGCGGCGGTACTTGTTGTGAGTGAAAAAGCGTTAAAAGAGTTCAACTTGGAGCCAATCGGTCGCTTCGTGACATCGTCTGTTGCGGGCGTGGAGCCAGAATATATGGGTATAGGGCCAAAAGAAGCAATTCCTCAATGTTTAAAACGTGCAGGCTTGAAACAGTCAGATATGGACTGGATTGAGTTGAATGAAGCATTTGCAGCGCAAGCCTTGGCAGTATCTCGAGAGCTAGATTTGGATATGCAGAAAGTCAACCCGTGGGGAGGGGCAATCGCACTCGGTCACCCTTTGGGAGCGACAGGCGCGATTCGCACAGCAACCATGATGAATGGTTTGAGTAAAACGCAAGGGAAATACGGCATGGTAACGATGTGTATTGGCACAGGCATGGGCTTTGCGATGATTGTGGAAAACATGCGGGTATAGGTGGGGTAAGGCTGCAATTCATAATCAAATGTTAACAAGTGTAAAAAAATAGCGCTTTTTACGTTTAATGTGGATTATTTTTCCTTGCCATTTTAATTTAAATCACATTAAAAACAGTAATTTATAACTGCTTCATGAATATTTTATTTAAGTTTTATTTATTGTAGACTTGTTTTGCAAGTTCTTGTATTGTTCTGTAGTGAAAAATTTATTTTCTGAGTGGTCGACATGCAGCTCAGATGTAAGTTGTTTTTAAAGACTCAAGACTCAAGACTCAAGACTCAAGCAAAGGCTAATATTATGACTTCAAATGACAAGAATATTTCAAATAGTAATTTAACGTTTAGTAAGCAAAAGCTCACTAAATCTAAGCTCGCAACAGCGGTTGACGATACTCAGAAAAAGTATGCGAACGGCTTTGACCGCCCGAGTATTTTATTAGATCTTGAGCCACGCATGATGTTTGATGGTGCTGCACCATTAGAGGCTGATCAGTTGTTGAGTGAATCGGATGTGTCTGCACCGGAAGCATTGCCTG
>CAZCBF010000294.1:0-1785 GCA_964496895.1 uncultured Methylophilaceae bacterium | reverse complement strand
AACGCTTGAAACTGCCTATGCTGCTTTCCAAGGTGGCGATTTTACAAAAGCTAAAAAATACTACCGTTTAGTATTACAAAAAAATACTGGTCAAGTGGATGCACTACTGGGCATGGCAGCCATTGCACAAAAGCAAGGCAGGCTAGCTGATGCGGGTGGTTGGTATAAAAAGGTGTTAAACGTTTCCCCTAATAACCCAACGGCTTTATCGGGCATGATGGCAGCAGCGCCACAGATGGATAGTTTTAACCAAGAAGCGCGCTTAAAAAAATTGATCACCAAACAACCAAGCCATGCGCAACACCATGCAAACCTAGGCAATTTTTACGCTTCACGCAGCGCATGGGATAAAGCGCAGTCTGCTTTTTTTGAAGCGAGCCGCTATGCAAAAGATAATGCGCAGTACGCCTATAATTTAGCCATTAGCCTTGAACACCTAGGCAAACCTAGTTTGGCAGTGCAACACTACAAGCGTGCTTTAGCCATGGTCAAATTGCAGCAACTCTCTGTTCCAAACCCCGCACAAATTCAACAACGTATCGACGTACTGCAATAGGGCAAACACGATGACGACTACCCAAGAAAGTAAGTTAAGGCTTGGCGAACTCATGACTAAGCTTGGCTTCATCAGCCAAGATCAACTCAATATTGCCCTCATTGAACAAGCCAAAAATGACATCCCTATTGGTCGACAATTAGTACGACTTGGCTTTGTCACTGAAGCGATGGTGCGAGATACCTTGGCCGAAACATTAGGCCATGAAAGTATTGACCTAGCCACTGTGGTGGCCGACCGCGAAGCGCTGCAACTGGTTCCAGAAGATTTTTGTAAACGCTATCACTTGCTGCCTGTCGCCTATGAAGAGACCAGCAGCACGATTGTGATTGCGATGTCAGATTTATTTAATGTGGTGGCCCTAGATCACCTCAGAGCCATGCTCGGTGAATCGATACAAATCAAAACATTACTCGCAGCAGAAGCCCAGCTTGAAGAAACCATAGACCACTTTTATGGCTATGAACTTTCTGTTGATGGTATTTTACGAGAAATTGAAACTGGCGAAATCGACTATCAGAGCTTTGCCAACGCTGGAGATGAATATACCCAGCCTGTTGTCCGCTTAGTCGGCGCATTGCTCATGGATGCGGTAAAACACGGCGCATCAGATATTCACTTCGAACCAGAACAAGCTTTTTTACGCATACGCTACCGTATTGATGGTGTATTACAGCAAGTGCGTAGTTTGCATAAGAGCTACTGGGGGGGCGTAGCGGTTCGGCTAAAGGTGATTAGTGGCCTTGATATTTCTGAAACACGTGCGGCACAAGATGGTCGCCTCAATATGAATTTGATTGGTCGACCGATTGACTTTCGTGTGTCTACCCATCCAACGATTCATGGTGAAAATATTGTCTTAAGGGTGCTTGACCGTGAGAAGTCGATCATCCCATTAGAAAATATGGGCTTGCGTCAAAGTGTGTCTGATGAAATGCGGCTGATGCTCAACCGGCCTGAAGGGATTGTGGTTGTCACAGGCCCAACTGGTAGCGGTAAAACAACGACACTGTATTCTCTACTGACACATCGCAATGATGAGTCGGTTAATATCATGACGCTAGAAGACCCTGTGGAATATCCTGTGGCGCTCATGCGACAAACCTCGGTTTCTGAAGTCAATAAAGTGGATTTTGCGAATGGCATCCGCTCCATTATGCGACAAGACCCTGATATTATTCTAGTCGGCGAGATTCGTGACGAAGACACGGCAACAATGGCATTTAGAG
>CAZCBF010000293.1:0-1812 GCA_964496895.1 uncultured Methylophilaceae bacterium | reverse complement strand
TCGCCAGATTAGAAGGTGAAATCAATAAAGCCAATGGTAAACTGAATAACGAGAAATTTGTTTCACGCGCACCGGAAGCTGTCGTCTTCCAAGAAAAAGAGCGCTTAAGTGACTTTACTGAAAAACTAGCTAAGCTCACTGCTCAACTGGATAAACTCGAGTAAGTCATACTAGCCCATGACGACTGATGCCAATCAAGATGATGACATTCTATGTGACTGCTCAGGCACCAAACGTAGTGACATCAAGCGGATGTTCAACGATGGAATGGATGTTGACAAAATGTCGAGTAAAACAGGCATTATTTCTGGCTGTGGTGGCTGTGAATGGGATATTGAAGACTATATCGAGCTATTGGAAGCAGCAAAGGATAGGAAAGCTTGACACTTAATGAGCTTAAATTTGTCGTCACTGTCGCTGAAACACGCAATTTTCGTCGGGCGGCTGAGAAATGCTTTATCAGTCAACCAGCGCTCAGTCATGCCATTAAAAAGCTTGAAGATGAACTGGCGGTACAAATCTTTGAGCGTAATCGTAATGATGTCTCTCCTACGATTGTGGGTGAGAAAATCATTGCCCAGGCAGAATTAGCACTGAAAGAAGTTTCGCTCATTAAAGATATCGCACATCAAGGTAATGACCCTTTATCTGGTGTTTTGCGTTTAGGACTTATCCACTCTGTCGGCCCATATCTTTTGCCTGAAATCATCCCTATTTTGAGCAAGCTAGCGCCAAATATGCCATTAGATATTGAAGAAAATCTGACTGCATCACTGGAGCAGCACCTAAAAAATGGTGTGATCGATGCTGCTATTGTGGCTTTACCGTTTGATATTGCTGGCTTTAAGACAATGCCATTGTATGATGAAGCCTATGTGGTGGTGGTACCACATGATCACCCTTGGGCTGAGCTAGAGGCAGTCGAAGCAGATGCCTTAGCGAATGAAAATGTTTTGCTTTTGAATAGTGGCCATTGTTATAGCCATCAAGTATTGCAAGCTTGCCCCGACCTTAATCATAAAGGCCAAGTACTACAAGGAAATTCACTCGAAACCATTCGTAATATGGTTGCTTCAAAACTAGGGATTACAGTATTACCTTGTAGCGCAACAGATGATCGGCACTTACATCCACTTCTAAAAACAGTGCCATTTAAAGACCGTACACCCATTCGTAGAATAGCATTAGCATGGCGAGAAAGTTATGCGAGAACCGAGGCTATCGAGTGTTTAGCCGAGTCTATACTAAGTGTAGACTCGGACTGCTATAAGATGTTGTTAGCTAGCGGCGACTTTACTTTAGTAAGTCAATAAAATTCTAAAGCCAGAAACACTAACGTTGTCTGTCATGAGTGACATTTCTACTGGGATAGACTCGCCTGACTCGATTCCTTTGGCCAAATTGACCTTTTTCTGCAAGTATTCGTCAGGGTTAAAAATCCTTCTGACCTGAGCCTTGTCTAGCTCATCAGTCAAAGTCACTTCTAAATTAGGATAGGCTTGCTTGAAATTGGCACGATTAGTAATCGTGCTGGTTAATCGAATGACACCTGGGAGCTTAGGATCTTGCTGAATACCAGAATCATCAATCGAGAGTAGGTTGATTTCTTGTGGCAAACTAATTTCGCAATTTAGCACCCCGCAGAACTGCACAAGTAATGGTTTTACCGCAGGTACTTCTCTTGCAATCGTATTTCTAAAATAGTAGATTACCTGACCCAGCAGTAATAAAACCAACAAAGCCACTAATAATATTTTAATTGGCGAAACAGGTTCTTTTTCGTTAATCAAAAAATCGTAACCTTCTTGATTG
>CAZCBF010000292.1:0-1838 GCA_964496895.1 uncultured Methylophilaceae bacterium | reverse complement strand
GTCAAGTCAGTTGAGATTCAAGACATCAAGCCTTCTGATGGCATGCAGTCAGCAATGGAAAAACAAGCTGCGGCAGAGCGTCAAAGAGTCGCCGTAGTCACAGAAGCTGAAGGTGCAAAACAAGCATTAATTTTAGATGCGGAAGCAAGATTGGAAGCTGCAAGAAAAGATGCAGAGGCACAAATGGTCACAGCAAAAGCTTCAGCCCAATCAATCCAGTTTATTGCTGAGCAAGCCAATGAAAACCGCGACTCTGCCACCTTCTTATTAGGTGATCGTTATATTCATGCGCTAGAAGAAATTTCACAGTCTGGCAATAGTAAGATTGTTGTCATGCCTGGTGACATCATCAGCTCTGTAAAATCTATTATTGGCAGATCATAATAGGTTCTATTACTGTACCTTGATCGTTAGTGTGTGCTTACTATTAGTGTAAGGTGGTTAGTGAGCACACACTTTGCAATGCTTATCCCGTTTGATCTTAATGCTATGCCATTGCATGCTTAGTGCATCTAACATTAATAAGCGCCCTTCTAAAGATTGCCCCAAATTAAGTATCACTTTAATCGCCTCAGCAGCTTGCGTGGTGCCGATCATGCCAACCAACGGTGCAAAGACACCATGCTCAGCACAGCGCATCTCATTACTAGCTTCTGCATCAGTTTCAGGAAATAAGCAGTGATAACAAGGGCTTAAATCACTGCGTTGGTCATAGACTGTGATTTGCCCCTCAAATCCAATAGCAGCGCCTGATATTAAAGGCTTTTTTTGAGTGACACAAAGCTGGTTCAGTAAATAGCGTGTTTTAAAGTTATCAGAGCAGTCAATTACGACATCGGCTTGTTCGATTAAGGCTTGTAATTCGGATTCAGAACTTTTCTTTTCAATAGCAATGACCTCAACCTCTGGATTTAAGGCAGCAATGGATTTTTTTGCTGAGGCAGCTTTGTTCATATTCAGCACCTCAGTACTATGGATCACTTGTCTTTGTAGGTTACTTAGTTCAACTTTATCAAAGTCACAAATGGTTAACTTCCCTACCCCAGCCGCGGCCAAATATAGCGCAACAGGTGAACCCAAGCCGCCAGCGCCAATGATTAAGGCATGGCTTTGGCATAACTTTTCTTGGCCCTCATAGGCGATTTCATTGAGTAAAATCTGACGGCTGTAGCGTAAGAGTTGTTGGTCATTCATAGCGGGTATTAAGGTAAACGTTCAGCCGTAATCATACGGTTGATTAAGACTTTAGGCGAAATCCAGATGAGTTGATCATCAAACCCATCAGCCGTCGGCACATGACTAACAAAATTGACATCTGAATCTGAGTTTTCCTGCTCATCAGCATTGGTTGAGGTGGGCTCGGTATTGTTTGCAGCATCTTGATTAGTGTTTATTGCGCCGAACCCATTGGCCCCATGTGACACAATAATAGCCGCTGGCCGACTATTGGTACTAATCAGCGCCCCATTCATGCCATTGATATTAATACCTGAATTACCCTCTGCATCGTCAATGCTAAAAAGGTTGGTACTATGAGAAAAAGTGGCATCCACCCGGTAGGTAAAATAGTGATGCCAAGCATCGGTCTGTGTAATCCCCAGCGTATTCCAAGGTAGAACACCATTCGAAGGACAGCTAAAATCTGCATTTCGATTTTCTTCACCATTTGGAATAGCATTGGTATCAGGGCAAGGCAAATGCTGGTTAACGATGGCATAGCCGATTAATGCTTCTTTAATTTCAGCCAGTTGTTTTTGTGTCACCGCCCTATTACGCAAGTCGCGCTGGGTGGATACAGGGGCTAAAAACATCGTCAATAACAAACCAATAATAACCAA
>CAZCBF010000291.1:0-1849 GCA_964496895.1 uncultured Methylophilaceae bacterium | reverse complement strand
GTCCGACAATCGCTGGCGTACCCAAACTCAAATTGGAAGTGCATGTGTTTGACTTTGATGCTGATTTATATGGTCAGCATGTGCAAGTAGACTTTTATCATAAGATACGCGATGAGAGGAAGTTTGCAGATTTGGAAGCACTGAAAGCACAGATACAACAAGATGCGATGATCGCACGCGAATATTTTAAACAGCATTCATAAGTTCAATGTATGAAACAAAACGATAAAGAAAATAAATATCCTTTAAACCTACCAGAGACAAGCTTTCCTATGCGCGGCAACCTTGCCAAGCGTGAGCCTGCTTGGCTTGAAAGCTGGCAAGCGCGTGACGTGTACCAACGCATTAGAAAAGCGCGCAAAGGTGCCAAGCCATTTATTTTGCATGATGGCCCACCTTATGCCAATGGTGATATTCACATAGGTCATGCGGTGAATAAGATTTTAAAAGACATTATTATTAAGTCAAAAACACTGAGTGGTTTTGATGCACCTTACGTGCCTGGTTGGGATTGTCATGGTTTGCCTATTGAACTCGTGGTTGAAAAAGAGCATGGCAAGGATATCCCGCCTGCAAAATTTCGTGAGCTTTGTCGCGAATATGCCAAAGAGCAAGTAGAAAAGCAAAAGCAGGACTTTATT
The DNA here is from genome assembly GCA_964496895.1 of uncultured Methylophilaceae bacterium. GTDB lineage: Bacteria > Pseudomonadota > Gammaproteobacteria > Burkholderiales > Methylophilaceae > Methylotenera. Next base: position 1,208 of record CAZCBF010000291.1, on the reverse strand, counting down.
CGATTAGGTGTATTGGCTGATTGGGATGCGCCTTACCTCACCATGAATTATCAAACAGAAGCCGATACGATGCGTGCTCTGGGTGATATTTATCAAAATGGATTTTTGTATCAAGGTTCTAAACCTGTGCACTGGTGTACGGTTTGCGGTTCAGCATTGGCTGAGGCTGAAGTTGAATACGAAGATGTGAACTCACCAGCCATTGATGTGGCGTTTAATGCGGTTGATCCAGCGGCAGTGGCAAAAGCCTTTAGTGTCAATATCGACCAAACCGTTTCAGCGGTGATCTGGACGACCACACCGTGGACGTTGCCAGCCAATCAGGCTGTTAGTGTGCATCCTGATTTTGACTATGATTTGATTCAAACCAGTAAAGGGTTGTTGATCCTTGTTAAAGAACTGGTTGAAAAAACCATGCAACGCTATGAAGAGGCTGACTATAAAGTACTCGCGACTTGTAAAGGTGAGTTGCTGAAAGACTTACTATTACAGCATCCATTTGATGGTCGTGAAGTACCGATGATCTGTGGTGACCATGTGACCACAGAGGCGGGTACTGGCTTAGTACATACAGCTGCGGCACACGGTAATGATGACTGGTTGGTGATGCGTGCGAATTACCCTGATGAGAAACCAAGGGTATTGATCGGTGGCGATGGTAAGTTCTTCGAGAGTGAACGTGTGCCTTTTGCACCGATCCGTGGTTTAGACCGAAAAGCGGCGAATAAAGTGATTTTAGAGGCAATGGAAGTAAGTGGTCACTTGCTTGCAAGCGCCCGTTTAAACCATAGCTTCCCACATTGCTGGCGACACAAGACGCAATTGATGCAGTTGGCGACACATCAATGGTTTATTGGTATGAATGCCACAGATCATGATGGCAAGGCTTTGCGTGAGTATGCCAATGCAGCGGTGGATAAAACCGCATTCTACCCTGATTGGGGTAGGGCGCGTTTAGAAGGCATGGTCAAAGGACGTCCTGATTGGTGTGTTTCGCGTCAGCGTACTTGGGGTGTGCCCATGCCATTTTTTGTGCATAAAGAAACAGGCACGCCGCACCCAGAGATGGCTAAGTTATTAGAGATCATTTGCCAAGCGGTAGAAGAGCAGGGCATTGAGGCCTGGTTTAGTTTGGATTGCGATGCCTTTTTGTCTGAGCATGCACCAGCAGATGCGCAAGCGTATCAAAAAGTGACTGATACATTGGA
>CAZCBF010000290.1:0-1854 GCA_964496895.1 uncultured Methylophilaceae bacterium | reverse complement strand
CCGTTATTTACTAAAAAATCTTTGATTTGCTGTGACTGCGCATCGACCTTGTTATAAACACCAACCAATGCATTCTCTGCCACTGTAAATTGGATCGGCCAAATAATAATATCAGCCACCTGCTCTCGTTCAGATAAGCCTTTTACCTTGACGGTACGTTCAAACTCTTTAACCTGTATTGCTGCACTACCTAATAAATAACCCAGTAAGCCCAACCCAATAATCAAACAAACGCCTAAGATCAGTGTATTGCTTGTTTTCGTATTGTTCATCGCATTACTCCTCATTGGCATGCAGCCACTTTATCGCTTAGCTAGTGTTTTACTCGGTTTTTCTCAACGCATTCTTGTAGTTTTAAAAACATAGCCTCTGTGCCAGATAGTGGTAAATCTATCGAGGCGCGGCCAATGTCTAAGACCATGGTATTGCCCTGCCCAATCGCTTTGCGTTGCGCAAGGCCAAACCTGCCCGTAGTCCACTGCGAATTGCCAGACCATTGCATATCCCACGCTTTGCCATCAACGGCTAACTGGCCATTACTATTGCTAGGTGATTCCACAGGCACATTGACATGCCAAAAGTAACCATTACTCTCAAAACGTAGCAACACATCATTCACTGTTTTAGTTGCCGCACAATACAATGCATGCCTTCCTTGAGTACCGGTGTAAACATGCCAACCGCGCGTTTTGGAATAAAACTGTTCTTGAGCATGCTTCGCCCCTACGATATTAGGTCGAGCGGGCGTTGAACCACGATGCGTAACTGCTTCAGTTTCACCAGCCATCACATCTTTTAATTTCAATAAATGACCATTGGCTGTTTTACTAAAAAAAGTGATCGATAATGGGTCTATGTTAGTCGCCTCGTCCTGCCCTAAATCAAAGTACATCGCCAGACCTTGCGTAATACGCCAAAATGCACGACTTTCCTGAGTGTATCCATACCCGCCACAAGCACTTCTCGGCTCATCCAATGTGGGCAAGTTGGATAGTGAATACTCATCCACAACCCAAGCGTCTGCACCTTCAATTGGCGCTTTACGTAGCTTGCATCGTTTTATTTCGGCTTTGGTGTAATGATCATCCATTCCATCGGCCACCCATCGCAAGAGATTTTCTGTTGGATTATTTGCAGGCGCGGCTAACACTGTGGCAACGTTAACTGAATCTTCCAACGTATCGGGATAAAAACCGCCACCCCAGACGTCAATAGCGGCTGAATGTGCGCCAGCGCCACCCTCAAACTGTGCAGGCTGACCCTTACATTGTGCCGCTTGATACAACATTATTTGGCCGACGAAATTGCCATCATTAATCACTGGTTTACAACCAAAAAGCTTAAGGCCGTCAACAAAGTGCTTTGATGGTGGTGGAACAAGGTGTTTCACTTGACTGGTACACAGGCCAGAAATCGGCAATTGACGATCGCCTTTTTGGCAGTTGGCAGCCAATACTGGCTGCGTAAACAGCGCCATGACAATCAAGAAGATTCGCAGATAAAATGATTTGTTATTATTTTTAGACATCCTGTTTTCCTTTTAGCTGCAATCGTAATCACACTAAAACCAATCTTATAGGCTCTCAACCCTTAAGCGTCGCTAGCCTAAACGCCTCGCCATCATTGTATTGATTGATTTGACTTTGATAGTCAATAGCCAAATGCTCACTACCTGTTAAAGGTCAGTGAGCATTATTAAGTACGTAATGACAACCAGCATCGCGTCATCAAATCTAGGCAAGAAACATCACATCGCTATAATTAGCCTTTTAGCGCAGTTTTCTACGCTAGCGATCAATCCTTAAGCTTGCTTTTTACGAGAAGCAAAACCCAATAAACCTAAACCAGCTAAAA
>CAZCBF010000289.1:0-1868 GCA_964496895.1 uncultured Methylophilaceae bacterium | reverse complement strand
TTCGCTTACCTACTTTATCAGACCATCAAGAAGATATTCCTGAAATTGTCGTCTCGGTAGCGAATCAGCTTTATGCCAACAATGGCAAAGAGTACAAGGCCTTTGATGTTGCTGCACTCAATCAACTACGCAATGCTGATTGGCCAGGGGACTATAAGCAATTGGAGTCAGTGGTTTACAACCTGATTCAGTCGAGCCTGAATGATTCAATTACGCCAGAAGATGTATTGCGAGTTTTGGAGCAATATCAGGCGACTGAAAGTGGATCGCAGCTAGAAACTAGTGCAAGCAATCCAGATGCGGCGGCGCAAGAAAAAACGGCTGCTGAGGACTATGCATTGCCTGATTTAAACTTGCCGTTACGCCAAGCGAGGGATGCTTTTGAGCGTTTATACTTTCAGCACCACCTCAAAGAAACACACAATATGAGCCGCTTGGCGCAAACTGCTGGTTTGGAACGTACCCATCTGTATCGTAAACTCAAACAGTTAGGCATTAAGACTAAATAGAATTAGTACGGTTTGGAGTCGTAATGACAGAAAGCTTAAGCGACTAACCTAACTTAGATTTTAAAATACGATTTACCTCAGCAGGGTTTGCTTTGCCCCTAGAGGCTTTCATGGTTTGGCCGACAAGTGCATTAAAGGCTTTGTCTTTACCCGCTTTGTATTCATCAATCATGTGTTGATTATTGGCCAATACCTCATCGACCATTTTTTCAATCGCGCCAGTATCTGATACTTGTTTAAGCCCCTTAGCTTCAATGATAGTATCGACTTCACCACCATCATTCCACAAGGTTTCAAATACTTGTTTGGCAGCGTTGTTTGAGATGGTTTTATCCATCACGCGTTTAATCAATTGCGCCAGTGTCTTTGCATCTATCGGGCTATCGGATATGGTTTTATCTTCACTGTTTAATTTGGCAGAAATGGCGCCCATGATCCAGTTAGCGGCTAATTTAGCGTCAGCACCTGCATCAACACTAGCGACAAAATAATCTGCGAGTTCACGTATCGCCGTTAGGGTGCTGGCATCATAGCTTGAGAGCTGGTATTCATTTTCAAAGCGTGCTTTCATCGCCTGAGGTAACTCAGGCATGGCTACTTTGATGCGTGCTTTGTCTTCTTCTGTCACAATCAAAGGCAAGAGGTCAGGGTCAGGGAAGTATCGATAATCGTTGGCTTCCTCTTTAGAACGCATGGCACGTGTTTCACCCGTATCAGGGTTAAACAACACGGTGGCTTGCTCTATGGTGCCACCATCTTCTATGGTTTCGATTTGCCATTGGGTTTCATACTCGATGGCTTGGGTCATAAACTTAAATGAGTTTAAGTTTTTGATTTCGCGGCGCGTGCCCAGTTCAGTGCTGCCTTGCGGGCGGACAGACACGTTGACGTCACACCTAAAGCTGCCTTCTTGCATGTTGCCATCGCTGATGCCGATCCATTGCACTAGCCCATGTAGTTTTTTTGCATAGGCCACTGCCTCAGCCGCAGAGCGCATATCAGGCTCAGTGACAATTTCTAGTAAAGGCGTACCTGCACGGTTGAGATCAATGCCGCTCATGCCTTCAACGGCACCATGTACAGACTTACCTGCATCTTCTTCTAGATGGGCGCGCGTGATGTTGATGACCTTTTCATAGGCTTCCAATTTTTTCGATGCGGGCACTTGAATATTGAGTTGGCCTTTGCCCACTACAGGTAATTCAAACTGGCTGATTTGATAACCCTTGGGTAAATCTGGGTAAAAGTAATTTTTACGTGCAAACACTGACCTTGGTGTGATTTCAGCATCGATAGCCAAGCCGAATTGAATGGCACATTCGACCGCTTCTTCATTGAGTACCGGCAAGACACCCGGTA
>CAZCBF010000288.1:0-1888 GCA_964496895.1 uncultured Methylophilaceae bacterium | reverse complement strand
TTACTTGAAGTAGATGGCAAACCAACAGGCATTCAGTTCTCTGGCATTCCTGGTGGACACGAGTTTAACTCTTTAGTGTTAGCCATTTTAAATGCGTCTGGCACTGAGATTAAGCTAGACGACAGTATTCAAAGTATCATTAAAAATGTGACTGAAGAGTTACGCTTTGAAACCTATGTTAGTTTGAGCTGCCACAACTGCCCAGACGTTGTTCAAGCGCTGAACCAGTTCTCGTTACTAAACGACAACATCAGTAATGAAATGCTCGATGGCGGCCTATTCCAAGACCTTATTGAAAAGAACAATATTCAAGGTGTACCAACAGTTGTGCTAAATGGTGAGGTTTTTGCCACAGGAAAAATCGACACAGCTCAATTATTAGACAAGCTAACAACAAAGTTCCCTGACTTGACCAAAGTAACTCCAACTGAGTCATTACCATTACAAGATGTCACTATCATTGGCGGTGGTCCTGCTGGTGCAGCGGCAGCGATCTATTCAGCTCGTAAAGGCTTAAAAGTGACTATGGTTGCCGATCGTATCGGTGGTCAAGTTAAGGACACGATGGGCATTGAAAACCTTGTTTCAGTGAATAAAACAACGGGAACAGAGCTAACCAACAACATGATTAGTCACATGCAGGACTATGAGATCACCAAGCGTGAGCACTTAAGTGTAAGCAAGCTAGAGTCTGGCAAAACGAAATCTGTCACACTCTCTTCAGGTGAAGTGATTGAATCAAAAACAGTCATTATTGCAACAGGCGCTAAATGGCGTGAGCTTGGTGTTCCGGGTGAAAAAGAGAATATCGGTAACGGCGTTGCTTATTGCCCTCACTGCGATGGCCCTTTCTTCAAAGGAAAAGACGTTGCGGTTATCGGTGGTGGTAACTCAGGTATCGAAGCAGCACTTGATTTGGCAGGCATTGTTAAATCAGTCACCGTATTTGAATTCATGCCAACCTTAAAGGCAGACCAAGTATTGGTAGATCAAGCTGAGAAACGCGACAACATCACAATACTAAAGAATGTAGCAACCGAAGAGATTCTTGCAGAAAACGGCAAAGTCACGTCTATTAAATATAAAAATCGTGAAACGGGTGAGATTACAGACCTGCCACTGGCTGGCGTGTTCGTGCAAATCGGTTTAGTTCCTAATAGTCAATTTTTAGGCGATGTAGTCGAACTATCAAAGCATGGTGAAATTGTGATCAACGAACGCTGTGAGACAAGTGAAGCAGGTATATTTGCCTGTGGAGACGTCACAACCGTTCCTTATAAGCAAATCATCATCGCAATGGGCGAAGGCTCAAAGGCATCATTAACAGCGTTTGAACACCTACTAACCCAATAAAAAAACCTATTTCTTAAAGGGATAAAAAAAGGCGAATCAAGATCACTTGATTCGCCTTTTTATTTATATGCTTGTTAACTATTACTTGTTATCTATATATGACGCAAATAATGAACGGTAAGCTAAGTAGGCAGCTACGTATGCTAATAGCGCTACCATCATCGTTGCTTTAAAGCCAAAGAATACAGAGAAGATCGCGGTGAATACGCCGCCTGCTACTGTAAACAAACCATTGTAAGCCCATGCCCATGCGATTGTTCCTGCTGGCTTATGTTGGATTGCCAAGATTCCAAGAGGGAAAGGCATGCCCAAGAAGAAAGCCAGTGGGAAGATCATAATGATAGATAAGACAACTCGAGCTAGCGTTGAGAATTGCAAGAACAAGTCAAACAATGCTTGCTGACTGAATACCAAGAACAACGTAGAAACAGCAATTCCGATGAAAGGCAAAATTGGTCTGCGCTTTTCTACTAACTGTAATTTCTCTGAGTAAAAACTACCAATACCTGCACCAAACAAGAAGGTGAACACCACG
>CAZCBF010000287.1:976-1891 GCA_964496895.1 uncultured Methylophilaceae bacterium | reverse complement strand
AATTAAACGCTATTGTAAACCAAAGGTGCTGATTCTTGTCGCATGATAAAATGAAAACTATTGATTAATTTCGGGATTAACCATGTTTAAAATGCTTCAGTCTGTTTTTTTATGGCTTTTATTTGCAGTCTTAATCAGCGCTTGTCAGCCAGTTACGCAAGCGAACTTTGTCGCGCAAGACATCACTGGCGCTGATTTTGAGCAAACTTTGCAACTCACTGATCACAATGGGCAAGCCCGCACCATGGACGACTTCAAAGGTAAGGTCGTTGCCATGTTCTTTGGCTATACTCACTGCCCAGATGTGTGCCCAACGACAATGGCCGATTTAAAACAAGCCATGAAATTATTGGGTGATCAAGCTCAGCAAGTGCAAGTGCTATTCATCACAGTTGATCCTGAGCGTGATACACAAGCTGTACTCGCGCAATTTGTACCCGCTTTTGATCAACGCTTTATCGGCTTAACAGGTAGCGTAGCTGAGATAGAGGCCACCAAAACAGTGTTTAAAGTGTTTTCATCTAAAGTGAAGAATGATGGTCACAGTGGCTATACCATCGATCATAGCGCAGGCATGTATGTGTATGACAAGGCGGGTAAGATTAGACTGTATATGCAGTATGGGCAATCGCCAGAGGATATGGCTAGCGACATTAAGCGATTATTATACAAAGAATAGTGTTTAAGCCGTCATACCACGTTTGATGATAAAAGTATCTTGGTGGTTATCCCAGCCACCTTTTTTGTAGTCAACGATGATCAGATGATTATCTTTACAATATGTTTCTAGCCACGACCTGTGTATTAAGGAAATACCATAGGCATTGCCTGCTGCATCTGTCGTGTGTTTCTCAAAGGTGTGATCTTCACTATAGGCGCAAAAGCCATAAGATTGCGCTTCATAGGTATGCAACA
>CAZCBF010000287.1:0-966 GCA_964496895.1 uncultured Methylophilaceae bacterium | reverse complement strand
CGATCTTTTTCATTAATTTGATAGATATTGGCAGCTTTGAGCAGCTCATATGACTTTTCACCATGTGTAGTGATTAAGCCAAAACCATCATCTGAAAAGTTTATTGGAGAAACTTTTTAAAATCTGACTCGCGCTTTTCTCATCGAAATGGGTGATTAAAGACCCCATCACTGCAATCTTAAATGCGCCATCAGGTATCTCACGATAAGTGAAATCGCCAACATTAACTTTGTAAACGTTTGTTTGTAATACCTCTTTTTGAAACGCAATAGAGGCATCATATATATCAACCGTATGAATGTTGGATGCACCAAAAGCCTGTGCTAAATACCTCGTCACACGACCATAACCCGCGGGCAACTCTAAGATAGGGAAATCCTTCTTCGGCTTGGTGTAATACTTAGTAAAGATCGCCTCGACCATGTCGCTCAATTGCCTACCGCAACTGTAGTAGTGCGCTTCGCTCCCAGCAAACATTGGATCATCGGGGTGAATGGTTTTTATCAGCATGCCTACTCTTAGATCTGTAATCGACTCAATTCATTGTATGGCAATAATGGATTAAGGGCTAGTGTCATTAAGGCTTGAGTGCCGGTAGTGATCACGCTTTATAGACTATCTTGAAAGTAATATATGCTTCTAAGTAATTGATCTTATGTGCTTGTTCAATAGTGATGTGTATTTTAGTGATATATTTGATATGTGACAGTTGAATTTTAAAGAAATTCGAAATCATTCTCATTTCTCTTATTATTAATAATATCCTTAATAATCAATGAGTTATGGATAATAAAGCACTTGATTTATCTAGTTTAAGGTGTATGATGGCAGGCATTGTAATGAGTGATTAAAAAGGATATAGCATGCAAGGCACTCAGAAGGTTGTTGATACCTTAAATGCATTGTTGGCAGGTGAGCTTACCGCAACAGATCAATATTTGATTCATGGCGAGATGTATGCAGACA
>CAZCBF010000286.1:0-1901 GCA_964496895.1 uncultured Methylophilaceae bacterium | reverse complement strand
CGTCGGCATCTGCAAATGGTGTTTCAAGACCCTTTTGCTTCACTAAACCCGCGGATGCGTGTCGGTGAAATTGTTGAAGAAGGGCTAGTGATTCACCAGCTTGGCGATCAAGCGAGTAGAAGGCAACAAGTGGTTAACATGCTGGCACGTGTAGGTTTACAAGCCTCAGACCAGCAAAAGTACCCGCATGAGTTTTCTGGTGGGCAACGACAGCGTATTGGCATTGCCAGAGCGCTTGTCCTAAAGCCGAGAGTGGTGGTTTGTGATGAGCCAGTGTCAGCATTGGATGTATCGATTCAAGCACAGATTTTGCAACTCTTAAAAGACTTGCAGGCGGAGATGGGCTTGAGCTATGTATTCATCACCCATGACTTACGTGTGGTCAAGCATATTGCAGATGATGCCATGGTGATGCGGAATGGTGAAGTGGTCGAGCAGGGCGGTGTGAATGAAATATATGCTAACCCGCAGGCCGACTACACAAAAGGATTATTGTCAGCAATACCGGGTAATAAGCGTTTTGCGGCGTAGATGAAATGATGTGTAACAAATTAACAAAGGGAGTGTCATGGCACTAGACTTAGAAGAACAAGAACAAATTGATGAACTAAAAAGCTGGTGGAATAGCTATGGCAAGCTGGTGGTCAGTCTTGTTGCGATTGCTGCGATTGCTTTTGGTGGATTCAAGTTCTGGAATCATTCAAAACAACAAACAGCGACTGAAGCCTCAACACTATATCAACAGCTATTGGTGTCGGAGGTTACTGATCTTGAGGCACTGGCAACTAAAGCTAAGCAACTAACGACTGATTACGCTAGTACGCCATATGCAGCACGTGGAGCTTTGTATCTTGCTAAGTTGCAATACCAAGCCAAGCAGGCTGAAAAAGCAAAGCCACAGCTTGAATGGGCAATGAATAATGCCAGAGAAACGTCAATTAGTGCGATGGCGCGATACGAGTTAGCCGCATTGCTTGTTGAAGAGAAAAAATACGATGAAGCGATTAAGACCTTGGACGCAACATTAAGCGCGGGTTTTGATGGCCTTTATTGGGATCTCAAAGGCGATATTCTATTGGAACAAGGCAAATCCAAAGAAGCAAAAGCGGCCTATGAGCGTGCTTTGATAAAATTAAATCCAGCAGGCAAGTATCGTCTCATTACACAACAAAAGCTGGCTGCACTTGGTTAGTGTACAGTACTAGTAGCACAGCACTAAAACGTTACTGATGGAGTAAGCATGTTTTTTAAATTACCTACTGCTCGCATATGGGCTTTACTTCTTACTGTGTTGATGTTGTCAGCCTGTAGTAGTGTTACCGACCTAAAATCTAGAGTATTTGGTCGTGACCCAATTAATCCACCACAAACATTAGAAAGCATTTTGATTACTCAGAATGCCAGTTTGCTATGGGAGTATAAATTAGGCGAGGCTGGCGATTTCGAGTATTCACCGACTTATTACGATGGTTATGTCTATGCGGCCAGTGCCGATGGCGTGCTACATAAAGTTGATGAATTTACTGGTAAAGCCTTATGGAAGGTCACGCTAGGAGAGAGTATCTCTGGTGGTGTCGGTGTTGGTGCCGACCTTGTGATGGCGGGTTCTCAGCGCGGGACGTTGTATGCTTATACGACAGACGGAGAGCCTGTCTGGAAATCGCATCTGAGCAGTGAAATTTTAAGTAAGCCTGAGTACTTTGATGGCATGGTGATTGTGCGCACAGGTGATAGTAAAATCTATGGTATTAACGCAAACGATGGTAGCCGTCGTTGGGTCTACAATCGTAGTGGCCCTGCACTGACACTGAGAAGTAGTGCTGGATTAGTGGTAGATGGTGGGGCGGTTTATGTTGGCTTTGCTGGTGGTAAGTTAATTGCATTACGCGCAGATAATGGTA
>CAZCBF010000285.1:0-1925 GCA_964496895.1 uncultured Methylophilaceae bacterium | reverse complement strand
CTTTACCGAGCACGATATTATCGTTGTAAGAGTAATCACGACGTAGTTGTAGCGTTTGGGTGTTGCCAAATTCAGGATTCGCTGCTTCGCGCATTCTGAAGCTCACTTGATAATAAAGCTCAAATTCACGCACAACACCGGTACCACTCAATGATTGAATTCGTTTACGATTAGACTCATTTAATAGCTCTAATACGACATCCGCTTCTTTGACATCATCGACTAATGTGAGGTTGTTTGCCGTAATATTGCGTATCAGATCGCGTTTTAAGCTTAAGTTGGCACCTTGCAGTTTAACGGTTTTAAAACTTAAGTTTGTCACTCCGCGCAACTGGAAGCCGCAGCTACTTAATAAGGCACTACTGAGTAATAAGAGTAAAGCCAATACAGCGGTCGTGCGAGCAGGGTAGTAAAAGCGCATGGTTATCCTACGACAATATTAACGAGTTTATTGGGAACAACGATGATTTTTCGCACCGTTGCATCTTCTAAATATTTTAGTACGGCTGGCTGCTCTTGTGCCATTTTTTCTAACGCTTCTTTCGAAGCAGTCTTGCTTACTTCCATCTTAGCGCGAAGCTTACCATTGACCTGAATAATATATTCAATCTCCTCTTTTTCCAAGGCTTGTTCATCAGCCTGCGGCCAAGCCACGGTATCGATTGGCGTCTCTGGGCGCAGTACAGACCAAATGGCTTCGCAGATATGCGGCACAATGGGTGAGAGTACGAGTGCAATATTCTCTAATGTTTCTTGGCGAACCGCTTGGTATAACGCTTTATCAGCATCTTCTGGCATTGGCGTTTTGCTTAAGGCATTCATGAGCTCCATCACTGCTGCAATCGCTGTGTTAAAGCTGTGTCTGCGACTAATATCATCCGTCACTTTTTTAATTGTCGAATGTGTTTGGAAGCGTAAGTTTTTTAACTCAGCAGTAAGTGTGCTTTTATCAGAATTCGCATTAAATGCAGCCGTAACGCCTGCCGAAGTAACATGCTCGTAAGTCGCTTTCCAGATACGGCGTAAAAAGCGGTTGGCACCTTCAACACCAGCATCGCTCCATTCTAAGCTTTGCTCCGGTGGTGCGGCAAACATCATAAACAAACGTGCAGTGTCTGCGCCATATTCATCAATCAAGGCTTGTGGATCCACCGTATTGCCTTTAGATTTACTCATCTTAGCACCGTCTTTAAGTACCATGCCTTGGGTGAGCAGATGGTCAAAGGGTTCATCATGACTGATTAAGCCAGCATCGCGCATGAGCTTATTAAAAAAGCGTGCATAAAGTAGGTGTAAGATCGCATGCTCAATCCCGCCCACATACTGATCGACAGGCAACCAATAGTTCGCACGCTCATCGACCATTGCGGTGTCACAATCTGGACTCGCGTAGCGCGCAAAGTACCAAGAAGACTCAAAAAAGGTATCTAAGGTATCTGTTTCGCGCGTTGCAGGGCCGCCACAAGTCGGACAAGTAGTTTCGTAAAAACCAGGATCTTTTTTGATTGGTGAACCCACGCCATCCATCACCACATCTTCGGGTAACACGACAGGTAATTGCTCGGCAGGTACAGGTACTGCGCCACAACTTTCGCAATTGATAATGGGAATGGGGCAACCCCAATAGCGTTGGCGCGAAACGCCCCAATCACGTAAGCGGTACTGTTTGGTCTTTTTACCGAGTTTCTTATCAAATAAAGCTTTGGCAATGGCTTCAAATGCGGCTTTATGCCCCATGTCTTCATAATCGCCAGCCAACGAGACGATGACATCTTTACCTTTTGACCCATACCACTCTTGCCAAGTCGTTGGGTCAAAATTGTCCTCACCTTTGGCAGGTTTAAACACTTGTTTGATTGGCAATTGATATTGGTTAGCAAAGGCAAAGTCACGCTCGTCATGTGCTGGCACCGCCATCACAGCAC
>CAZCBF010000284.1:0-1928 GCA_964496895.1 uncultured Methylophilaceae bacterium | reverse complement strand
CGACAATGCCTAAGATTGGGATATTGACCTTTTCAAACATTTTGAGGCCTTTTTTGGCATCAAGTAGGGCGATGTCTTGCGGGGTGGTGACGATGATGGCACCGGTGACTGGGATTTTTTGCGCCAGCGTGAGTTGAATATCGCCTGTGCCTGGTGGTAGGTCAATTACTAAGTAGTCGAGATCTCTCCATTGCGTATCGCGCAAGAGTTGTTCTAATGCGCCTGTGACCATTGGCCCACGCCATACCATCGGCGTGTCTTGGTCGACCAAAAAGCCAATACTCATGCATTGAATGCCATGCGCTTCCATGGGTTCGATTGACTTGCCATCTTTGCTGTCTGGGCGGCCGCTGAGGCCTAGCATGGTTGGTTGGCTGGGGCCATAGATGTCAGCGTCTAACAAACCCACTGTCGCGCCTTCTGCAGCTAGTGCCAGTGCTAAGTTGACTGAGGTGGTGGATTTACCTACGCCACCTTTGCCAGAGGCCACGGCGATCACGTTTTTGACATTCGGTAGCAGGTTGACGCCTTGTTGTACTTTGTGCGAAACGATACGGCTGCCTACATTCACGGTGAGGTTCGCAATACCTTCAACACCGCTTAAAGCTTCTTGAACCAGTGTTTTAATACTTTGTAACTGTGTCTCGGCTGGATAGCCTAATACAACATCCAAGCTGACCTTGTTATCATCGATTTGGATGTTTTTAATCGACTTGGCTGAGACAAAGTCTTTGCCAGTATTGGGGTCGATACAAAGTTTTAGTGCGCTTTCGATTGCTAATTGCGTGGTAGCCATAGTCTTTTAGTGTGTTTTAATGAGATGGCCTATTCTAAACCATGTGATTTGTTCCGTCATTTGCTAAAATAGCGCTTCACTTTTTAAAACACAGGTTCATTTACCTTATGTCACGCAAATTATTGGTTACCTCAGCACTGCCTTATGCCAACGGCAGTATTCACCTTGGACATCTTGTCGAATACATCCAAACAGATATTTGGGTGCGTTTTCAGAAGATGCAGGGCCACACTGTGCATTATGTTTGCGCAGATGACACACATGGCACACCAATTATGTTGCGTGCAGAAAAAGAGGGCATTACGCCAGAGCAGCTGATTGATAATGTACACAAAGAGCACGATCAGGATTTTGCCGACTTTTTAGTGGCGTTTGATAATTTTTACTCTACCAATTCGCCTGAAAACAAAGCATTGGCCGAGGGGATTTATCTCTCACTACGTGATAATGACAAGATCACCACAAAAACGATTGAGCAGTTTTATGACCCTGTCAAAAATATGTTTTTACCTGATCGCTTTATTAAAGGCACATGCCCAAAATGTAAAGCAGAAGATCAATACGGTGATAATTGTGAAGCCTGCGGTGCGACTTATTCGCCGACTGACTTAATTAATCCATTTTCGGTGGTGTCTGGTGCGACGCCTGAGCGCCGTGAGACTGAGCATTATTTCTTTAAGTTGAGTGAGTGTGCTGACTTCTTACGCGAGTGGACACGTAGTGGAACACTACAATCCGAAGCCGCCAATAAAATGAGCGAATGGGTTGGCGAAGTCGGTGAGAACAAGCTGAGCGATTGGGATATTTCGCGCGATGCGCCGTATTTTGGTTTTGAAATCCCAGATGCGCCTGGCAAATATTTCTACGTGTGGCTGGATGCACCGATAGGCTATATGGCCAGCTTTAAAAACCTCTGTGAAAAAACCGGCATCGATTTTAATGAATACTGGGCCAAAGACAGTGAGACTGAGCTATATCACTTTATTGGCAAAGATATTTTGTATTTTCATGCTCTATTCTGGCCGGCCACCTTGAAATATTCAGGCTATCGCACGCCCACAAAAGTGTTTGCGCATGGCTTCTTGACGGTGAATGGCGAAAAAATGTCTAAATCACGTGGGACATTTATCAC
>CAZCBF010000283.1:0-1952 GCA_964496895.1 uncultured Methylophilaceae bacterium | reverse complement strand
TGAAAGTTCTTTGCTGGTGAGACGACCATCACGTCCAATCGCAACTTTTTTACAATCAGGATATAAAGTGCCGATCGCTTTTCCGATAAGAAGAACGACATCAGGTCGCAAATCTGTTTTGACTACGCCTCTAATGTCATATGCACGGAAGATGCTGGAGGTTACATCCATTGTTTTCTCCTCAATTTATATATTTATAGTCATTACTGTGAGCCAGTGTGGCCAAATCCGCCTTCGCCACGCGCAGTTTCAGCAAAGTCATCAACAATTTCAAAGCTTGCTTGGATAACCGGCACAAAAACCAGTTGAGCAATACGATCTCCTGGTTCGATTTTGAATTCTTTGTCACCCCTGTTCCATAATGAGACCATTAATGGTCCTTGGTAGTCGGAATCAATGAGCCCAACTAAATTCCCAAGCACAATGCCGTGCTTATGGCCAAGCCCAGAACGAGGAAGTATGACGGCTGCTAATGAAGCGTCATCAATAAATATTGAGATGCCTGTTGGGATTAAATGCGTTTCACCTGGCATAACGATCATTGTTTCATCGATGCAGGCTTGTAAATCTAGTCCCGCTGAACCGCTGGTAGCATAATTAGGCATCGGAAATTCTGTTCCGATGCGTTTATCTAATACTTTAAGTTTAATTTTATTTTGATTGGAGATAGGTGACATTAGTTTGAGAGGTTTCTTTTTTAAGTTGATCAGAAATATTTTTAATAATTAATCGTGCAAGCACTGATTTACGTGCGCGAGTCAAAGAGATCGTCTTGTCGCTTGAAATAATTTCTACAGCATTAAAATCACTATCAAAACCTTGGTCAGGCAAACCCACTTGATTAGCGATAATCATGTTAAGTGATTTATTACGTAGTTTTGTGGATGCATGCTCAATAAGATTTTCAGTTTCTGCAGCAAAGCCAACACAGAATAAAGTTGGCTGAGATTTTTTTATGTCTTTTAAGATATCCGGTGTGCGGGTCAATTCTATGGAAAAAGAGTGATTACTCTTCTTGATTTTTTGATCAGCAACATTGATTGGTTGATAGTCTGAGACAGCCGCTGCCGCAATAAATAAATCAGCATCTACACAGTGCTTCATTGCCGCATCATGCATTTCTTGTGCTGTTTCAACATACACATAGTCGACACGCTTATTTTCTTGCAAATGCGTTGGACCGCTGATCACTGTTACCTGTGCGCCGGCTTCCATTGCCGCATCAGCGATGGCATAACCCATCTTCCCAGAGGAACGATTACTAATGAATCGAACAGGGTCAATAGGTTCTACAGTGGGGCCCGCAGTAATCACCACTTTTTTAGTTGAAAGGCTATTACTAGCAAATAAAGAAATACAGTGATGGACCAAATCGTCAGGCTCTAACATTCTTCCTTCACCAGACTCCCCGCACGCCTGGACACCCTGTGCAGGTCCGAAAACTTTAATTCCTCGTGTTTGTAAGTCAGTAATATTTTGTTCAGTTGCAGGATTGTTCCACATCGCTTGATTCATCGCAGGTGCGACGGCTAACGGTCCTTGGTGTGCAAGACAGAGTGAGCTAACAAAACTGTCTGCGACGCCATTACTGATCTTGGCAATAATGTTTGCGGTGGCAGGTGCAACGATAATGGCATCAGACCAGCGTGATAAGGCAATGTGATCCATTCCGGCTTTATCAAAGCTGGCATTATCGGAGGTATGAACGGGATAACCTGATAAGGCCTGAAAGGTCAATGGCGTGACAAACTTTGTCGCACTTTCTGTCATGACGACACGCACTTGTGCGCCAGCCCTTTGAAGTGCACGTATAAATTCGGCACTCTTATAGGCTGCGATTCCGCCACTAACGGCGACAAGGATATGCTTATTAGCAAGTTTCATGGCAAAGAAGTGTACCAGAATCAATCCTCAGATCGTGAATCCACCCCTAGTTTTTATTGCTAATGATA
>CAZCBF010000282.1:0-1978 GCA_964496895.1 uncultured Methylophilaceae bacterium | reverse complement strand
AATCTCAATATTATTACCGGTCGCAACGATGTTGATATTGACTCTCTAGAAGCTACCCCTAAAGTAGATGATGGTAGTACTAAACCTCAAGTGTCTATTGATAGTTCTCTCTTAGGCGGCATGTTTGCCAATACCATTAAGCTAGTGGGTACTGAAGCTGGTGTGGGTGTTAACCTTGATGGTGAAATGGCAACGAATGTAGGTGATATTAGTTTGTCAGCTGATGGCAGCATTAGCATTAATCGTGTGATTGCTGAGCAAGCTGCATCCATCGATAGTGCAAGTAGCCAAGTTACCGTTGATGAGCTTACTTATGGCGACAGCATAGAAATAAATGCTGCAACAGAAATAAATAATAACGGCACAGTTGCCGCTAAAAATAGTGTGGTATTGAGTGCACAAACCATTAATAACCAAAGCGATATAATTGCTGGTCTTAATACTGATAATACTTTAAATGCCGATGCCGATTTAATTTCTAGTAGTGAAATATTAAATAATGATGGGCAGCTGATCGCCACCAATAATGTTCAGATCATCGCTGATACAGTGAATAACCAAGATAATATTATTGAAGCTGTTGCTGGTGATGTTGAACTCGATCAAATTGAAAATCTTAATAATGATAACGGCAATATTGTTGCGGGTAAAAATATAGAGCTGACAATTGATACGTTGGAGCAAGGTTTTGAGCAAGGTCTTCAAGCTAACGATACCTTAGTGATCAATACGGATAGCTTTAATAATGCAGCGGATACGACGATCGATTCTGGGTTCACGCTTAACTTAGATGAAAACTTTAATAACACAGGGACTTTAACGGTAGTTGGAGATCTAAGTGTTAATGTAGAGACGTCAAATCTTCAGCCTATAGCAACAACTACAATCAATGGAGTAGTAACAGAGATATTTGCTAATGATATTTCGAATAGCGGTGTTGTTGTATCAGTTGGAAATTTAGAATTGACGGGATACAACATTCTTAACCGAAATCTCATCGCAAGCGGTGGAGATATGTTATTGACTGCATCAAATAGAATTCAAAATACGTTTTTTAATAACAGAAGTCTATTGTTTGCAGCAGGCAACATCAATATATTTAGTGACTTGATCACTAATAATCGATCCGATATTTACAGTGGTAATGATATTGTAATCGCTAGTAATGAAAATTCAGATTCAAGCACCAGAGTGTCTAATGTTGGCGGTTTATTGGAAGCCGGTAATAATATTTCAATTACCAGTAATTCGTTATTAAATAGTAGAAGACTATTCACCGTAGTTGCCATTGATGAAGAGGGCGAGGAGCAATCATGCGATAGCTTTTTATGCTCAAATACCATTTTGGGTGGGTCTGAGTTTGGGGTTCCCGAAGGTACTGAGCTTGGTGATCTAGTCGATATAAAATCGTTAGAAAATTTATTGTTTCAATCTAATAATAGCCCCTCGCAAACACAAGCCATTATTGATCGTTATTTTTCGCTGCTAAAAATAATCGATAATAACTCAACTATTGCAGCTGGAAACAATATAGATTTACACGTAGGGTTGCTCTCTAATCAGGGCAGTGTGGTCTCAGCAGCGAATGATTTAACAATTACAGCAAATGATGTTGCTAATCAAACTATCATCTATGCTTTGCCATCAGTATCTCCTTATTATTTTGGCATAGGGCCAACTGTCGGAACTAATGGTTTAAGCGCAAATGTAGATGTAATTAGGAACGAAGAATTTTTTGGGTTTGATTTACCAGAAGATGATGAATTGATTGTGTCTGCCCAAAGTTTGCAAGCGGAAATTGACGCAACTGATTTTTCTGGTGTTGGGTTTGGCGTAAGCGGTATTGAATGGTCTTTAGCTTTTCTTCCTGCACAACTCCAGTCAGGAAACAACTTAACTATTAACGCCACCAATACCATTAATAATGGTGTCAGCGGCCAAGGTGCGTTTGCACCATCGACTCCACCTAGTGTGACCA
>CAZCBF010000281.1:0-1983 GCA_964496895.1 uncultured Methylophilaceae bacterium | reverse complement strand
ATCGGCATTGGGGTTATGCTTCTGGCACCATTATTGGTTACCCTAAAACGCCATTTTTGTTGCGGATAGGCTTCATTTTGCTGGTTGGTCAGATATTGCTAGGCGGCTGGACCAGTACAAATTATGCCGCTTTGGCTTGTGTGGATTTTCCAACCTGCCATGGTGTTTGGTGGCCTGAAATGGATATTGTGCAAGGTTTTAATGTGTTTAGAGAGTTGGGTTTGACCAGTGATGGTCAGCCAATATCACTTGCAGCCATCACTGCAATACAATGGATACATCGACTTGGTGCCTTGGTGATTTTTATGTTTATGTTGTGGGTTGTTAAGTTTCTAACGCAGTATCCGCAAACTAAGCGTTTGGCACTGATGCTACTAGTATTATTATGCTTGCAGATCGCATTGGGGATTGGTAATCTGGTTTTACATTTGCCAATTGTTTTAGCCGTATCACATAATGCGGTGGCAGCCTTAATGCTGATGGTGCTCGTGATCATAAATTCAAAAGTGACAACTAAGTAAGTTATACAGATAAGCAATATAAGCGATAGGAAAACTCGGGAGAAAAAGATGTCAACCATAAGTGCAGTGTTTAACCCTAAATGGCAAACAAGTCTAAAGAGCTTTTTTTCCTTATGTAAACCTAAAGTCACAGCCATGATTGTGTTTACTGCCGTTATCGGCATGTTGTTGGCAGTGCCAGGCATGGTGCCGTTGCCGCTATTGCTAGCAACGACAATCGGCATTGGTTGTGCCTCCGGTGCAGCAGCAGCTTTTAATTGTTTAATCGAGCATAGAATCGATGCGGCAATGGCAAGAACGCGCGCGCGTGCTATTCCAACGGGGCAAGTCTCATCGACACAAACCTTTATTTTTGCGACGATCTTAGGTGGTTTTGGTTTGGCACTGTTGTACGTGTTTGTGAACCCCCTTACTATGTGGTTGACCTTTGGTACATTCATTGGTTATGCGGTGATTTACACAGTATTCTTAAAGCCAGCGACGCCAATGAATATTGTGATTGGTGGTGCCTCAGGAGCAATGCCACCTATCTTGGGTTGGGCTGCGGTGACCAATACGATTTCACCAGAGTCTTTGATCATGTTTTTGATCATTTTTTGTTGGACGCCACCACACTTCTGGGCTTTGGCGTTATACCGCCGTGAAGAATACGCTAAAGTCGGGATGCCGATGTTGCCAGTGACCCATGGCGAAGCCTTTACCTTATTACATATTTTGCTTTATACCGTGATATTAGTGGCTGTGAGCTTGATGCCATTTGCGCTGGGGATGAGTGGTTATATTTATCTAGCCACCATTATTGTGCTAGATGCGATTTTCATGTGGTATGTTGTGAGTTTGTATCAGCAGTATTCAGATGCGTTGGCTAAGAAGACCTTTAAATTTTCGATTATCTATTTAATGATTTTATTTGCCGCTTTGCTGTTGGATCATTATTGGTATCGCGTGATTATGAGCTAATGAATAAGCATCTCTTGGATAACATATTTGGCTAAAAAGCCAAAGATACCAAGTGCCAAACCTGCAAATAAAATAAACGTGCCAAACTTGCCAGCTCTACAATCCCAAGCAAGTTTGGCTACAATCACGAGCATGAGGGTGATTAAAAAGGCCAAGCCATACTTTAGGCCAAACTCAGAGATTTGGGCTTCTGTCATGCCAAATAGTGTATTCATCAATCTTCCTTAAACGCAGTGCAATCTTAGATCATCTCTAGGTACAGTAGTACCAAAGCAACAACATTGACTAAACCAATAAACAGTACAATTAAGGTGATTCGTTTAAACCATAGACTCTGTTTTTGCTGTACTTGAACCAATGCATCAATGGTTTCTCTAATGGGTGTCTCTTGTTCTGCAGAAGCTTGTTGTGCTAAAAACTGATGGATCAATACAGGCATTTCAGGTGTGTGCTTAACCAGATAAGGCATTTCTTTGCGTAGTGTTTTAATCATGCTGCGCCA
>CAZCBF010000280.1:0-1993 GCA_964496895.1 uncultured Methylophilaceae bacterium | reverse complement strand
ATGGCGAGCTCGCTACGTCGCTTTGATAAAGGTGGCGAGGCGTTTTACGACCAAATATCAGCCTTACATAAATCAGTGCGTGGTTCAAACCCAGATGCAGCGCTGTATTGGTTTTTGCGCATGATTGATGGCGGTGCTGATCCGCTGTATTTAGGGCGTCGCATTGTACGCATTGCGATTGAAGATATTGGTCTAGCTGATCCGCGCGCGCAAACCATGGCGGTAGAAGCATGTGAGATTTTTGAGCGCCTTGGCACGCCTGAAGGTGAACTGGCATTGTCCAATGCCTTAATCTATTGCGCAGTTGCTGCAAAAAGTAATGCGGCTTATATGGCCTATAACCAAGCCAAGGCTTTTGTGGCGCAAGATAAATCACGCCCCGTGCCATTACACCTGCGTAATGCGCCAACCAAGCTGATGCAACAGCTAGATTATGGCAAAGAGTACCGCTATGCGCACAATGAACCCGATGCGTATGCCGCAGGGGAGACTTACTTTCCAGATGAAATTTCAAGTGATGCACAAAGGCCACGTTTTTACGCACCCACAGGTCGCGGCTTAGAGGGTAAAATTGGCGAAAAATTAAATCACTTGCAGTCACTGGACCAAGCTGCACAATCGAAAAAGCCAAAGTAATTTCCAAATAATTTTATTTATAGTTAAAGTGAAGACAACATGTTAGACATTCAATTGTTAAGAAACGATCTCGATGAAACTGTCGCTAAACTAGCACGTAGAGGCTTTAGTTTTGACCAAGCTGCTTTTTCAAACCTAGAAGCTGAACGTAAAGAGATTCAAGTCTTAACTCAAGAGCTGCAAGCCAAGCGTAACCAAACCTCTAAGCAGATTGGTATTGCCAAATCTAAAGGTGAAGATGCTTCGGCTATTCTGAAGGAAGTGGCTGGCTTAGGTGAGCAGTTGAAAGATAATGAAGCCAAGCTTACAGAGATTCAAACAGGTTTGCAGGCACTGTTGCTTAATATGCCGAACATTCCGCATGAGAGCGTACCAGAGGGTGTTTCTGAGGATGATAATGTTGAAGTACGTAAAGTGGGTGCGCCACCAAGCTTTGATTTTGAAATCAAAGATCATACCGATGTTGGTGAGCCGCATGGTCTAGACTTTGAAACGGGGGCTAAATTGTCAGGCGCGCGTTTTACCCTGATGTGTGGAAAAATTGCAAAACTGCATCGTGCCATTGCGCAGTTTATGTTGGATACCCAAACGGAACAACATGGTTATACCGAGTGCTACACACCGTATTTGGTGAATGCAGAATCACTGCTTGGCACAGGCCAACTGCCTAAGTTTGAAGAAGACTTATTTAAGCTACCACACAATGATAGCCACTTATATTTGATCCCTACCTCAGAAGTCACGCTGACGAATACGATGCGTGATGAGATTGTTGAGCTGGAAAACTTACCAATTAAGCTCACCGCTCATACACCATGCTTTAGGTCAGAAGCAGGCTCTCATGGTCGAGACACCAAAGGCATGATTCGCCAGCATCAATTTGATAAGGTTGAGATGGTGCAAGTGGTGCATCCAGATCACAGCTATGCCGCACTGGATGAGATGGTGGGGCATGCTGAAGCCATCCTAAAGGGGCTGGAGTTGCCTTATCGTGTTGTGAGCTTATGCACGGGTGATATGGGTTTTGGTGCGACTAAAACTTATGATCTAGAAGTGTGGTTACCTGCACAAGATACGTATCGTGAGATATCATCAATCTCTAATTGCGAAGCCTTTCAGGCGCGCCGTTTAAAAGCGCGCTTTAGAAATGCTGCGGGTAAGCCTGAGCTCGTGCATACACTGAATGGTTCTGGTTTAGCTGTTGGTAGAACATTGGTCGCTGTGCTAGAAAACTATCAAAATGCTGATGGTAGCATTACTATTCCGACTGCATTGCAGCCTTATATGGGTGGCGCTACTGCCATTGGGTAGTGATACGGGGCTAAGTTAATCGCCTAAATATAATTGCTAAACCCAC
>CAZCBF010000279.1:0-2000 GCA_964496895.1 uncultured Methylophilaceae bacterium | reverse complement strand
CTTTGATCGCATTAAAATCAAATAACTGCTGCATCAAATCTGCATAATCTTTCACACCATCGATCACTTGCACCACAAACGACTCACCTGATGACAAGGTATAAGCTGTCTCACCAATCACATCCACATCAACTGTTGGCATCTCTACTAATTGATAGTGTTCAATAACCTTGCTATTGGCAAAGATAGTATCGGTAATTTTCTCTGGTGCTGGACCACCATTGCTAACATTGTACTTAATACCAAAGTCGCCATTGGGTCCACCTTCATTATGGCTAGCAGATAAGACAATGCCGCCAAACGTTTCATATTGACGAATCATATTCGAACAAGCAGGTGTCGATAAAATACCACCCTGCCCTACCATCACTTTGGCAAAGCCATTGGCCGCTGCCATTTGGATAATGGTTTGAATCGCGTCGCGATTATGATAACGGCCATCTCCACCCAACGCTAAGGCTGCTCCTGCTGGCAAAGGTGCTTCTGCTAGCAAAGTATCAAAAATACTTTGGACAAAATTCTCTAGATAATGGCCTTGCTGAAAGACTTTAACCTTTTTACGCAGGCCAGAAGTGCCTGGTTTTTGATCATCAAAAGGTGTGGTTGTTACAGTGCTAGTTGCGGGTAAGGTGAGGCTCATAAGTATTGGTTCGGACTTGTTTTAATAAAGTTAGTCAATAGTGTAAGTATTGCAGATTGGAAGCAACGCTGTAAACAAGAATGGGGGCAGTTTGTTAATCTTTATTAGTCTTATCTTACTAAAACACCATTCAAGTGATCACTAATGAATAGCATGATTTTAAAATGGTAACGTTGCATATGTATGAAAACTGTCGCAAAATTAATATTGTCTTTTTTGTAACGCATAGTAACCTGCAAAAATTGCAGAAAACACTGATCGTTATTACAAACCTTGCAGAAAAGACTAAAGGAAAATGAAAAAAAGTAATTGATAATCAATAAGTTAAAATAAAAATACTGTTGGAATATTGTTTGCATATTCTTATATCACACAGATAATGTGTATTAATTTGAGGAGAAACTAAACATGAGTTCGGATCAATTTCGTTTTGAATTTTCTGGTAGCACAATCACAAAAATTGAAAAGTTTGACACAGACGATGGTGTCTGGGAGATTAAAACACCAGATGCCAATGAACTGTGGGCCTATGACAGCGCCACTAACACGGTGACGGAAACTGAAACAGAGCGCAACCACACTGAGGTCAGCACTTATAGTGATGTCGACAGTGATGGCATTTTTTTGAAAAGCAATAGTGTCTATACAGACAATAACGGCAATGTCATTCAAGAATTTGATGACTTGTATCGCTTTGAGTTCTCTGGTGACACTGTCACCAAAGTCGAAGAACTGGAAGATGGCATCTGGGAACTAGATACTATTGATAGCAATGAAACCTGGACCTATGATAGCGTCAGCAACACCGTGACCAAGGTTGAGACAGAACACGGCTTCACTAAAACGTATACGTTCACCGATGCAGATAGTGATGGTGTATTTGCCAAAACTTCCAGCACATACAATGATGGCGTCAATACGTTCACTTCTTCTTCAGCCGCATCAAAACACTTCGGCTCCGATAACGACGACTACCTTGAAGCAGATGACACGGATGACATTGTCTCTAGTGGCGATGGTGATGACTATATCGATGGCGGCTTAGGTGATGACGACATTGATGGCGGCTTAGGCACTGACACACTGATGCTAAGCATTAATCAGTCAGAGCTTACGAATATCAGCAAGAAAAAATTAGGTGGTTTTCAGCTCTCTAGCGCAGAGGGTAATGATGACATTCTGAATATTGAACAACTTTCATTCTTAGACGGCTCAGCAACCATCGACACTCTGCTTGCCAACAAAGCAGCCCCTTCTATGCAGTTTAATGGCAATGGAATCAATGCTTCAGTTTACGAAGGGCCAGTCGACTACCTCGAATACACATTACTGGGTGAGGTTGGCAATGACGTTGCTGGTG
>CAZCBF010000278.1:0-2003 GCA_964496895.1 uncultured Methylophilaceae bacterium | reverse complement strand
ACCGCATAGACCAAATAGATCCGAAAGGTTGAACTCTTATGTAGCCTGCATAAGCTATTAGTTAGCTTATCCAAAATAGTTTAACCCGCTTCACTCAACATGTAGCCTGCGCCACGCACTGTGTGGAGTAATGGAAAATCAAACTCTTTATCAATCTTGCCTCTTAAGCGACTGATGTGAACATCAATCACATTTGTCTGAGGGTCGAAGTGGTAGTCCCACACTTTTTCTAGCAACATGGTTCGAGTCACAACTTGTCCGCTGTGACGCATCAAATATTCTAGCAAACGAAACTCTCGAGGCTGTAAATCAATTTTTACTTCTCCCCGTCTCACGTCTCGCTTTAGCAAGTCCATTTCTAAGTCACCAACATTTAAAATGGTGTCTGGTGATTCTGGTTCTGCTCGACGAACCAATGCTTCGATTCTTGCTTGTAGTTCTGAAAATGCAAATGGCTTAGTCAGATAGTCATCTGCGCCCGCTTTCAAACCTGCAACACGATCTTCCACTTCACCTAATGCACTAAGCATGAGAATTGGAGTGCGATTAGCATTGCCACGCAAGGTGCGTGTGATGGTCACACCGTCCACCTTCGGCAACATGCGATCTACAATGATGACATGATGCTCTGATGAGTCAGCCATTAAGAGGCCTTCTCTGCCATCTTCAGCATAATCCACAACATGGCCTAGCTCTGCTAAGCCTTTGGTGATGTAAGAAGCGGTTTCTTGGTCGTCTTCAATGACAAGTATATTGAACATAGATTGTTTGTTATTTGACATATTTTTTCCTTATTCTACTGCACCTAAGAGGTTTGATGAATCTTTGTTTTATAAATTTTGCTTTATGCTCGTTTATTTAGAAAGTGAATCTCATGCCAATTAGAATTCACTAACTAGCATGAGGTAGCTTGTTTTATTCAAATCTGAACGCTCTAAAACGTGTGTCGCCTGCACGATCAATATAAATCGCAACTGATTTAAAGCCTGACTTTTTGGCCTTCTTTATCGATGATTGAAAGTCTTTAATACTATCAATCTTTGTCTTACCGACACGCAAAATGATATCGCCAGCACGCAAGCCGTTCTGTGCTGCTAAGCCTGTATTTTCAACGTCAATTAGCAATACACCGTCGACATTAGAGTCAATGCCATATTGCTCTCTGCTTGTCTCATTTAGATCAGCCATTTCAAGACCAAACTCGTCATCTGTCGTTGTCTCATCTTCTTTAGGAGAGTTACCCTTGCTTTTACCTTTTCCAGCAAATGTATCTTGAGACAATTTTTCGACTTTAATTTTCTTAGTAATGATCTTGCCATCACGCCACACTTTCACAGGCACTCGCTTACCAACTTTGGTTCCCGCTACAATTCTCGGCAAGTTACGCATTTCAGCAACTTCTTGACCGTTGAACTTCAGGATCAAGTCCCCTGCTTTAATGCCTGCTTTATCTGCTGGCTTGCCAGGCACAACCATTTCGACTAGTGCGCCACGTTTATTTTTACGCCCTATGCTCTCAGCAATTGCATCATCTACTGGTGCAATTTGTACACCAATCACTCCACGCTCTACTTCTCCTTTATCGATAAGTTGGGTCACTACTGATTTAGCCAAACTTGAGGCTATTGAAAATCCAACCCCAACACTACCGCCGCTTGGAGATAAAATGGCTGTATTCACACCAATCACTTCGCCATCTAAGTTAAACAACGGTCCTCCAGAGTTTCCGCGGTTAATCGCCGCATCACTTTGAATATAGTTATCGTATCGTCCAGATCGAATATTTCTGCCAACAGCAGAGACAATGCCTGTTGAGGCGCTAGCACCACCTTCAAGACCAAATGGGTGACCGATTGCCACAACCCAGTCACCGACCCGTGATTGCTTATCATTGCCCCATGAGACATATGGAAGGTCTTTGTCAGCTTCAATTTTAAGAACAGCCAAATCTGTTTCTTTGTCTGTGCCGATAAGCTTTGCATCGTATTCAAAACCGTCTGCCA
>CAZCBF010000277.1:0-2008 GCA_964496895.1 uncultured Methylophilaceae bacterium | reverse complement strand
AAGGCAAACCATTTAGTGAAGTCTCAGCCAGTTTTTCTGATGCACCGAATGCGCTGGAAGGCGGCATGCTAGGTTGGAAGAAAAGCACGGATTTACCATCAATCTTTCTAAAAGCCGTGAAAGCACTGGCGGCAGGTCAGCATTCTGAGATTTTGCGCAGTCCGAATGGTTATCACATCTTGCAGCTCATAAATAAGCGAGGTGACAATGCGCCACTGATGATCAAACAAACACATGCTCGACATATTTTAGTCAAACTAACAGAAATCATGTCTGATAGTGAAGCAAAGCACAAAATTGACAACCTTAAAGTACGCTTAAACAACAATGAAGACTTCGCCACACTTGCGCGTCAGTTTTCAGATGATGGTTCAGCTAGCAGCGGCGGAGACCTCGGCTGGATCAACCCAGGAGACACCGTACCTGGCTTTGAAAAAGCGATGGATGCGTTATCCGTTGATGAAATCAGTGAGCCGGTTAAATCGCAGTTTGGCTGGCATATCATTCAGGTGGTAGAGCGCCGCGAACAAGACATGTCTTCTCAGGCCAAACGCCTAAAAGCGCGACAAGAAATTCGCAACCGTAAAGCAGAAGAAACTTATCAAGACTGGTTAAACGAGCTGCGTGACCGCGCTTACGTTAAAATCAAGCTAGTGGATGACTTCTAGCGGTGCCTCTAACGCAACGATGACACTTCCAACGATCGCCATCACCACTGGCGAACCTGCTGGTATTGGGCCAGATATTTCTCTGATGATCGCCATGGAGTCGATCAAAGCGCGCTTAGTTTTTATTGGTGACAAGTCACTACTAGCCTCGCGCGCGCAGGCCCTGGATTTAGAGATTGTATTGAGCGATGCTGAAGAAATACCGCCACATCAAGCCGGGCACATGACAGTGCTACATACTCCACTCAATTCAGCGGTAGAAGTCGGTGTATTAAATGCCAACAATGCTGAATATGTTTTATCTACCCTACAGTTGGCAACACAACACTGCCAAGACCAAACATTTGATGCAATGGTCACTGCCCCTGTGCACAAAGGCGTGATCAATGATGCCGGCATTGCATTTTCAGGGCATACTGAATTTTTGGCCGAGATTACGCAAGCCGAAAAAGTAGTCATGATGTTAGCCAGTGAAGCGATGCGTGTTGCATTGGTGACCACCCACTTGCCACTGCGCGCAGTACCCGAAGCCATCACAACAGAGCACTTGAAACGTACGATTGAGATTCTACACCATGACCTCATCCACAAATTTGGTATCGCACAACCTAAAATCATTGTCGCTGGCTTGAACCCACATGCAGGCGAAAATGGACATCTAGGCGATGAAGAAATACAGATCATTACACCTGTGCTCAACCATTTACGCAATCAAGGGATGCAGCTGATTGGGCCTCTCCCCGCAGACACCATGTTTACACAACAACACCTCGCGCAAGCAGATGCAGCCTTGGCCATGTATCACGATCAAGGCTTACCGGTGCTCAAACATGCTAGCTTCGGCGAAGCCATCAATGTCACATTGGGCTTGCCTATGATCCGTACTTCCGTCGATCACGGCACGGCGTTATCATTGGCTGGTACAGGTAATGTCAATACGGGGAGCTTAATGGCTGCGATTAACGCAGCAATCTCGCTCGCAACGGTATGAAGCAACACAAAGCTAAAAAAAGATTTGGTCAAAACTTTCTAGTTGACCCCGTCATTATTCAAGCCTTGATCGATTCGATCAACCCAAAGGCCAGTGATTTAATGGTTGAAATTGGCCCGGGGCTTGGCGCCATGACTAAACCATTATTACATCGGCTTGATCACTTACATGCGGTTGAATTCGATCGAGACATTATCACGTGGATGCAAAATGAATATCCGCAAGACACCATTGAAATTCATCAAAGTGACGCGCTAAAATTTGACTTTAGCACGCTTGGCCCATCATTACGTATCGTCGGCAACCTACCCTATAATATTTCCACACCGATTTTGTTTCACTTAATCAC
>CAZCBF010000276.1:0-2012 GCA_964496895.1 uncultured Methylophilaceae bacterium | reverse complement strand
AAATTGTAGCAAACCACCATGGCGAGCGCGCCTAATAGAATGGGTTTTCGCGCCGTGCTTAGCAGTGATTTAATCGGTAGCGCATGTGTTTTATCATTGGCTAATGCAGTGGCAAAAGCGGGTGTTTCAGTGAGCTTTAGACGCACATACAAGCCTACAACTACTAATAAGGCGCTCGCGATAAACGGCAATCGCCAACCCCAAGCCTGAAACTGTGCCTCGGTTAGAAATGTACTTAAGCCCAAAAAGCTCAGCGTAGCAAACAAAAAACCAACTGATGGACCTAATTGTGGAAACATGCCAAACCATCCTCGCTTGCCTTGCGGTGCGTGTTCGGTGGCCAGCAGTGCTGCGCCGCCCCATTCACCCCCTAAGCCTATGCCTTGGCCTAAGCGTAAAACACATAACAAGATTGGCGCTGCAATGCCAATGGATGCATAGCTGGGTAGTAAGCCAATGCCTAAGGTAGAAAGCCCCATGACCAATAAAGAGGCTGATAAGGTTGCTTTGCGCCCAACTTTATCACCAAAGTGACCAAACAAAATGGCGCCAAACGGCCGCGCAATAAATGCCAGTCCAAAGGTTAAAAACGCATTTAACGTTTGTATGGCAGGATCACTAGCAGGAAAGTAAACTTGCCCAATGACCAAGGCAGCGGCCATCGCATAAATGTAGAAGTCATAAAATTCAATAGCTGTGCCAATAAAGCTGGCAAAAGCGATGCGTGTGGTTGAGATTTTTTGCATAACGCTAATCATAAAAGCCTTAGCGCCATTTGCAAAGATTTATTCAGTCTGCGTGACAGGATTAGGGAAGTGATTTTGCCAGCCACCGCCAAGTGATTTGAATAAATCTACAGTTGCAATCAGTGAGTTTTGACGGCTTTGGATAAGCGCTTGTGAGGATTCAATATGACTACGTTGTGCGACTAAGACGTCTAAATAGCTTGAGTAACCAACTTCATAACGATTTTGTGCGACTTTTAGCATGGATTGCGTGGTCTTTTGTTTCGTTTGCGCAATTTTCTCCATGGTTTGATAGCGCCGTAAGTTCACTAAAGCATCATTGACTTCTTGAAAAGCTGTTGCCAGTGTGCCGATATAAGCCTGTAGGGTTTGCTTTTGTCTAGCGCTTGCTTGGTCCACGCGTGCGCGTAAACTACCGCTGTTAAAGATGGGTAAGTTAAGGCTTAAGCCATACGACCAAATACGCGAGGCTGATTTTAATACATCGCTTAAGGCCAAACTCTCGCCACCTAAGCGCCCTGTCAGTGAGATGCTTGGGTATAAAGCTGCTTTTGCGACACTGATATCGGCATTGCTGGCAATCATTTTTTGTTCCGCTTCACGTACGTCGGCTCTATTTTCTAAAATATCAGAAGGCAAGCCTACTGGCGGTAGTGGTGGTAGCGGGAAGTCTGCTAAATCACTGGGGGCCAAATTAACCTCTACTAAGGTGAGAATGTTCAACACATGCTCAGTCAGTGCTCTTTGGCGGAGTAAGTCCTGCTCTTCTAGTAATAGGTTATCCCTAACCAGTGAAGCTTGTTGTACATCTAAAATAGATGCAATACCGCCTTGTTGTCTTCTGTTTGCTAGCGCTAGGCTCTCTTCGCTGATGCTTAAGTTTTCTTTTAAATTGGTCAGTTGAGCGTCTAAGCTGCGAATGATTAAATAACTAGAGACGACCAAACTTTCAGTGGATAGTTGCACGGTTTCTTTGGCAAATTGTGTTGCCAAATAGTTTGCCCGAGTTGCCGCTTTCACATTGCGCAGTTTGCCCCAGAAATCTAGTTCAAAGGCCGTGCTTAAGCCTAGCTGGTAGGTATTACGTGGGTTTTGACCAAAAGCAGGAAAGGCACCGCTTTCGGTGACACGGTTACGCACGCCACTGGCATCAGCATTGACTTTGGGGAGTAATGCTGCGCCTGCCTCACGCATTTGTGCATCAGCTTCTTCAATTCTCGCAATGGCGCTATTGATATTGCTATTGTTGATGATGGCTTTTTCAAC
>CAZCBF010000275.1:0-2028 GCA_964496895.1 uncultured Methylophilaceae bacterium | reverse complement strand
GCTGGGTGGATACAGGGGCTAAAAACATCGTCAATAACAAACCAATAATAACCAAACCAATGGCGATTTCAATCAATGTAAAGCCCCTTTGGCTAATCATGCTGTGGTGATTATTCATGGGATACTCAACGCTCTGTCATTATGATCAGCTGCAGGTTTAAGGCGGGTAAATACATTCGATGGATTATTGATATTATCGTTTTCCAAGTAATTTGTAATGTTAGTTTTATCAGTTTGGTTTCTAGATTGAAATGATAGTGCTTCACCAGCAGAAATCAAGACAACGTTTTTATCATTACTTGTGGGAGCGGTCTTCGGGCTTAGCGCATTGTTTAACGTTAAGCTTGTACAAGGTGCACTAGGACAATCATCCATACGTGCATAAAAGGTAAGCTCACGCCAATTGTTTTGTTGAAACCAATTATCGTCCTGCTCTGCGCGTAAAATCGAATTTGCATTATTATTAGTCCAGATATCACTATTGACAGTATTGCCATCAGTATCGGTCTCGGTATAGTGACTAGGAATTCTACCAATTGGTATGTAACTTTCTGAGGTGAGGCAAGCTGAGGTTGGTAACGTCGTATTACCAAGGCAAGTCGCATCAGTCACTAAGGCGGGAAAAGGCAGCTGATTCACAGTTCCGCTTGTACATTGTCGGGTAGAGAGATCACTATTGTTCCCACATTCATAGTCTAGCAAAGCAGACATAACTTCTACGACAACGCGTTGTTCAATCATATGAGTAAACTGGTCTTGGGTAATCGGCAGTACAGCATCGTTGACAATGATTTGATTATTAAGCTTGATTAAACCCGAAACAAAACCATTGGTTGAAGTATCTACAAAGTCTGCGTTATCCTCGTTAAGCGCAATATCTAAGTAATGCTGAGGATCATTCTCGTTGGCAGGTGAGCGGGTTTGGCTAACGTTATCTTGCCTTGTTAAAGCAGCATGCGGTGCAATCACTACAGCAACTAAACCACTCTCTTGAGCGCCATCAAAAATAAGCTGTTCTTGTTGATTTCTTAAACTAATGGTGCCTTTAGTTTCGCTATTGAGTGGTAGCACACGTGTATTATTTTTATAACGATTAGAAACGGCATACCAGAGTGACTCGCCATCACCGTCTTTTAAATCGATTAAGCCTAAAGTTTTCCAAGGTAATCGACCTAAGCGTTGCGCTTGCGCGTTACAAATACCTTCTGCTTCCCCATCATTGTCTAGGTCTGGGCAAGGTAAGTCACCAGGTCTTGCGCAGTTCAGATTGCAGTTTGTCGGTTGGATGGGTTCAGCAGAGTAGGCTAACAGTGCTTGCTTGGCTTCTGCTAATACACGTTGTGTTTTTTCAAGCTTTAGCGCTACAAAATTGGACTCATTCAGGCGTTTAAGGTACATCGCCATTAAAATTAAGCTAATGACTGTCAACATGGCAATGAGCGCAACACCATGTTGTTGTTTGGTCGAACGTGGTAGATAACCTTTATGAGGAAACATCTGTAATTTAAGTATATGCGCTACGCTTACTCATCGATTGCCATCGTGGAGATATCGTCAATGCGATGGTCTTTTGCATCATAGCGCTGCCCAGGTTTGAGCTTAATGACTTTACCGTTTGCTGGCACCTTGATCACTAAATGGTTGGATTTGTGTAATTGGTGCGTATCGCTGAGTACGCTGTTTTTCTTATTTTGTTTCAACTTAACTAAGCGCCCTACTTTAATATTTTGCGTCTTGGTATTTTCGCTAACGACTTCATGATTAATCCAGACCGTACTCGGCCCATCTGTGCGTTTAACATAGCCTTGCAACAGAATAGGATCAGGCAGCGGTAAAGCTGGTTTTGCTTTGACTACTTTTCTGTGTTTGCGCGGATTGTGAGCAGGTTTTATGACTTGAGGTTTGGGTTGAATACCACGCTTTTCCTCTAAAGTTTCTCTCACCTCTGGGCTGTGAAACAATGTACCGAGCGGGTTGTCATCTTCAGCCGCGACTGCCCATGCAGCCTGCTGACTAATCAATAGGATA
>CAZCBF010000274.1:0-2052 GCA_964496895.1 uncultured Methylophilaceae bacterium | reverse complement strand
GTAAAATCATTTATAAGAGGGGCAACCTGCATATGTAGCTTGCCGGTTAAAATGCCGAGTCGGTCTTGTTGAACACCCAAATTTGCTTCGGCATTAATTCTATTAGCTACAGCATTATCATAAGCTGCTTGAATCTCGTAAACATCAGTAATAGAAATGAGGCCTACTTCATAGCGCTGGCGAGTTTGTTCTAATAAAGTGGCTTGTGCTTTTTCTTCTGCTTTGGATGTTTCTAATTGATCCAAGGTTCTTAAAGTATCAAAATAATTTTCAGCAGTGCGAATAATTAATGATTGTTGAGCAGCTTGGTAATTCACTTCGGCAATACGTTTAAGGGTTTTTCCCCGCTTGTAAATATTCCACGCATTGAAATTAATAATGGGCTGCGTTAGCGCAATGTTGTATTGAGTGATATCAGTAGTGACTTTGTTGCTTGTAGGAGTGTCTGTATCGTTTCGGCTAATACCTGCAGAGCCGGTCACCTGAGGTAATATCGTTGATTTGCTAATGGTCGCATCTTCGCTTTCTGCTAAAAACGCAGCGTAATCCGCTTTTAACTGGTGGTCATTATTACGCGCTAACTCGTAAATACTTAACAGCGTATCACTGGCAGCGTATGATGCTAAAGGTGCGCAGCACGATAAAACCGTCAGCATAATAGCGGGTAATCGAAAATACATGGTCATAGAGTTTTCCATTAGTGGTGTGTTCTTATAAGTGCCTGTATGCCTCTAAGTGTAGCTTTTTACGCTATCAAGGTCGATACTAGATTCTCGCTTATATGACTAATCCAATTCTAGTGGTTGGTGAGCTTAAGCCTGTGTAATGCCTGAATGAATTGAGAATAAATGATAATTGTGAAAGTAAGATGATTAGAGAGAGTAATGTCAGATATTGAGTCAACATCCACTGCTGATCTAGGTGAGCAATTAACATATGACGATGTTGAAGTAACCAGTCGTCAGCAAGTCTATCAGGGCTTTTTTAAGATGGAAAAGCTCACCTTACGCCATCGCTTATTTGCGGGTGGCTGGTCAAAGCCTATTGTGCGCGAAGTCTTTGTTCGGGGGCAGGCAGTAGCAGCGGTACTTTATGATCCTCAGCATCAACTTATTGGTTTAGTTGAGCAGTTTCGTGTGGGTGTGTTAGTGGATAATCAATCACCGTCACCTTGGTGTTATGAAGTGGTTGCGGGTATGGCTGAAGAGGGCGAGACTCATGAGCAAGTTATTATCCGAGAGCTGGAGGAAGAGGCTGGGATACAACCTTATCAACTACAAAAAATTTGTGATTATTTTAGTAGCCCTGGCGGCACAAATGAGAGACTCACACTATACTGTGCTTTAGCTGATTTAAGTAAGGCGGGTGGTTTGTTTGGTTTGGCAGAGGAGAGTGAAGATATTCGTATGTTAGCGCTACCAGAAGAGACGGTCTTTGATGCGCTTTACGATGGGCAATACAATAACGCGGCAACATTATTATGTTTGCAGTGGTTGCAACTGCATAAGCAAACATTGAGAGCGCTAAAATGAAACCGCGTTACAAGGTCAATCTGCCGGAACACCTGTCGGCTTGCGAAACGAATTATTGGCGTTTGCGTCGCCTATTACCTCATTTAATTGAATCTGAGGTCGAGACACAGTGGTGTTTTATTGTGGGAAATAACCCTCTAAATGAAAGCACTATTAGCCTTAAAGTCATTGAACAAACGAAATTTACCAGTGTAGTTCACATAGTTCAGAACTCGATGTTGCAAAAACGGCAATCTTACGTTAAATACACTAATATTGTGGATGAAAACCACGAGTTGAATAAAGAAAGCAAAGACTTACTTAATTCGACTAAACAACAAAAGAATAAATATACTGGCTCGGTGAAACAACCTCAGCCAAATAAAAATGCCATCGCAAAGAGAGAGCTCGACTCTATGGATGGAGATTTTAATGCGGATGTGCGTTTGT
Organism: uncultured Methylophilaceae bacterium; assembly: GCA_964496895.1. Taxonomy (GTDB): domain Bacteria; phylum Pseudomonadota; class Gammaproteobacteria; order Burkholderiales; family Methylophilaceae; genus Methylotenera. Next base: position 91 of record CAZCBF010000274.1, on the reverse strand, counting down.
ACCATGATGCGGATGTCGCTGAAGTGGTGAAGTGCCAACAACACCGGCAGTTTAGTTCGCGTTATGAATACCCAAATGAAGAGATGCACCA
>CAZCBF010000273.1:0-2056 GCA_964496895.1 uncultured Methylophilaceae bacterium | reverse complement strand
AAAGTACTGGCAGAACATTACAACCGCTTTGCCTACTATTATTGTTGTATGGTACTGGTACGTCACGCCGAAGATCCACAACCTTTAATCGCAGAAGGCATCTGGTCAGGTAGTATTTTAAAGTCAGCTAGGGGTAATAATGGCTTTGGCTATGACCCCTTATTTTTAGATAGCAAAACAGGTCAATCGGTTGCTGAAATTCCTGCCGAAATCAAAAATAAAATAAGCCACCGGGCACAGGCTTTACGCAAGATGTTGTTACTCATTGACAATTTACCTAGTGAAACATAATGTCTAATACCAATGAATCATTACCCGTGTGGTTGCGCGATGATGGCTCTGTCGTCTCTTGTACAGAAAAGGTCAAAGTCATGCGAGATAACTTTGCCGAAATCACTCAAATCACTCAAGATGCCTTTGAAGACGGGCTATTAATGGAAGTTAATGAGCAACAGATGCGCGAAGCATTGCATAAAGTTGTTGAAGAGCTCATTAACCCTTACAAGAAAAAATAACGCCTTACTCTACAGTCACACTCTTCGCTAAATTTCTGGGCTTATCCACATCTGTACCTTTGTTTAGCGCCACATGATATGCTAAAAGCTGTACAGGAATCGTGTGCAAAATTGGCGATAACACCCCTACATGTCGCGGCGTCCTGATCACATGCACGCCTTCACTTTCAGAAAAGTGACTATCACTATCCGCAAAGACATAGAGCTCACCGCCACGCGCTTTCACTTCTTGCATATTCGATTTCACTTTTTCAAGTAAGCTGTCATTGGGCGCAATCACAACGACTGGCATTTCCCTATCGACTAATGCTAAAGGGCCATGCTTTAATTCACCGGCAGGATAGGCTTCAGCATGTATATAAGAAATTTCTTTTAACTTGAGTGCACCTTCTAAAGCAATCGGATAATGTATGCCGCGGCCTAAAAATAGTGCGTTATGTTTATCGGTAAAACGCTTGGCCCACTCTTTAATCTGCGGTTCCAAATTGAGCGCATATTGCACACTCACGGCTAAGTGCCTCAAATCATTAAGATAGTTCGCTTCCTGCGTTGTGCTCACATTACCTTTTTGCTTACCGATTGTCACCGCTAAGGTAAATAGTGCAACTAACTGTGTTGTAAACGCTTTGGTTGATGCTACACCAATTTCAGCACCCGCACGGGTATAGAAAATTAGTTTTGAAGCGCGTGGAATTGCGCTTTCTTGCACATTACAGATCGCTAATGTTTTATCATGCCCCAGATTTTTTGCCTGTTTCAGTGCTTCCATTGTGTCTAGTGTTTCACCAGACTGTGAAATAGTCACAATAAGCTGTTTGGGGTTTGGCACTGTTTTACGATAACGATATTCACTCGCTATCTCTACATTGGTCGGGCAATTAGCAATGTATTCTAACCAGTATTTTGCAGTTAACCCTGCATAGTAACTGGTGCCTGCTGCAAGAATCAGTACGCTATCAACGTCTGCAAATACGGCTTCAGCTTCTTTTCCAAATAAATTTGGACTAAAAGACTGATCATCGATGAGTGCCTCTATCGTATCCGATAATGCACTAGGCTGTTCATGCACCTCTTTTTGCATAAAGTGGGCATAAGGCCCTAACTCCATACTGGCCAGTGATAGCTCACTTTGGTGAATTTTGCGTGTGACTATTTGATCAGCTTCATCATATATATCGACGTGATCCTTATCTAAACTAGCCACATCACCATCTTCCAAATAAACTACTTTTCTAGTCGCAGCGAGTACAGCGGAGACATCTGAAGCAACAAAATTTTCTCCATCTCCTAATCCAATCAGTAATGGACAACCAAACCTTGCAGTCACTAATTTGTTTGGCTCTTTCTTTGAAATGACACAAATAGCATAAGCACCAACCAATGTTTTAACGGCTGTCTTAACCGCATTGAGCAAATCCATTGTTTGATGGTGATAATGAATCAGGTGTGCAATGACCTCGGTGTCTGTCTCTGATTCAAATGCGTAACCTAAGCGACTTAATTTTTCACGTTGTTCATCATGGTTTTCAATAATACCGTTA
>CAZCBF010000272.1:0-2111 GCA_964496895.1 uncultured Methylophilaceae bacterium | reverse complement strand
CACAATTGGCGTCAATAATAGCATCGGTAAAGGACTTGTCTATTTTGAGGGTGTCAATGGGCAGGCTTTGCAAGTAAGACAAACTCGAATAACCAGTACCAAAATCATCAATAGATAGTTTGACACCAATTTCCTTGATTTGGTGTAATTGCCCGACCGCCTGTTGTGCTTTGTTCACAATAACACTTTCAGTAAGCTCTAACTCTAAAAATTGTGGCTCAAGCTTGGTTTTGTCCAAGATGCTGGCGATAGTTTGCGGCAGGTTTTTTTGATTAAACTGTTTTGCGGATAAGTTAACCGAAACCAACAGATCATGATAGCCTTTTTGCCGCCATAGCGCGGTCTGTTCACACGCCGTTTCTAACGCCCATTCTCCAATGGAGGTGATTAAGCCGGTTTCTTCTGCTAAAGGGATAAAGTGTTGAGACGGCACTAAGCCAAATCGCTCACTATGCCAGATGACCAGTGCTTCCATGCCCACTATATAGCCACTCTCTAAGCTGACTTTGGGTTGGTAATTCAATTTTAGTTCGTTATTCTCAATCGCTCTTCGCAACTGCATTTCCATTTGCAGTCTATCAATCACACGTTTGTTAACGGATTGTTTGAAGAAGCTATAGGTGTTTTTACCTTTTTCTTTTGCCCGATACATCGCAGTATCCGCATGCTTAATCATCTCTTCTGCCGTTGTACCATCGCTAGGGTAGACCGCGATACCTACACTCCCAGTGACAATGATTTCAGCGCCATCGATTAAATACGGATGCTGGATTTGTTCCAGTATTTCATTCACTAACCGCATGCGTTGCGCATCACTGGTTTCGCCACTGAGTAAAATCACAAACTCATCGCCAACAAAGCGTGCCAATGTGTCAGAGTCTTGCAGCATATTGCTTAGACGCACAGACAAGACTTTGAGTAGTTTGTCTCCCGCATGGTGCCCTAACGCATCGTTAACATATTTAAAACGGTCTAAGTCTAGATAGAGTAACCAAAATGGCTCATGGCTGTTGTCGCTATGTTCAATCGCCAGTTTCACCCGATCTTGCAGCAGGATTCTATTGGGTAAACCGGTTAGCTCATCATATTGAGATTGCATTAACAGCGCATCTTTACGTTGCTGCGCGATGCGTGCAACGCCAATGCGGTCGCTTAAGTCCCTGATTTCCTGCCAGAGCAGTGAAGTCTTTCGCAAAGGTTGTTCATGCTTAAGGATAATAAGCCCAAGGCACTCGCCGTCGAACCGAATCGGATAGCCCCAAAAATAGGCCGCTTCACAATCAAAAATTTCGGTAAATTCCCACAAAGTTTTATCAGATTGATCTATGAACAAGCCTTGGGGGTTTGCTTTAAAAGCATTCAGTTCTTGTTGACTCATGTTGCAGCGTGTTAGTGCAACGGGTGTGTTGCTGGAAACAACACTATCAAGCGTCGTTTCTGTGGCGGTTTGTGTTTTGATTGTCAAAACCAGCACACAGGCATCTGGTATCAAAGCGGCTACGCGGTCAATAACGGTATTGGTGACTTGGTCAACATCTAAGTGTGCTGCAATTTGATGATCAAGTGAAGAGAGTGTTTTTAGCGCATTCACCTTGTGGTTGACATGCTGGAGCATGCGGTTAAACGTGTGCGTTAACTCGGCGAACGGGGCTTGCGTGACCACGCCTACAGTCGGGTAGTGGCCTTCTACCACACGATTCATCGCTGAGATGAGCTGTCGGAATGGGTGTGCCTGCTTTTTTCGAAACTTAAATGCCATCTCAGAAGTCAGAAAATATCCGGTGGTTGCCTATTGTTAAGTGTGGTTACAAACTGCGGTTTATAACCATTTATCGGCAACGATTAGGGTGACTTTAGCGTTTAGTGATCAGTGTTGATGACTTCTTGCAGCGCCTGAATAGTGGTTAAGCCAGCAGCCACTTTTTGAAGGCCGTGTTGATACAATGTGATCAGGCCAGTCTTTTGGGCTTGTTGTTGTAGTGCGTCCAATTCGGTTTGTGCATTGATCATTGACTTGATGGGGCCTATGGATAAAAACTCATAAATGCCAATGCGGCCATGATAGCCAGTGTGCCGACAGTCTGAGCAGCCAGTGGCTTCAAAGAGTTGTG
>CAZCBF010000271.1:0-2112 GCA_964496895.1 uncultured Methylophilaceae bacterium | reverse complement strand
AACTTTACTCCCACTCAATCGTCGCAGGCGGCTTTCCAGAGACATCATAAACCACTCGATTAATACCGCGTACTTCATTGATGATACGGTTAGAGACTTTGCCTAATAAGCTATACGGTAACTCTGCCCAATTGGCTGTCATAAAGTCACTGGTAACTACAGCACGGAGTGCGACCACATAATCATATGTTCTGCCGTCGCCCATGACGCCGACTGATTTCACTGGCAAGAATACCGTAAACGCTTGGCTAGTGAGGTCGTACCAGCTTTTACCGGTGGCTTCGTCGATTGTGTTGCGGAGTTCTTCAATAAAGATATGGTCAGCTAATTGTAATAGCCTCGCGTAATCATGTTTAACTTCGCCGAGTATGCGCACGCCTAAGCCCGGGCCTGGGAAAGGGTGGCGATAGACCATTTTGCGCGGCAGGCCAAGTGCTACGCCAAGTTCGCGCACTTCGTCTTTAAATAAATCGCGTAATGGCTCTAATAATTTAAGGCCTAGTTTTTCGGGTAAGCCGCCGACATTATGATGACTCTTAATCGTGACGGCTTTCTTAGATTTAGCGCCGCCTGATTCAATCACATCTGGGTAGATGGTACCTTGGGCTAGCCATTTTGCATTTTCACACTTATTGGCTTCAGCTTGGAAGACTTCAACAAACTCACCACCGATGATTTTGCGTTTTGCTTCAGGGTCAGCAACGCCTGCTAACTTACCCATAAACTGCTCAGTGGCATCTACGCGAATTACCTTCACGTCTAATTGGCCTGCAAACATATCCATGACCATGTCGCCTTCATTCAAACGTAGAAGACCATGGTCAACAAACACGCAGGTGAGTTGACTGCCAATGGCGCGTTGAATTAATGCTGCAGCCACACTGGAGTCAACACCACCAGATAAGCCTAAAATCACTTCTTCATCGCCCACTTGTGCTTTAATTTTAGCCACCGCTTCAGCAATATAGTCACCCATAATCCAATCAGGTTTTGCTTGGCAAATGTCTAATACAAAGCGCTCTAAGATCGCTTGGCCTTGTTTGGTATGTGTCACCTCTGGGTGAAATTGTACCGCGTAGAATTTACGTGTTTCATCCGCCATCGCCGCGATTGGCGTGGTGTCGTTATTGCCAATAATCTTAAAGCCTTCTGGCAAGCCTGTGACCTTATCACCGTGACTCATCCAAACATCTAACAAACCATGACCTTCGGCATTGGTTTCATCTTGAATGTCTTTAAAGAGGGCAGAGTGGCCACGTGCGCGCATTGGCGCATAGCCAAATTCACGTTTGTTGCTAGATTCAACCTTGCCACCAAGCTGTAGCGCCATGGTTTGCATGCCATAGCAAATGCCTAAAACAGGAATGCCTAATTCAAACACTGATTGTGGCGCACGGTCGGTGTCTTCTTCATAAGCACTGGCATGGCTACCAGAAAGAATAATCCCGTCAGCGCCAAAGTTGCGGACAAATTCATCTGAAACATCACAAGGGTGAATCTCGCAATACACATGTGCTTCACGCACACGGCGGGCGATGAGTTGTGTGACTTGTGAGCCAAAATCGAGAATTAATACTTTGCTATGGGTGGTTGTCATAATCGTTTAGTGTTTAAAGCAAAAAAAGCACAGTCGGTGAAAACCAACTGTGCTTTGAAGTTATAGATAGGCGTTAGTCCACGCGATAATTAGGGGCTTCTTTGGTGATCTGCACATCATGTACGTGCGATTCACTCATGCCTGCGCCAGTGATTTGTACAAATTCAGCGTGTTGACGCATCTTGTCAATGTCTGCAGCGCCCACATAACCCATGCTAGAGCGCAAGCCGCCCATGAGCTGATGAATCACGGCAACCACACTGCCTTTATAAGGTACACGGCCTTCGATACCTTCAGGTACTAGTTTGTCCGCGTTACCATCATTTTCTTGAAAGTAGCGATCTGATGAGCCTTTTTGCATCGCACCCACAGAACCCATACCGCGATAGGATTTGTAAGAGCGGCCTTGATAAAGCTCGACTTCGCCAGGGGCTTCTTCAGTGCCAGCAAACATACCACCAAGCATCACGCAATTAGCGCCAGCAGCAATCGCTTTTGAAATATCGCCAGAGAAT
>CAZCBF010000270.1:0-2137 GCA_964496895.1 uncultured Methylophilaceae bacterium | reverse complement strand
AAAGTGTTCGATTTAAGCACTTACACAGTACTACTGCCCTATCTTTTCACCCTATAATATTGCATAATTGAGAGTCGACATCATGTTCGATTCGTATGACTGGGGCGGGGGCCGTATTGTCAAAACCTGTGATTAACATTAAAAAAGCATCAATAGCAATCAGCCTTTCTGCATTGCTGATGAGTTGTGCTTCACAGCCGACCACCATTACGCCTTCTACGGGTCATATTGACGGCAAAAATACGGCACCCAATGCTGCTAAAAACGTCGAATCATCCAAATCAGACACTACACCTGCAACACCTAAAGCAAGTGTTAACAAGCAACAAGCCATACCAAAACCGATTACGCAAGATGTCTATCTCCCACCGCCCAAGCCCGCGCAAAAACCACAAACGTATAGTGTTGTGGTGTATGACACGCCGGTTAAAGAAGTGTTATTTGCCATTGCAAGAGATAGCCAGCTCAATATTGATATCCACCCTTCAATCCAAGGCAATGTCACACTGAATGCGGTAGATCAACCTTTACGTTCGATCTTAAAGCGCCTTGCCAAGCAGGTGGATTTAACTTATCGCGTTGAAAATGATGTGTTGTTTATCGCGCCAGATATGCCCGTGTTGCGCAATTACAAGATTGATTATGTCAATATGTCGCGTAATACCAAAGGTTTTATTGGTGCTGATGGTCAGATTTCGAGTACTTCACAAATAGCGGGGGCAGGGGGCAGTGTCAATAATAGTGCGAATAATGGCTCGCGTACCGCCATCAACAGTGAAGCGAGCAATCAACTATGGCATACCTTAATCCAAAATATTAAAGACATTCTCAATGAAACAGATAAGACTGTGATGGTTTCTCGTTTTGGCACCACGAGCGCACCTGACTCAATCACAAACCTTGACGACACAACGGCAGCACAACAATTTGAACAAGAGAATTCTCTAAGGCTGCAACAACAAGCTGAATATAAAACGCTGTATGCGGCAAAAGTCATTGCTAATCCAGAGACAGGCGTGATCAGTGTACGCGCGACCAATAAACAACATGCAAGGGTCAAATCTTTCATTGACGAGGTCATGGGTAGTGCTAAACGTCAGGTGTTAATCGAAGCAACCATTGTTGAGGTTAGCTTAAAAGATGGCTTTCAATCTGGTATCGACTGGAGCCGTTTTGGCAATAATGCAAACAGCAGTGGCTTTACCTTTCAGCAATCACTAGGCCCTACGGTTGATGCCTCCGCAAATGGGTTTTCTGTAGGCTATATCAATCCTGTCAGCAGTCTGGGCAATATTGCCGGCTCTATTAACTTGCTACAGCAATTTGGCGACACAAAGGTACTCTCTAGTCCTAAACTGATGGTACTCAACAATCAAACAGCTGTACTCAAAGTGGTTGATAACCTCGTATATTTCACGGTACAAGTACAACAAACACAAGGTACCGCTGGGGGAAACAATGCATTTAATACCGTCACAACAACCCCTAATACAGTACCAGTAGGCGTAGTGATGAGCGTTACCCCTCAAATCAGTGACGCTGACATGGTTAATATCAATGTGCGTCCGACTATCTCTCGTAAAATTGATGATGTTATAGACCCCAACCCCCAACTAAGAGAACTTAACGTTGAATCACGTATCCCAGTCATTCAAGTCAGGGAAATGGAGTCGATCTTACAAATTAAAAGTGGCAACACTGCGGTACTGGGCGGCTTGATGGAAGATACTATTCAACGCAACACTGACCAAATTCCTGGTGTAGCGGATGTACCTGTGGTTGGTGAGCTTGCCAAAGGCAGAGATAATCTGACACAAAAAACCGAATTGGTGATTTTCTTACGCCCTACTGTCGTACCCAATGCGAGCTTAGAAAGTGATGAGTTGTCTGGCTATCAAGAATACTTACCCATACATCAACTTGAGAAAACCATCCAACCCACTGGTACTGAAAGGTAAGGCGCATGAGCTTGTTGATGAAAGCCTTAGCCAATGCTGAAGAGAGTAAACATGCGCTGCAAAATGATCAGGCTTCCAGTAATGTGTTTACACGCAATCACCGCCATAACGCTTTATTTTCTAAATTTATCACGCTACTCATTGTCGCTTTACTTTTTGGCATTGCTTGGTTTGCCTAT
>CAZCBF010000269.1:0-2139 GCA_964496895.1 uncultured Methylophilaceae bacterium | reverse complement strand
TCACTGATGCAATACGGTTTTCAGCAGTGCTTGCGAGCCACTTCGCTTTCACGCGGCCATTATGCTGCAGGCTAAAACCAACATCTGGGCGAGAGAGCGCAATACGTTGAAAAGCTGCTTCACAATGACCAAACTCGGTGTTTTCTTGCTTTAGAAATTTCCGTCTAGCAGGCGTGTTGAAGTATAAATCATTGACTTCAATCACCGTACCTGCAGTGACTGCTGCAGGGATGAGTTCAGATAATTCCTCACCATGTGTACTCACTTGCCATGCATGTGGTGCATCTGCGACTTTACTGATTAAGGTCGTACGCGAGATTGAAGCAATACTCGCCAATGCTTCACCTCTAAAGCCTAGCGTTGCCACTGACTCTAAATCTTCCAAACTCGCAATCTTACTCGTGGCATGACGTGTCAGCGCCAGCGCCAATTCGGCTTTAGTAATGCCAGCACCATTATCGGCAACCCGCATTTGCTTAATACCGCCTTGCAACAACCCTACGTCAATGTCGGTACTACCAGCATCCAGACTATTTTCCAGCAATTCTTTCAAGGCGGATGCGGGCCGCTCGACTACCTCACCCGCAGCAATCTGGCTAATAAGTTGGTCAGGTAGTAATTGAATCGGCATAGGCTGTACGGTCTGGTTGTGGTGAGTGAAAGGGAGCATAATACCCGTTTGTTAGCCGTATTTTAACCTGTTTTTGATTGCGCATTATCATCACTACGCTATGTCTGAATTTGACTTCACTTCACAATATCCACTCGCAAGACAAATGCAACGCCGCCATGCTTTTTATCTAGGCCCAACCAACTCTGGAAAAACACATGCTGCACTTGAGGCATTGGCAAATGCTAGTAGCGGCGTCTACCTCGCACCACTGCGCCTGCTAGCCATGGAGATTCGTGATCGATTAGTCGCTCAAGGTATCCCCTGCAACCTGATGACGGGCGAAGAGCGCGTAACAATGGCAGGTGCAAAACACACCGCCTCTACCATTGAAATGCTAAACCCTAACAAAGCGGTTGAGGTCGCTATTATTGATGAAATACAAATGCTGCAAGACCCCGACCGTGGTAGTGCATGGACCGCGGCATTGATTGGCGTACCCGCTAAGCAAGTCTTTATTTGCGGAGCTGACTCAGTGACACAGCCATGCCTAAAGGTTTTAGACGCATTAGGGGAAGCCTATACGATTGAATACTTAGCGCGTAAAACACCACTGGTGGTAGAAGAAGAAAGCTTGTGTGGAGAAATCTACGCCACCAAAAAATTGCAACAACACTTGCAAAAAGGTGATGCGCTAATCGCCTTTAACCGCAAAGATATTTTGACCTATGCCGCACAATTTAGGCAATGGGGTTTTAAAGTCGCCACCATTTACGGCGCCCTGTCTCCCGAAGTACGGCGCAAAGAATCCGCACGCTTTTTAAATGGTGACGCGGAGATTCTCATTGCTACCGATGCGATTGGTATGGGCCTCAATTTACCCATCCGCCGTATTATTTTCAGCAATACCTACAAGTTTGATGGCATTGCACTACGGCTGCTCAATGCCACAGAGGTGCGCCAAATAGCAGGCCGTGCAGGACGGTTTGGCTTGTATGAAACAGGTTTTGTTAATGTGTTAGAAGATGATGAGTATTATCACATTGCGCACATGCTCAATACTGATGACACCTCAGCGCTGACCAGCTTACCCATAGCCCTTCCTTTTTCAGATATTGCGCTACTATCACAACAGCTTTATACCAAAAAACTAGCAGAAGTACTCAGCCATTTAGTCGAGCCTTACCAGCAAAAGAGTTTGCAAGATAGTCCGCTATTTCATCCAGCAAACCTTGCTTCACAATTGGCTCAAGCGCTAATCATCGATGCTGCAGCACCAGACATGGCAATGCAGGATAAGTATATATTTTCGTGCGCACCAACCTCATTAAACGTAGTCATAGAAAAAGATTATTTTATCCAATGTGTACAGCGCTTAGCACATAATCAAAAATGTCACATGCCAAGTGCGCCCCATTGGCTAGACGGTGACCAAGCTGATCATTTAGAGGCTGCGGAGGCGTTAAGCCAACAAATCAGTTTGTATGCATGGTTGCATTACAAATTCCCCAGCATTTTTATTGACACGA
>CAZCBF010000268.1:0-2161 GCA_964496895.1 uncultured Methylophilaceae bacterium | reverse complement strand
TCTAGAGACACGACAACTCAACCAGAAATACCCCGGCTTCTAATATTCCTCAATAGTTTCCTTTTCTTTATTAAGCAAACACTAGAAAGCGAGTTAGACTTTGACCAGACAGGCAAAGCACTGGCCGGTGCAGTGACTGTGCAATGCTTACCCTTTTTATCACAAGATGCGTATGACCAGCTACTCTCTTATTGCGACCTTAACTTTGTGCGTGGCGAAGATAGCTGGATACGAGCGATTTGGGCAGGACAGCCGTTTATTTGGCAACCCTACTGGCAAACCGATGAAACGCATCTACATAAACTCAGCGCCTTCCTCAAAACCTACGCCCAATCCTCCAAGGCAAGTCACTCACTCACTAACACAGTCAACACTGCACATGCAGCGTGGTCTGACACTGCTAACACGAAAATAAACGTGCCTCAGGTGCTAGAGGATTTGCCAGAATGGAAAGCTTTTAGTGCCCAATCGCGTGCGTTCTTTTTACAACAAACAGACTTGGCGACGCAATTAATAGAACTGCTCAAGCCACAAGCGAAGACAGTTGCCTAAAATACTGTATAATGCGCTTTTTTCAACGAAATACAGACTTTTTACGTTTAAATTATGAAAACAGCACAAGAACTTCGTCCTGGTAATGTGATTATGGTTAACGACACGCCATTAGTGGTGGTAAAAGCAGAATTTAACAAATCTGGCCGCAGCTCAGCTGTTGTCAAGATGAAGCTTAAAAACTTGCTAACAGAAGCGCCTAGCGAATCAGTCTATAACGCCACTGAAAAGTTTGACACCGTGGTGCTGGATAAAAAAGAAGTCACTTACTCATACTTTGCAGATCCGACCTATGTATTTATGGATGCAGAATTTAACCAGTATGACGTTGAAGCAGAATTCATGACAGAGACACTCGCCTACTTAGAAGATGGCATGACAGTTGATTTACGTTTTTATGATGAAAAAGCGATCTCAGTTGAAATGCCAACAATCGTAGTACGTGAGATTATTTATACAGAACCAGCAATCAAGGGTGATACTTCAGGCAAGGTGCTAAAAGCAGCAAAACTAGCAACCGACCACGAGATCCAAGTACCGCTCTTTGTCAGCCAAGGTGATAAAATCGAAATTGATACCAGAACCGGCGAATATAAAAGCCGTGTAATGAAGTAAGCACTAAACAAGCGCTTATTCTTAGCACCCCTTCTCGGCATACCAAAACTACAATAAAGCCAAATGAAAAGCATGGCTGCTGATCAGCCATGATTAACGCTGAGCCCATCCCCCAATGGCTAGGCTCATGATGCGCGACGACTCTTAATCAATAGGAGAACAAGCATGAACGATAAACAACTGGTGGCAATAGAGGCCGCCAAGCTCGTCCACGATGATATGTTAGTTGGCCTAGGCACCGGTTCAACCGCTAACTTCTTCATTGACGAACTTGCCAGACGACAACAAGTCGAAGGCTTACGTGTCACAACTGTTGCCAGCTCGACGATCAGTAGTCACCGCGCACAATCAGCTGGTTTGCCTGTCGTAGCGCTGGAGCATATTGCTAGTATTGATTTATATGTGGATGGTGCAGACGAAATCACGCCTGACTTGGCAGTACTAAAAGGTCGCGGTAGTGACTTGGTCAAGGAAAAGCTACTCGCCAACGCGGCTAAAGAGTTTATTGTGGTGGCCGATAATAGTAAATGCGTAACACGGATTGGAGAGAAGTTTCACATCCCCATTGAGGTTATTCCATTTGCTTGGCAATTAACTTTGCAAAGCTTACAAGCCATTGGAGCCAAAGGTGAATTAAGGCCCAATGCAGCCAAAGATGGCTTCTGGATTACCTCTCATGGCAGTTACGTATTTGATATGCAGTTTGATAAAGGCCTCACAGCAGATGGCCTGAATATTGCACTCAATAATATACCTGGCGTAGTTGAGCATGGTATTTTCGTCCAGCTCGCCAATAAAGTGCTCATTGCAGATCAAGGTCAAGTAGAAACACGCTTGGCAGTAGAGCAATAATTGAAGGAATACTCACAAATTTTTATGCGTCTAGCGATTATTATTTTTGCATTGCTACTTGCGGCTTGTAGTTCTAATGAAGGAACCAAACAAGTGCAGGAAAAAGTCGTTAGCGCGACAAAGGCGACTGCAAAAAAACATA
>CAZCBF010000267.1:0-2171 GCA_964496895.1 uncultured Methylophilaceae bacterium | reverse complement strand
CAACAAACAACTCACGACCAATGGTCGCTTAAGACGCAATGCCATTTGGAGTCAATATCACGACACTATCAATGCACTTTACGAACCTGCTTTTTAAATTAAGGAAATCAACCATGACTTTTTATCAGACACTACTCAACGAAACGACTAACGAGCGCAATGCACTGATGCAACGACCATTAATCACCCAAGGTGCCAGTGGCAATATCTCACTTCAAACTTACGTTGCCTTTTTAACGCAAGCATACCATCACGTGAAACACACGGTACCGCTGCTAATGGCTTGTGGCGCTAGGCTGCCTGAAGTGTATGAATGGCTACGTGAAGCCACAGGAGAGTACATCGAAGAAGAAATGGGCCATCAAGAATGGGTACTGAACGACATTGCAAGCTGCGGGGCCGACAAAGAATCCGTGCGACAGTGCAAAAATTCAGAGTGCGCACCCAGCCAAGCAACAGAATTAATGGTGGCCTATGCTTATGACATGATTCACCGCGTAAACCCTATCGGCTTTTTTGGCATGGTGCTCGTATTAGAGGGCACAAGCACAGCGGTTGCGACACAAGCTGGTGAAGCAATCATGTCTAATCTAAATTTACCCAAAAAAGCCTTTAGCTATTTGCTCTCGCATGGCAGCTTAGACCTCGAACACGTTGAATTTTATGAAAGCTTGATGAATAAGGTCACCAATGCGGAAGACCAAGCCATGATCATTCACGCGGCCAAACGCTTTTACCAACTCTATAGCGACATCTTCAAAGACATTGAAATGCGCACTTTTCAAACAGGCCCAATGCAGGAGGCCGCATGAAACTCGCACAAAAGCGCATTCTCATTACGGGTGCCACAGGTGGCATTGGTAGTCACTTAGCCTACGCACTTGCAAAAAAAGGGGCAAAACTTGCCCTGACTGGGCGCAATTCGCATAAGCTCCACGACCTACAACAATCATTGCAAAGCCAAGGGCATGAAGTCATTACCATTGCTTGTGATTTAACGCAGCTAGAAAGCGAAGAGCAACTATTAGCATTAGTCGAAGCCCGGTTAGGCGGGCTCGACATTGTCATTTGCAATGCAGGTGTGCAAGCCTTTGTTGAATTAGACCAACAGTCTAGTAACAGTATCAACACGATGATTCAAACCAATGTGACTGCATTAATACAATTAAGCCGTGCAGCTTTAAAACGCTTTAAGCAACAAAACAGTGGCCACTTTGTGTTTGTAGGCTCCATGTTCGGCTCTTTGGGATTCCCACACTTTGCAACCTACTGTGCCAGCAAATTTGCAGTACATGGGTTTTCTCAAGCTTTAAGACGTGAGCTCGTTGATACCGATATCGGTGTCACCTACATTGCACCACGCGGTATTGATACCGCAATGAATGATCAACGTGCAAAAGCGATGTTTGATGCCAATGGCAGCATGCTAGACCATCCAGAAAAAGTCTGCAAAATCATCATCGACGCACTCAAAAAAGAAAAGCAAGAAGTCTATATCGGGCAGCCTGAGCGATTTTTTGCATGGCTTAACGGACTACTGCCTCAAGCCGTCAATATCGGCTTAGCCAAACAGGCTAAGTTAGCACAGAAATATTTATGATACATCGCGCTCCTATGGCTGTTACTCGACTTGAGTAACAGCCATACTGACTACCTAAGACAAATCAACGCAGCAATCACCCCTGCCTAGAAATCAATCATCTGATCCGCAGCGAGGATTTCTGCCGCTTTAACCATCAAACCGCGTGGGGCATAGTCACCCGTATACAAACTTGCGGCTTGCGGTGGTGCTGGCTTCGTTTTATCAAACACTACCACTTTATCGTTCGCGTGCTTAAAGTCTGCTCTGGGTAACATATGACGATACACCAACAACATTTTCTTACCTGCGTCCCAAGGCATAAAGTTGGCCCCTAATGACTTGGCTTTACTGCGCATAGCAGGCGTATCGTTGCCAATAATAAAGTAAACAAAGCCATCTTGATTTTGTACCATTTCTGAATCAATCACGGTATTGCCGTGGGTATAAGTTGCTGCATCGCCTTGGCTTAAAGAGTAGTAACGCACCGGTGCCGTTGGATAGTCTTGTGGGCCTGCAACTTTTTTCGGGGCAATGAATTTATACAGTAACGCTTCGTCAGCAGTGCGAATCACCGGCATCGTCAGATAAT
>CAZCBF010000266.1:0-2176 GCA_964496895.1 uncultured Methylophilaceae bacterium | reverse complement strand
AATAGCCTGATCCATTTTATACAACACAAAATCGATGTCATGCTCTAATGCATACCAATCTCCCTTCTGATTAGGCGGTGACCATGCGCCATCAGTGCCGCTTTTTAAAGCACGATTCAAGTTGTACTCTACAACCGTACCAGGACTAATTGCTATGGTGTCGGTCAAGTGATTATCAATGGCTTTTGCTAGCCCTGATATGGGGCGATAATAATCAAAGTGATAGCGCTTGTCTGGTATGGCCAAAGTCAACACGCCATCGTCTTTTAGTACGGTCGCACACTCGTTAAGAAAACCAATCAAATCTGGCACATGCTCAATCACATGAGAGGCAATAATCCAGTCATAATGATCTTTTTTTCCTGTGAGCGATTCATAACTCTCGCCTCTCCAGATATGATCAACTTCTTCAATCGCATCAACTTCTTTAACACCGATTTCCAAAAAACGATCTCTTAGCGTAGCGCTATCGTCAGTATCGATAACCTCTACCTTGTACCCTTCTTTTTTAGGTGCAATTGGATTGATGCTCGGTCCGATTTCTAAGCCAACACCATCTAGTTTGATGCTATTTATTATTTTTTGTTTTCTATCCATACCCGTCGATTACCTAAAGATACTGCTTAAGATATAGCGTCTACTCTTAAGCATACACCAAGCGCTACTTTCACCAATGTAATGATTAAGCATATGTCATAAAAATTAAACATTTAAGACAAAAAGCATAATACCGCTTAATACGTATACGCTAGTACAAATATTGATTAAGTTACGCTTATATTTTTCACGCCAGCCTATCTCGAAAACAAACGAGTCCAATCTAGCAGAACTTGAATCTACAAACGACATTTTATCACTTGTCAGCATTGTAAAGAACCCATGCAAGTGCGTGCAAATCACCTTAGCAATCGCATTGCAGCATAAGTTAGTGTGTTATTTACATGTGCCTTATAGTAACATCACAGCAACAGCCCCGTTTACTCAAAGCATTTTGTCATGAATGACTCAACCCAATTACCCGGTCACGCTACCAGTGGTCGTTACAAGAAAATTTTAACTGTTTTTGGCACCCGCCCCGAAGCGATTAAAATGGCACCACTGGTACACGCACTCAATGATGATAAAGAGATCACGCACAAAGTCTGTGTGACAGGTCAGCACCGTGAGATGCTAGATGATGTGCTGGACACTTTTGGCATAAAGCCCGACTTTGACCTAAACATCATGTCTAAGAATCAAACACTCAACGACATTACCAGTAAAGTATTGCTTGGCATGAGTGAGGTTCTGGGTACTTTCAAACCTGACATTGTACTAGTGCATGGTGACACAACTACCACCTTTGCATCGGCACTTGCTGCTTTTTACAATAAAATTGATGTTGGACATATTGAAGCAGGCTTGCGAACAGGCAATATACACTCTCCTTGGCCAGAAGAAGCCAACAGAAAACTAAGCTCTGCAATCACCACAATACACTTTGCGCCCACAGTGTCTGCAAAAGATAACCTACTGGTGGAAGGCATTCACCCTAGAAAGGTTATTGTCACGGGCAATACCGTTATTGACGCGCTTCATATGGCGTTAAATCAGCTAAAAAGACAACCCTCACTAAGCAATAAAATTGATCAACATTATCAATTTCTCGATGATCAAAAGAAACTTATATTAGTTACCGGGCACCGCAGAGAAAATTTTGGACAAGGCTTTGAAAATATTTGCAATGCCCTACTCAATATAGCGAACAAATATCCTAACTGCCAAATTGTCTACCCTGTGCATCTAAACCCGAATGTCCGGGAGCCAGTCCAACGCTTACTTAATGATGTGAAGAATATTTACTTAATCGAACCGATAAGTTACTTACACTTTGTATACTTAATGAATAAATGCTACTTCATACTCACCGATTCTGGCGGCATTCAGGAAGAAGCTCCTGCACTTGCCAAACCTGTTTTAGTGATGCGCGAAACAACTGAGCGACCTGAAGCTGTAATGGCAGGAACAGTGAAACTTGTAGGGACAGATTCAGAAACAATAATCCGTGAGGCATCCGCATTACTTAGCGATAGTGATACATACCAAAGCATGAGCGAAGCACATAATCCTTATGGAGATGGGCGCGCGTGTATGCGGATAGTAAGCCACATAACAAAGCCTAGCGCTCTATAATTAC
>CAZCBF010000265.1:0-2177 GCA_964496895.1 uncultured Methylophilaceae bacterium | reverse complement strand
GAAGCTCGGGTTAAAGACACCGAAAGGTCATCGAGAAAAATGCCATCACTGTAAAGTTTAATCGCCGCATTGAATACTTGCATCGGTGATGGGAAAAGATTTTGCAGCGGAGTCTGTGTATTTTGATGAATCAACTGCTGGATTGCGCTTTTGGGGAATGGCAGCCTCACCAACCTTTAGCCGCCGCACGCGCGATGCGCAATATACTTATGTAAACGGCCGTTTTGTTCGCGATAAAGTACTCAGTCATGCTATACGCCAAGCCTATAAAGATGTGATGCATCATGACCGCCATCCTGCTTATGTTTTGTTTTTGGAATGCGATCCAAGTTTGGTGGATGTCAATGTTCACCCCGGTAAGACAGAGGTGCGCTTTAGAGACAGTCAGGCAATCCATCGCTTCGTGTTTCATGCGTTGCATAAATCACTTGCCGCGCCAACAGGCGCCTCTCAAGCAGTCAATGTCACTCAAGCGGATCATAATCCCTTTGCTACGCAAGCGGATGAATCGGTGTCAGCAATGCCGAAAGTACAGTCAGAAATGCGCTTGCCCCACGCTGGGGAGCAAACCAATAGCGGCCATGACTTTTATCAAAAAATGTATGGTGGTCTACGTGCTGAATCACCTGCTGAGAACGAAAAAGTTGCTGAGTCTCAAGCAGCCTTTAATGTAGATTCAGCTTCGTCACAAGCGCAGACTCGCTATGCAGCTAATACTATGGCCACTGAGGCACCATCAGGGGTAGACGATGCGCAAGAAGAATTCCCTCTGGGATTTGCGGTTGGTCAGATTCATGGTGTGTATATCTTGGCACAAAATCAAGCAGGCTTGGTCGTGGTGGATATGCATGCTGCGCATGAACGCATTAAATATGAACAACTAAAGCTAGCTTTGGACGACCAAGTCGTCGCGATGCAGCCTTTGTTGTTGCCCGTGAGTTTACAAGCGGATGCCATCGAAGTGGCAACGGTTCAGACTTTGCTCGATCAGGATGCTGTGTTGATGAAGCAACTAGGCTTTGAGTTTGCAGTGTTGTCGCCCAATACTTTGGCAGTGCGCGCTATTCCAAGCTTGTTACAGGGGGCAGATGTTGAGCATCTGGCACGGGCAGTACTCAAAGACATTGCCGAATATGGCGCGACGCGGGTGCTGACAGAGCATCGCAATGAAATGTTAAGCACGATGGCGTGCCATGCTGCGGTACGCGCAAACCGCATACTGACGTTACCTGAGATGAATGCTTTGTTGCGCGATATGGAAGCCACTGAACGTAGCGGACAATGTAACCATGGTCGCCCGACCTGGTTTCAAGTGTCCATGTCAGATTTAGACAAGATGTTTATGCGTGGGCAATAGGTGCTAGTGTGATTGGTCTTTAGAGCGAACTATTTTGGAAATCACGCCCCAAATATAGCTATTGGCCTCTTCTACACCATCGACTAGATAGGTGATGGTTTTGAGGTTGTTGAGTGTATGGTTCAACGCGCTTTTGGCTTCAGGTCTGCCGCACATGAGAATCATATCGCCTCTGGTCAGGGTGGTTTCATTTGCTGGGTTGAGTGTATGGTTGCCGCGTTTGTAGACCATCAGCGGTACTACTGCGAGTAATTTATTGCGGTTAGAAGGGTCGAGTAATAGGTGTTCTAGGAGGATTTTTTTACCCTCTATTAACTTGCTAGTCACTGCAGGTGCATTTTCTTCATCGATGGTAACACACCATGTTTCAGGTACGTTTTCACCGACAATACTGACCAAGCGACTAATCACACTATTCGCCCATTCGTTGGATTGATTGCGCGCCAGAATTAAAAACTGTGCGAGCAGTGGTGAGGTCAAATGGGCTAAACACTCATGCGCGATAATATCAGTGGGTTGCATGGTGATATTGGCATTGAGCTGATGAAAGAGCTTGGAGTTATGTCGTTTGTTACGGCGAATGACAGTAAATAAGGTTGGGTTGAGCTCTAAAGCTGTCATGACGATAGAGAGATTGTTCACATCATTATCGGTACCCGCAATAATGCCAACTGCACTTTGCACACCAGCCTCTATCAAGGTACGGCTTTCTGTGCCACTGCCGATGACGCAAACTTCGCAGCCCGTCATATCAGGGGTTGCTTCGATAATCGTGGTGGTGATTTTTTCTTGTTCCAAGTTACTAATCACTGATTTACCA
>CAZCBF010000264.1:0-2199 GCA_964496895.1 uncultured Methylophilaceae bacterium | reverse complement strand
TCTCTGATCGATTGTTTGTGCAAATGATAGGGCGATGCATTAATCGCAATCAAGCATTCTGCGCCAGCGGCTTTGGCTTGGGCGGCAGGGTGTTGTTCCCAAATATCTTCACAAATCAGCAAACCCACTTGCACCCCTTGGTGTGTAAACACCAAAGCCTCTTCTCCCGCTGTGAAATAACGCTTTTCGTCAAAGACCAAGTAATTGGGTAGCGCTTGCTTATGATAACAAGCCAGCACTTCACCTGATTCAATCACCGAAGCCGAGTTAAACACTTGTCCGTCTACCACTGAGGGATGACCCACCACCAGCGTAATGCCTTCTACGGTCTTATCGAGCGCACCTAAGGCTTGTTCACATTCGGCTAAAAAGTCTGCATGTTGCAATAAGTCTTCTGGACAATAACCACAAAGTGCCAACTCAGGCGCAACCACCATACTGGCACCAGCTGCCTTTGCTTGCTTGATGCTGGCCTGAATCTTTTTGACATTACCGGCAAGGTCGCCAACAGTACAGTTGATTTGCGCAATCGCTAGTTTCATAGGCTTGAATGTTATCTTTTACTTTACTTGAGCGCGTTATGCGCCAATGATGCGTTTGCTAATAGTGACCGCCAGCCGCTTTGATTTTTTTTGCAATGGCTGTGTGTTGATCTTTCAGTGCATAGACGAGCGCGGTTAAGCCATATTGGTCTTTGGCTTTCACATCCACCTGATTTTCCAAAAGAAAATCAACCAGCTTCTCATCACCATTATCCACGGCAAGGTGCAACAAAGGTGTGCCTTCTGAATCTTTGTGGTTATAGTCCGCACCGGCTTTAATCAGTGCTTTTGCTGCCTTTAGTTGCTCTTTTTTGACAGCCCAGGTTAAGGCTGTCCAATCCGAGCCATCGGCCTGATCTACGATGTTCAGGCGCTTATCATCAGGTAATTTAGCAAAATATTCAGCAAAGCGCGCTATCACTTCAACGCGACCCTCGCGTGCGGCATACATTAATGCCGTCGCACCTAAATGGTCATGCACGGTTAAATTGGCATGATAATCAAACAACACATCAACCGTTTCAGCACTACCACCCTTAGCCGCCATCATCAGCGCTGTTTTATCTTCACTACTACGTCCATTGGTGTCAACACCATGATCCAGTAAGGCTTTAACAATCTCATGATAACCCTCAACTGCGGCAAGATTTAATGCATTCCAACCTGTCGAATCAACAATATGCGGGTTAGCGCCTTTTTCCAGTAGTGCGCGAGCAATCTCGGGATGATTTTTTTTAATCGCCACCATCAACGCAGTCCAACCTGATTTATCTTGCAAGTTAACGTCTGCACCATGTGCAAGTAAGGTCTTAACCACTTCAAGTTGATCTTTACGTGCGGCATACATCATGGCGGTTACGCCTTTACGGTCTGCCACATTGGGACTCGCACCGCTATCCAACATCGCTGTGACGAGCGCCATCTTGCCCTTACCTGCGGCAACCAGTAAGAAACTTTCATCTTCTGCAAAGCTAGCTTGTGACATCAAAAGCCAACAGAGTAAACATAATCTTAATAAATTTTGCATTTTTAACCTTGTTGAATTGCGGTGACGACGGCTTGTCCCAACGCTGCTGGTGAATTAGCAACCACTACACCTGCGCGTGCAAGTGCTTTCATTTTATCTTCCGCCTTACCACTACCACCAGAAATAATCGCGCCAGCATGTCCCATGCGTTTACCAGCAGGCGCAGTCTGTCCCGCAATATAGGCCGCCACTGGTTTGCTGACGTTACTGGTAATAAACTCAGCCGCTGCTTCTTCGTCAGTACCGCCGATCTCACCGACCATAATGATCGCTTCGGTCTCGCTATCTGCCTCAAACATTTCAAGACACTCGATAAAGTTTAAGCCTTTAATCGGGTCGCCACCAATACCCACACAAGTACTCTGACCCAGATTGAGCGCAGAAGTTTGATGCACCGCTTCATAAGTTAACGTGCCAGAGCGCGACACAATACCCACCTTACCGCGTTGATGGATGCTGCCTGGCATAATGCCGATCTTACAAGCATCGGGGGTGATGACACCTGGACAGTTGGGCCCAATCAATTTCGCACCTTGTTCAGAAAGTGTTTTTTTCACATTTAACATATCCGTAACAGGGATACCCTCAGTGATACAGACGATCAATTCAATCCCTGCTTCACAAGCCTCT
>CAZCBF010000263.1:0-2208 GCA_964496895.1 uncultured Methylophilaceae bacterium | reverse complement strand
ATTATGTGGAAGCCGACTGTTTTATATTGGGTCTTTGCGAGCACACTATTGATTTCAGATTTCTTTTTTAAAAAAAATCTCATGCGTAATTTGATGGAACAACAAATTAGCTTGCCCGACAACATCTGGAAAAAAATGAATCTAGCTTGGGCATTATTATTTGTTGTCCTTGGTGTCATCAATCTCTATGTGGCTTTTAATTACTCGCAAGACTTTTGGGTTAATTTCAAGCTGTTTGGCATTACTGGCATCATGTTAGTCTTTATCGTGCTACAAACGATTTTTATTGCTAAATATTTACCGAAAGATGAATAACCATGTGGTATATGATTACAGGCGAAGACGCCCCAAATAGTTTAGAAAAACGCATGCAAGCACGCCAAGCCCACCTTACGCGACTAAAAGCCTTGCAAGAAGCTGGCAGATTATTAGTCGCAGGCCCACTACCTGCCATTGATAGTGAAGACCCAGGTCCTGCTGGCTTTACGGGCAGTCTAATCATTGCATCATTTGATAACTTGGCTGACGCAACCGATTGGGCCGAGGCTGATGCCTATGTTACAGAAGGTGTTTTTAATCGCATATCAGTGAAACCTTTTCGTAAAACACTACCCTAAGCGATATGGACATTACGGAAGAAATTAAACGTAGGCTTGCAGAACTCTCGCCAACTTCAATGACGATTCAAGATGATAGTGCCTTACATGCTGGACATAAAGGCAACAATGGCGGTGGTCATTATCAATTAATAATCACCAGTGCCAGTTTTAATACCCTATCCCCTGTTGCGCGGCATCGTGTCATTTATGACTTGCTCGCAGATTTAATCCCTAGCAAAATACATGCGCTGAGTATCGACGCGCGACCAATCACAACATAATTAATTATTACAAGGAATCTGTATGAACCATCTAAAGACGCTCATTTCAGTAGCGCTCATCACACTGTCTGCCAACACCTATGCTGGTGACATTGCTACTGTGAACGGCAAAGCGATTGAGCAATCAACTTTTGATTACATCCTTAAAGATGCTAAAGCGCATGGTCAAAAAATTGATGACAATGTTAAAAACTCAATCAAACAAAAATTAATTGACTCTGAGATTGTTTATCAAGCCGCACAAAAAAGTGGTTTAAATAGTTCTGCAGACTATAAAACCAAAATTGCGCTCATGCAACGTGAATTATTAATGCAAACTTATCTGCAAAACTTTTTGAAGAAAAACCCCATCACTGAAGCAGACCTCAAAAAAGAATACGAAAACTACAAGAAAGCTTATGGCGCTAAAGAGTACAACGCCAACCATATTTTGGTTAAAACTGAAGACGAAGCCAAAGCCTTGATTAAAAAAATCAATAAAGGCGAAGACTTTGCTAAGCTTGCGCAAGCCAACTCAATGGACCCTGGCTCAAAAAACAAAGGCGGCGCGCTCGGTTGGTTCTCACCGGCTACGATGGTAAAACCTTTTAGTGAAGCGATTAAGACGCTCAAAAAAGGTGCTGTGACTGCAACACCAGTGCAAACGAATTTCGGTTGGCATATTATTAAATTAGTGGATTCTCGCCAAGCTGAGCCAGTACCCTATGATCGCGCCAAACAAGGGCTAGAAAAGAAGTTACAACAAATGAAGCTCAAAGCCAAAATGGATCAATTACGCAGCCAAGCCAAGGTGGTCGTGAAGTAGATCTAGTAACCTCATTCTTAATGATAGAAAAAAAGCGCTTCAAAAGAAGCGCTTTTTTTACTAGGTGAACCAGTCTGGCAGCCTAAACTGCTTCTTCACCCGTTTCACCAGTACGGATACGAACCACTTCCTGAACATCGGTCACAAAAATCTTACCATCACCAATCTTCCCTGTATGTGCTGATTTAACAATAGCATCGATAACAACTTCTTTCATATCATCACTGACAACGATTTCAACTTTAAGTTTTGGTAAGAAATCAACCACATACTCAGCCCCTCGATAGAGCTCAGTATGTCCTTTTTGACGGCCAAAGCCTTTTACCTCAGTCACAGTCAATCCATTGGCACCAATGGTAGATAAGGCCTCTCTGACCTCATCCAATTTAAACGGTTTAATAATCGCTACGATTTGTTTCATGTTTTAGCTCCTTTTTTGTTTTACTGTCTGCCCGATTATGCATAGACACATGCAACTAGATTCTCCTCTATCGCATTCATTGGCTTACCGTTAGCAGCTAGA
>CAZCBF010000262.1:0-2218 GCA_964496895.1 uncultured Methylophilaceae bacterium | reverse complement strand
TCCGTGATCGTGGTGAAGATTCATTGATTGTTTATGATGATCTTTCAAAACAAGCGGTTGCTTATCGTCAAATTTCATTGTTGCTACGCCGTCCACCAGGACGTGAAGCGTATCCAGGTGATGTTTTCTACATTCACTCTAGATTGCTCGAGCGTGCTGCGCGTGTGAATGAAGAGTATGTAGAAAAATTCACAGATGGCAAAGTCAAAGGCAAAACAGGTTCATTGACAGCGCTACCAGTGATTGAAACACAAGCAGGCGACGTTTCAGCGTTCGTACCGACTAACGTGATTTCAATTACTGATGGTCAAATCTTCTTAGAGACAGACTTATTTAATGCGGGTGTTCGTCCTGCGATCAATGCGGGTATCTCAGTCTCTCGTGTGGGTGGTGCAGCGCAAACTAAAGTGATTAAAAAGCTTGGCGGTGGTGTGCGTTTAGCATTAGCGCAATATCGTGAATTAGCAGCGTTTGCTCAGTTTGCTTCTGATCTTGATGAAGCAACCAGACAACAACTCGACCGTGGTCGTATGTTTACTGAGCTAATGAAGCAAGCCCAATATGCACCGTTAAGCGTGTCTAATATGGCGCTTAGTTTGTTTGCCGCAAACAAAGGTTACTTTGATGATGTACCTACAGAAAAAGTATTGGCTTTTGAAAATGCACTGCATGGTTTCCTAGGTAGTAAGTACGAGTCATTGATGGCTTCTATCGAGAAAAACAAAGCCTTATCTGATGATGACAATAAAGCGCTTGAAGATGCGATTAAAGACTTTAAAGCAACAGGCGCTTATTAATCTAACCATACTGGATAAGAATCATGGCTGGTAGTAAAGAAATTAGAACCAAAATCAAAAGTGTACAAAATACACAAAAGATTACCAAAGCAATGGAAATGGTTGCCGCATCTAAAATGCGTAAAGCACAAGAGAGAATGCGTGCTTCACGCCCTTATGCTGAAAAAATCAAAAATGTTGCTGCACATCTAGCAACAGCAGAGAGTGAATATAAGCATCCATTTTTGATCAAACGTGATGTCGTCAAAAAAGTTGGCTTGATTGTGGTTAGTTCAGACAAAGGTTTATGCGGCGGTTTAAACACCAATGTATTAAGAATGTCAGTTAATCAAATGCAAACTTGGGAAGCCGATAGTAAAGAGGTCTCAGTGTCAGCGATCGGTAATAAGAGCTATACCTTTATGACGCGTATAGGTGCTGCGGTCAATTCACATGCGATTGGTCTGGGCGATACGCCAGAAATGCAAGAGCTTATTGGCACAATTAAGACTATGCTTGATGCTTACGCAGCTGGTGAGATTGATGAACTGCACATTTGTTATACCAAGTTTATTAACACAATGAAACAAGAAGCGACAATGGAACAAGTACTACCATTGTCTGGTGAGACACTTGGTAGCCCAGATGGTAGTTGGGATTACATTTATGAGCCAGAGGCAGTACCTGTGATTGATCAACTGATGACGCGTTATGTTGAGTCATTGATTTACAACGCAGTAGCTGAAAATATGGCTTCTGAGCAATCATCAAGAATGGTGGCAATGAAATCAGCTTCTGACAATGCTAAAAATGTGATCAGTGAACTTAAGCTGGTTTATAACAAAGCAAGACAAGCAGCGATTACACAAGAAATTTCTGAAATTGTTGGTGGTGCAGCAGCCGTTTCTTAAACGATAAGCAAGCAAGAATTAAATAAATTCAAAACATATTTGAATAGGAAATAAAATGAGTACAACTAAAATTGGTAAGGTAGTGCAATGTATTGGTGCTGTTGTTGACGTTGAGTTTGCAAGAGACGATATGCCAAAAGTGTTTGATGCGTTGATTATTAATCAAGAAGCTGATCAGGTAGAAACAGGCCTAACACTGGAAGTGCAACAACAACTTGGTGACGGTATTGTACGTACTATTGCCATGGGTTCATCAGATGGTGTCTCACGTGGTACAGAATTCAGAGCAACAGGTGACCAAATTACAGTGCCAGTGGGTACAGGTACATTAGGCCGTATTATGGATGTATTGGGTCGTCCTATTGATGAAGTGGGTGAAATCGACTCAGATGAAAGACGTTCTATCCATCAAAAACCACCTGCGTTTGAAGAGCTATCTCCATCGGTTGACTTGTTAGAAACAGGTATTAAAGTGATTGACTTGGTTTGCCCATTTGCTAAAGGTGGTAAAGTTGGTTTATTCGGTGGTGC
>CAZCBF010000261.1:0-2222 GCA_964496895.1 uncultured Methylophilaceae bacterium | reverse complement strand
ATTAAATTCGCTCACAAATTGATTTCTACCAGCCTCTTTTGCGGCATACAAATATTGATCTGCAATTTGTAAGGCTTCATCAAGGCCACTTTTAAGCGCAGCGGTATAGCCAATGCTCGCAGTAATGTTGAACGAGTGTTGTTGGTAATTAACCTTGTGCTGCTCAATCGATTTGTGCAGCGATATGATTAAGGCTTTCGCAGATTCAAGCGTTGGCGCTGTGATGATAAAACTAAACTCCTCGCCACCAATGCGTGCGAGTAGTTGATTTTGCAAAGTAGAGCTCATGAGTTGCGCAATGCCTTCTAGCGCAGCATCACCGCATTCATGTCCGTAGTTGTCGTTAAATTGCTTAAAGTGGTCAATGTCTAAAATGCCCACAATCGTAACATCATCGCTGGCTTGCGCTTTTTGAAGCAGTGCTTGACCCTGTTCAAAAAAGTATCTTCTATTCGGTAGCTGCGTAAGGAAATCTACATTGGCAGTGGTATTGATTTTATCAATATAATCCAGCAGAGTTAGGTTTTGGTTCACTCTGCAGGTGAGCTCTTCGTAGGAGAAAGGCTTTGAGATGAAGTCATTGGCGCCGTGTTTTAAAAACTGAGCACTTAAGTCTTTGCCGCCAGAGCCTGAGATACCGATAATGGTGAGTGCATCTTGCGCTTTTAATTGGCGTGCTTTTGCCGTAAATGTAAGACCGTTCATGACAGGCATCTCAGAATCAACCAAGACTAACTTAATCTCTGAATTTGCTTGGAGTATGTCTAAACCCTCTTGGCCATTTTCCGCATAAACGACGTTTAAGAATTGTTTCTCAAGAAAAAGGCCAGTACGCTGTCTAATGGTTTTGGAATCATCGATGACCATTACCGTCGTTTTACTGTTTAAGTACAGCCTGCCTACAAAGTTCACCAGATACTCATAGGCATTGATATTTCTCTTTAAGACATAATCAATGACGCCTGTTTCCATCAGGGTTTCGTGTAGTGCCTGATCAAAATGGCCTGTAATCGCAATTACAGCCTGCTTGTGTTTGAGTAATAAATCAATAATTTCGCCATTAGCGGCATCAGGTAGATTGAGATCAGTAACGGTTAAAAAGAAAGTATCTCCTTTGGTTTCTAACAGTCTTTTAGTTTGCTGGTAGTTATTGGCAACGGTGACATGACAATGCCAGCGATCCTTGATCATTGTGGCCGCCATTTTTGCCATTGATGCTTGATCTTCTACTAATAGAATATGCCAATCAGGAGTCTCTAGCTGCAATCTCTTTTTTTGTCGTGTGATAACCATCAATACTTAATATCTTACGTATGCCATTATTATTGAGCAAAAAGAGTATTTTAAATGTGTTGAATAAACAGCAAGAAGTCTTTGACTTTAAAAGCAACAGGTCAAATTGAGATATGAAAGTGCCATCTAAACGTGCTTGTCATTAAACATGGTTTAACCCCTATGCACAAAACAGGTAAAATCTACTGATGCAAAAAAACCAAGCACTCATCAACCGTAGTCTGCAATCAGTCTGGCATCCCTGTACCCAAATGAAACATCATGAAACTTATCCGTTGATACCAATGGTAAAAGGTGATGGCGTTTGGCTTTATGATGCAGAAGATAAACCGTATCTAGATGCGGTAAGTAGCTGGTGGGTCAATTTGTTTGGACATAACAATCCAACAATTAAGGCTGCAATTAATGATCAGCTGGATAAACTCGACCATGTGATGTTAGCCGGATTTACGCATGAACCAGTGATTGAGCTATCTGAAAAGCTATCTGATTTAACAGGTTTAGGCCATGCCTTTTATGGCAGTGATGGCGCGACTGCAACTGAGATAGCGCTGAAGATGAGTTTTCATTTTTGGCGTAATACAGGTAAGCCTACAAAGACGCAATTTATCAGCCTGCAAAATAGTTATCATGGTGAGACACTTGGGGCCTTGAGTGTGACGGATGTGGCGATTTTTAAAGACACTTATGCGCCATTACTCAGTCAGTCTGCACAGATGCCAAGCCCTGATTTTAGACTGGCTGAGGCGGGTGAGTCAGAAGAAGCCTATGCTTTACGCTGTGCACAAGCCTTAGAAGACTATGTGGCTGAGCATCATCAAACGCTAGCCGCGTTTATTGTTGAGCCTTTGGTGCAGGGCGCGGTTGGGATGGGGATGTATCATCCTATTTATTTACAACGCGCACGTGAGGTTTGTTCGCGGTATGCG
>CAZCBF010000260.1:571-2225 GCA_964496895.1 uncultured Methylophilaceae bacterium | reverse complement strand
CACTGCAAGCGAATGGTTTACCAAAGCGGCAGAGCAAGGGCATGTGTTATCGCAATTTGCATTAGGGCGTGCCTATAGCAAGGGCTTGGGCGTGACTGCTGATGAGAAAAAAGCCAGTGAATGGTACTTAAAAGCAGCCGAGCAAGGACATTACAAAGCGCAGCTAGCGATAGGTCGACACTATTTAGAAGCGATTGGCATAGAGAAGTCAGTCACAGAAGGTGCGCAATGGATTCAAAAGTCTGCCAAGCAAGGGTATTACAAGGCGCAGTATGCATTAGGGTTACTTTTCGAGCATGGCGTTGGGTTGGTACAAAGCTATGCTAAAGCGTATCAATGGTTTGCCATTGCTGCGGAGCAAAACCATATTGGCGCACAGCAAGCCAAAAGCCGGGTCGCCAAACAACTCACTGCAACAGACTTGAATAAACTAGATGATTTGGTATCAAACTGGCAAGCCGTCACTGTGGGTAAACAATAATAAAGTGAGCACAACTGCGGTTGAACAATTCGGTATAATCAACAGCAAATAACAAGACACTTTCGTGTGAAAATCTCTAAAGCCAACATAAAAAATAGAGCGTCATAACGAAATAACAACATAATTTACTAGGGGTTTAATTTCATGAAACTTGTTCACGGATTACACTTTAACAACATCAGAGGCGATGTTTTTGGCGGCCTAACGACTGCAGTGGTGGCTTTGCCCTTGGCACTTGCCTTTGGTGTGGCTTCGGGTGCGGGCGCCATAGCAGGCTTGTATGGGGCCATTATCGTCGGCCTATTTGCAGCGATTTTTGGTGGTACGCCAACACAAGTGTCTGGTCCGACAGGCCCGATGACTGTTGTGATGACGGCGATTATTACTGACTATATTGCACGCTTTCCTGAATCTGGTTTGGCCTTAGCATTTACGGTAGTGATTTTAGGTGGTTTACTGCAAATTTTGATGGGGTTTTTAAAGCTCGGTCGCTTTATTAGCTTTGTTTCATTTCCTGTGTTATCGGGCTTTATGAGCGGTATCGGGGTGATTATTATCATCTTGCAACTAGCGCCGTTAATCGGTCATGAAACCACCAAAGGCGGCATTTTGGCTGCCTTTCAAAACTTACCCGCCTTATTAGCACACCCAAAAACGGATTCTACGATTTTAGGTCTGGTCACCTTGGCAATTGTTTATCTGTGGCCAAGTAAATTTGCCAAAGTCTTTCCTGGGTCATTGATGGCATTGATTGCCGGTACCTTGTTGTATTTGTTCTTCTTTCAAGGTGGTGATGCCAAGATTTTAGGCAGTATCCCTACGGGATTGCCAGCGATGCATTTGCCAACGTTTGATATGGCTATTGTGGTTGATATGCTTAAGTCAGCCTCTGTGCTTGCCTTGTTAGGCGCGATTGATTCTTTGTTGACTTCACTGGTGGCTGATAATCAAACACGTAGCCATCATGATTCTGACCGTGAATTAATTGGCCAAGGGATTGGTAATGCGGTTGGTGGTTTGTTTTGGGGTTTGCCAGGTGCGGGTGCGACCATGCGTACCATGGTTAATATTCGTGCGGGTGGCCAAACGCCAATCTCAGGCTCCGTACATTCGATTATCTTGTTTGCGATCGTATTAGGTGCAGGCGCGTTAGCCGAAAACATTCCACATGCT
>CAZCBF010000260.1:0-561 GCA_964496895.1 uncultured Methylophilaceae bacterium | reverse complement strand
TGTATTGGCGGGTATCTTGATCAAGGTCGGTATGGATATTATCGACTGGCGTTTTTTAAAGCGCCTCTCCAAAACACCACGCATGGATGTCATTATCATGGTCGGTGTGTTGTTGATGACGGTCTTTGTTGATCTTATTACCGCAGTGGCTGCTGGGGTGATTCTTTCTAGTTTTGTTTTATTACAGCGTTTGAGCAATTTGCACTTGTCTCGTATTAGCGCAATCACACCTGATAGTGCTGCCGATAATCTCAATGCACAAGAGCTCAACCTATTTAAGAGCATGCAAGATAAAGTGGCGATGTTTAGCATGTCAGGCCCAGTTGCCTTTGGTGCCGCGCGTGGCATGGTGCGTAAGATGGATAAGCTAGACAACTACCAAGCCTTATTATTTGATGTGCGTGAGGTGGACTTTTTCGATATTACTTCTGCAAAAGCAGTGGGCGATATGATTGACCACCATATACAATCAGGGTTGTCGATGTATATTATCGGTATGAATGACAGTGTTTCAGAAGTGCTTTACGGGATGGATGCTTTGCATAAAATGGACGAATCTCA
>CAZCBF010000259.1:0-2247 GCA_964496895.1 uncultured Methylophilaceae bacterium | reverse complement strand
ACTTATTGACTCAATAGCCCGAATGGACTATACGAATTGGCGTAGCCCTAGCGATAAACGCAGGCTGGTACCCTAATAACATGACTTAAGTGATTATTTCTTAAAAAAAAAGCACTGGCTTAGCCAGTGCTTTTTACCTACTACTTGAAATACCATTATCGCTAATGATTGGCATATACCCAAGCTAGCATCGCGTCTTGTACTTTCTTTGCACCCCATGTTTTCGGATGATTGACTAACACTACCATCACATAGCGCCTATTTTGCTTGTTCAGTACATAACCAGCAATGGCGCTGACACCACGCAGAGTGCCTGTTTTAAGGTGCGCACGACCACTCACCTCACCCTTGCTTAAGCGTTTTTTTGCGGTGCCATCCACACCGTTGACCGACATTGAAGACAGGAGCTCAGACATGACAGGACTACGGAATGCGGCTAATAATAACTGGCCAAGGTGCTTGGCATTAATCTGCTCAATTCGAGACAAGCCTGAGCCATTTTCAATCACGAGCTCATCAAATTGCAAGCCTTTACTCGCCAACCAATTCTTCACGGTAATCTCACCTAGGCTGCCCGTGGCAGGCAAGCCGTGCTGCTCGGCCGCGCTTGTGAGCAATAACTGCCTAGCCATGACATTAATACTCCATTTATTAATGTCATTGATAACATAGCTCAAGGGTTGAGAATCTTGCGCTAATACTTCTATAGCATTAACTGGCACGGTAGACACTTGATAGCCACCATTAAACTGGCCACCGAGTTCACGCCATAATTTCTTAAACGTAAAAAAAGCATATTCCACATCGTTCATCACACTGAGCTCTAAATAACGTGTGCCACATTTTTCAGAAAACAAACCTTTAAAGGTCACCGTTGCACCATTTTGATCTGGTGCAACATCATAGCTATAGTTGCTACGCCAGCTGCCACAGCCACCTTTTTTTAAGCGCATTTGATTGATAATTTTCACTTCTGGTAAAGCAAACTCTTGGTCAATCGTTACCCTACCTTTTTCATTCACGGCAAAACGAAAACTAGTATTCCGGCCGTTGACTAAAAACGCACTCGGTGCGGCGTTATAGGCACGCCACGTTTCATTATCAAACGAACCTGTATCATCCACACTGGCAGCAAAATAGGTCTTATCAATGATTAAATCACCAGTGATTTTGCTGATGCCCGTTTGCTTTACGTGCATTAATAAGCGCCAGAAATCTTGTGCTTTAAAGCTAGGGTCACCATAACCTTTAATAATCAAATTACCCTGCAACACACCATTAACCACTTCACCATCGCGATACACTTCTGTTTTCCAACGAAAGGCTGGGCCTAGCAACTCTAAAGCAGAGTAAGTGGTCACCAACTTCATCACACTCGCGGGGTTCATACCCACATTGGCATTATGCATAATCATTGGCTGGTTTTGCCCAACCTCTTGCACGTATAACGATACTGCATTGGCTGGAATACCCATTTTGTTGAGGGTTTTATTCACAGTCGCAGGCAGTACAGCGCTAGCCGATATAGGGCCGCACAAACCAAAAAAGAGCAAGGTATGTAGCAGAAGTTTCATTGTCATCAATGCTTTCAAAAATTAAAGACTATCAAGAATAGCTTGTTGGGTGGCATCGGCCAACTGATCAATTTCGGCCTGATTAATCACATAAGGCGGCATCCAATACACCGTATTGCCGATCGGACGTATCAATGCGCCATGCTGCAATGCAGCGGTATAACAGTCACGCGAAAAATCTTGGTTGTCTGTCTCAACCTCAAAAGCTGTGATCATGCCTTTTTGGCGTATTTGCTTGATTGGCAGGTTAGTAAGCGCTTGCACCTTCTGCCATATTAGCGCGCTTTTAGCTTTATTCTTAGCGATGACATCTTCATTTTCAAAGATAGATAAAGTCGCTAATGCGGCACTACACGCCAATGGATTACCCGTATAACTATGGCTATGCAAAAAACCTTTTGCTGTACTGTCATCATAAAATGCGGCATACACTTCGTCAGTGGTTAATACCGCAGCTAATGCCAAATAGCCGCCAGTAATGCCTTTAGATAAGCAAACAAAATCCGCAATGTCCGAGACCTTGCCACCCGCCTGTTCACTGGCAAACATTGTCCCAGTGCGACCAAACCCTACGGCAATTTCATCAACGATTAAATGCACCGCATACCGCGAACAAACCTCACGTGCGCGTTGTAAATAAATAGGATGATACATGCCCATCCCAACCGCGCCC
>CAZCBF010000258.1:0-2262 GCA_964496895.1 uncultured Methylophilaceae bacterium | reverse complement strand
ATAATCAACCCAACTCCTTTTTGGGACATATCTCGCTGTGGTCAATTGGCGGGTAAGGTGCGAGACAGAACGAGGCGCACTAGTCAAGATGACAGCAATAGCCAAGATGATCAAGACATTGAAACAAGCAACACTAGACCTATCAGGATGCAATAATGAAAAATAGCCGTTTTTTACCGCAGTGGACGCTTGTTATCTTAGTCGTGTTTTTGGTGCTCTCAGGTTGTGCCACGCGACCACCAGTCGCAGGCGATCAAAATACTACTGCCGTGCGTGCTAGGGCAAAAGCGCATACGGATTTAGGGGCGGCTTACTTCCAGCAGAAGAAGTACGAAATCGCGTTGGAAGAGTTTTCGAAGGCTGCTAATATCGATCCTACATTTGGGTTTGCCTATAATGGCTTAGGCTTGGTGAATGCTGCGTTGAGGCAAGATAAAGCAGCCGATCGTTATTTTAAAAGAGCGATTGCAATCGCGCCTAATAACTCTGAAGCGCATAATAATTATGGTAATTTTTTATGTTCTCGTGGCCGCTATGCCGCGTCTATTGATGAGTATTTGATAGCGGTTAAAAATCCACTGTATTCTACGCCTGTAGCGGCTTATACGAATGCTGGTATTTGTGCCAAAAGAGGTGGGGAAGCAACGCGTGCAGGCGAGTTTTTCAAAAAAGCGTTACAGATAGATCCAGTTGCCTCTACAGCTGCGTATGAGTTGGCATTGATGCAATTTAAACAAAACGAAGCGGCTAATGCATTGAAAACGCTACAGCCTGCGTTGCAAGCAAAGCTCACCGCAAGAGGTTTGTATTTGGGTATGAAACTGGCGCAAGTAGATCAACAATCGGCGTTAGCTATCATGTATCGAAGAAGTTTGTTAAGAGATTTTCCAAATTCAAAAGAGGCATTAGAATTAAGGCAAGCGAATTAAGTGCGGTTTGTCTTGATTAGAAATACGTCTAGAAAGGTTTGTTGATGAAGTTAGGTGATAATTTAAAGCATGCGCGTGAGTCAAAAGAGCTCACGATACAGGCAGTGGCTGATGCCATTCATTTAAGCCCAGCGCAAATCGCCGCCCTTGAATCAAATCAATTTGCGCTACTGCCAGAGCCCGTGACTACGCGTGGCTTCATTAGAGGCTACGCCAAATTTTTAGAGATCGATAGCGCGCCGTTGCTTGAAAGCTATCGAGAGCAGGTGCCACACCAAGATCCTAATTCAATCGTTGTGGCTAGTAGCTTGAATAAGGTGATTGAGTCAAGGCAGCAGACGCCTTGGTTAATGTATATTCTCGGAAGCTTGGTCGTGTTGTTGCTTTTGGTGGTCTGGGTCTACTATATGGATAATGTTAGCGATTGGACCATCAATGATAATGAAACGGTGTCTATTGCTGCAGCACCAACTGAAGAAATCGACGCAATACCAAACGTCGAGTCAGCGGTGGTTGCTCAACCGATCAATAAGGCTGAAGCCCCAAATGAGGCGATTACTTCTAGCGGCGAAATTGTTGATGCTAGCGCTATTGAGGCTGATAATGCTGCCGTGAGCTCACCAGAGTCAGCCGTGGTGGATGCGCCGTTAAACGGTATTCCTTCAGAGCCACTAGTGCTTAGTTTAAAAGAAGCTTGCTGGGTCAGCATTAAAACGATGGATGGCCAGAAATTCTTTGAGGCGCTTTTGCCAGCAGGCACTGTACAAGGCTTTAATATCAGTGCGCCATTTAAATTAAAAGTCGGTAACGCTAGCGCGGCAACGGCTCAGTATTTAAAAAAGCCGCTCGACCTAGCCACTTATACACGTGGCAGTGTTGCAAGGCTAACGGTTAATCAGCAGATGTTAGAGGCCGCTGTTAAAAAAGAGGACATGGCAACATCACTGAATCAGAGTGTTGTTGATACAGTTAATGCAGCACCAGAGGCAGTTAAGCCGTTAATGGCCAATACGGGTGACTTGGTTGTAAAAACGACGAGTGAATGCTGGGTAAGTGTAAAGGATGCTTTGGGTAAAACTGTTTTTCAACAGTTGTTACCTGCCAATAGTTTGCAAGCAATTGATGTGCAGAAACCGTTTAGACTAACCATTGGCAATGCTAGCGAAGCGCAAGCAAGCTTCCAAAAGCAGGCGTTAGATTTGGAAAGTAATAAGCAGCATAATGTTGCCAGGTTAAAGGTTGAGTAAGCGATAATAAAATGATGAAAGATACCTATCAAGTCATGGTTGGGCATGTGCCTGTAGGCGGAGGGCTGGAAGGCACTACGGCAAGC
>CAZCBF010000257.1:0-2262 GCA_964496895.1 uncultured Methylophilaceae bacterium | reverse complement strand
CATATTGGTTGTTTTCAGCGCTAGATGCACTTTGGAAACCATCAATGTTGCCACAGCCACTAGATGACCAACGCGTACATTTACCAGTATTTGATGCAGCTGCAATAGAGATGCTAGCCGTTGGCTTTTCCGTAAACTCTACATCAGTTTGTCTAAATTTCAGTTCGCGACCTAACACGTTCCATTGTAGGCGACCCATTGTCATGAAGTTGTTGTCGTCGTTACGCACACCTCGGCCTTCACCAGTGTAAACACCAGCAACATAGCGCATATCAGCAGCAGACCCTTTAAACAAACGGCCTGTTAATTGCGCACCCACTTGACGGTCAACCGTAAACTCACGGTTAGCGATTGAACGCTCTACGAATTGTTGACGACCAGATGAATCGACACGCTCACGGTTGTAGTTGATTTTCCATTGACCTACACGTAAGGTTGCAAAGTCATATTTTGCAATATCAGCACGCCAGTCAATCACGCGTGTGCTTGCCTTAGAACTGCTATCGTCTGAATCACGCGTTGGTTGCAAGTCAACCTCAAAGTAGTACTTCAACCAAGGTTGGTAGGCATGGCCACCAATTTTCATACGAATACGACGCGCTTCGAATGTGTTTTGGCTATCGTCATTAAAGTTACTTAGCTTACGTGGGTCACCTGTTGATGGCGTAGTAAAACGCAATTGCGAGCGCCATAGTAAGTTAGTCTGCCAGTTGCCATCTGCAGTTTCAAAACGGAAACCTTTTTTACCGTGACTAATTTTAAGTGGGATCTTATTCGTGATGGCTTGTGCTACTTTTTTCTCTGCTGTTTTTTTGTCAGCTTCACTCGCTTTCATCAAAACAATCGCTTCTTCATCAGTCAAAATACCTTTTTCGACCAATTTGTTCACCAAATCAAAAGCAGCATCAGCATAGGCAGCTGTACCAACGCTCATCAATACAGAACCAGTAATTGTTGCAGCAACAAAATTACGTAATTTATAGTTCATTAAATGTTCTCCCACAGGACTATTTTCGTTTTAAAAACGCAATTGTGGGGTTCCAATATTACAAATTTATGACACAGAACTATTTCATTGGTGGCAAATTTATAATAACCACAAACTAAGTAGTTCTTTTTACATTTATTTAATGTTTTTATTAAAAGTAACCATAGTCCATTCTTGCACTTACGTAATGAAAATTAAAAAAGCCACCCTTTTAAGGATGGCTTTTAAGCGTTCAACCTAGGCTGGCTTATGACTCTGGTCGCATATGGGGAAACAACAACACATCGCGAATACTGGGGCTATCCGTAATCAACATCACTAAGCGGTCAATACCGATACCGCAACCACCTGTCGGTGGCATGCCATACTCTAAAGCACGAATAAAGTCTGCATCGTAGAACATTGCCTCATCATCACCCGCCTGGCAGCCACTTGCGCTTGAAAGCGTGCTGCTTGGTCTTCGGCATCATTAAGCTCACTAAATCCATTGGCCATTTCGCGGCCAGTGATAAATAGCTCAAAACGTTCTGTAATCTCTGGGTTTGCATCAGATGCACGCGCCAGTGGTGATACCTCAACTGGGTAATCAATAATGTAGGTAGGGTTCCACAGTTGGCTTTCTGCGGTTTCTTCAAACAGCGCTAATTGCAAGGCACCAAGGCCAGCATGGTCAAATGGTTTCTCACCCATTTTAATCAATTCAGCGCGTAAGAAATCAGCATCATTTAATTGCGCTAAAGTGTATTTAGGTGCATATTTTTGAATCGCTTCAACAATGGTTAAACGTTCAAAGCGCTTGCTTAGGTCAACCTCTTTACCATCATAAGTGACAACAGCCGTCCCTTTGGCAGCAATCGCTGCCTCACGAATACATGCCTCAGTAAAGTCCATCAACCAGTTGTAGTCGGTATAGGCGGCATAAAACTCCATCATGGTGAATTCTGGGTTGTGGCGAACGCTTAAGCCTTCATTTCTAAAATTGCGGTTGATTTCAAAAACACGATCAAAACCACCCACCACCAAACGCTTGAGATATAACTCAGGCGCAATACGCATAAACATTTGCATGTCTAGCGCATTGTGGTGAGTGACAAAAGGCTGGGCAGAGGCACCACCTGGGATAGGATGCAGCATTGGCGTTTCAACTTCTAAGAAGTCTTCATCGGTCATAAACTGACGAATAGCGGCCACCACTTTTGAGCGTGCTTTAAAGGTATCACGTGTGCTTTCATTAGTGATCAAATCCACATAACGCTGGCGGTATTTAATCTCTT
>CAZCBF010000256.1:0-2287 GCA_964496895.1 uncultured Methylophilaceae bacterium | reverse complement strand
TGTGGCGATGTCGCGCTGGTTCGTCGCGACGCGCGGGCGCGCATTGGCTGTCTGCAGGTGTCATTGTGACCGTAATAGTAAATGTATTTCCGCCAGTGGTGGTCGCTGTGCAATAACTATTTTCACTTTGCGCACCGTTGGGCATTGAAAGATTAGCCACAAAATTACCCGCATTTGCATAAGTGTTATTTTGTGTCCAATGCCGTTCTTGCCTAGAAGCGATGTCCAGTGCAAAAGCCTTACATTCAGCACGTCGTCCGTCCTCAACAAAAGCCTGATAAGACGGTACTGCTACTGCAGCCAAGATAGCCACAATAGCCACCACAATCATTAACTCAATTAAAGTAAAGCCTCTTGACGATACAGTAGAAACATTTTTTAACAGTTGCTTATTCACCATCATATTACCAACTAATTAGAGATTATCACTATTGCATCTGCATGATATTTCTTTTTTTCAAAAGAGGTTTTCATTTTAACGCGCTGCCCCACTTTCAAAGCGTAGCGATTGAGAATACGTTTATCGCTATCACTGACCTTGGTGTTTAAACGCAAATAATATTTTTGATCATTAACAACAAGCTCACCATTTTGGTTATCGACGAATTCGACTATCATTGGCTTAGCATTCGTTATTACCTCGGCTGCAAATACCACCGAAGACGATACAAACAAACTTAAAAGTACTATTGCTGATATTCTCATCATCATTCCTCCTACTTAAGAATTGACCAAGACTTTCTACCTACAGGGACAGAAGCACCTGTATTGATATTATCGATTGAAATAGATCCATCAGCGCCAGTAATGACTATGTTTTCTTCATTTCCTGATGAAATGGAATCCAGACCAACAGCCGGCTCTCCAAGGTTTGAAGCAGGTGCAGCACTGTCGGGGATACCATCACCATCGGTATCAAAAATATCAAAATCAACTTGTGAACCATCATAACTATCTAGTGCAACTAAATAGGAATCGCCGTCACGATTACATATTTCGCCGCTCGGAATAGTCACAATAAAGAACACAACTCTATCTATTACCACAGGGTTAATCACTACACGCCCGCCCAAAAACAAGTTAGGACTGGGAACACTAATATCCACATACCAACCAAACTCACTCGTCACTAAGTAATCGACCACCTCATTGGATATGCCAATAACACCACTACTATTACTAAAAGATTGTTGCTGTAAATCACCTTTATCCAAGTTACCGTAAGAACTTGTAGAATCTGATGAACCTGCATCCCAGACACCATAAAACGACTGTAAGGAATTATCAGAATCATCATTCTCCGCTACAAATTGCCCTGTACCAAAATATACCAAGATATTAGGTGACGTCGCGGATGAGCGTCGGCTAGGATGGAAAACAATTTCTGGTTTCGTGGTAATCGGCTGACGATTATTACTACTGCATGAAGAAGTTGTACAGGCCCTAAACAGAGGGTTTCCATTAAAGGCAACACCCCAATTACCTGGACTAGTACTTTCGACATTAAATACCCATAGATTACCGTGAAGGTCACCCGCGTAAATTCTGTCGACTAAAAAGTCGCCATCTAAATCGGCTATGGCTGGAGAAGATAATCCATTACAATCACTCGCAGAATCATTACAATCGCCATTAGCAATACTACCAACACCGGTATCAATCTCTCTTGCGGATCCGGTTTCTAAGTCAATAATAAATAGCTTTGCTCTGCCGTCACCTTCTGCGTTATAGCCATTGGCTACAATAGCAACCCAGCTACCGTCATTCATTTTAGCAATTTGTGGACGGCTATAAGTGAAGCCCAGATCAGCATCACCGCCGGCATTAGAATTGGCTGTTACACTCAGTGAGGGGTCACCAATAAATTCAAACTCAACAATATTACTCGCATTAGCAGGATTAGCTAAAGTGGCAGGATTGGTCACATCTAGAACGTAAATACCACGCCCACCAGAACGAACACCACCGACCAAATAAGTTCTCCAAGCCCCATTAACGAACACATCGCGGATAGTCGGTGTAGCATCCACATACGCTAAATGAGAGTAATCCGTTTCTGCCAAAGTATGTAGGTTATTGACTAAAAAACTAGGAATGTAAGCAAAAACCTCATTGCCACCGGTCGCACTGGCATTAAAGGCGTGCAACATACCGTCATTACCGCCAACATAAACCAAAGGGGTACGGTTTTGCTGAGCCGATCTGAAGTCACTATATGGATTACTAGCGCCTTCTATTAGATTCGGATACTTATCCAGCGCTTCCGCCACATATTGTGGAGAAGAGT
>CAZCBF010000255.1:0-2313 GCA_964496895.1 uncultured Methylophilaceae bacterium | reverse complement strand
GCGTATATTTAAGTGCGTTGCGAATAATGTTTTCTACTGCTCGGTAGATTAGCTCTGCATCACAATTTAAATTGCAATTTGGACTAATCTCGCCTTCAACAGTAATATTTTTTTCAGCTGCTTCAAAGCTGGCATCATTTAACATGTCTTGAAGTAGGTGACTCAGATTAACGGTTTTTTTATTCAAAGCACTCACCCCTGAATCTAGTCTGGATAGCTGCAATAGCTCACCAATGAGTTGATCCATTCTGTCAGATTCTAGCTGGATGCGATCAAGTGAGTTTGGGACTTTTTCAGGATTTTGTTTGGCTAAACCGATTGCTATTTGCATACGAGACAAAGGTGAACGTAATTCATGTGAGACATGATTCAACAGCCTTTTTTGGCCTTTAAGGAGCTTTCCTAACCTCATTGCCATTGAGTCAAAGTCTTTACCAAGGTCAGAAAGTGCATCTTCTCTATTGCCCATCTCTACTGCTACATTGCTGTCTAATTCTCCTTTAGCACCTTTAGAAAAAGCTGAATGTAATAATTGAATCGGTTTAGAAAAATACCAAGCAATGATGGCAGCAAAGACCAGACTGACAAGGGTGCTGGCAATGATAGGCCAGAGTGGCAGAACTCGCGGTCTACCACGTTCCAATAATGCTGGAGGCGCCGGTCGAGGTCCGCCATGTCCTATATGTTGATGGTCAGGGCCATCAGCATGCCTTGGCCTATGCAAGTGTCGGCCAGTGTCAGGTACAAATAAGGTAATCTTTTCACCATTGCTGAGTGTAATCGCATTCACACTTTGCGTTGCTTTGTTAGCTACTAGAGATTGAGCAGTCGCATAAGCTTGTGTTGAGTAGTTACGATTGAGCAGCTCCTGACCATTCGCATCAATGGCTAGTACCAGCGGCATGTGTTGAAATCGCCACTCTTCGAGCAAAGCCTCTAAAGCTTGTTTGCCACCATGTTGGGCTGCAGCACTGGCAGATTGGATCACGGTGCGCGCAGGAGGAGAAATTTCCACCCCCTCACTATTCATGATGTTATTGCGGTGATGTAAAACAAAGCCGCTACTAATGGTCACAATCGTGACGAATTGCGCGAGTAGTAAAAAACCGAATATTTTCCAATATAAACGCTTCATTTCATCTCGACTAATTGATAGCCCATACGATAAATGGTTTCAATTTTTGGTGCGTCATCTGATAGTGCGTTTAATTTGTGTCGAATGCTACTGATATGTACGTCGATGCTGCGGTCAAACTTGGTCAGTGGCCTACCCAGACCTTTTTCTGAGAGAGTTTCTTTAGAGACAACATTGCCGACGCTCTGTGATAACAAGTGCAGGATATTAAATTCAACACTGGTGAGTTGAATCATTTCATTTTGCCAGAGCGCTCTTCTTGTTTTCGGCAATATGCTGAGCGATCCTATTGTGATTGATTTATCTATTGCTTGCGCTGTCTGACTTTTTGTCCTACGTAAAATGGCTTTAATTCTGGCTGTCAGCTCACGTGGTGTACAAGGCTTGGGCACGTAGTCATCAGCGCCTTGGTCAAGCCCGGCAAAACGATCAGACTCATCGCCTTTTGCCGTGAGCATAATGACTGGGATTTCACTGTGCTCTCGAATGACTTTTAACGTTTCAAAGCCATTCATGCCAGGCATCATCACATCTAATACTACCAAATCAAAACTTTGCAACATGATGTATTGCGCCCCAGTTTCGCCATTGCTAGCCGTGCTGACTTCAAAGCCTTCATTCTGTAAAAAGTCTTTGAGCATGTCAGAGAGCTCAATGTCGTCATCGATTAATAAAATTTTATCCATAGCTTTAATAGATTCACGTTTCAGTCTAATCATAATGATTTGCGATGCAAGATCAATTCTAAAGCTAGACCTTTACCTAACTTTACTACGCATTAACCGCACTTAACATCGACTGAGCGCACAATTGATTCCACGTTAAATAGACGTGATAACGAAACGTAACAGGAGCATAAAGATGAAAACATTGAAAGTTTTAGTAGTTGGGGGTTTGTTGTCATTAGCACTGATTCAAGTGGGCTTTGCGGGTAATGGTGAGCATTGTGATCGCCACGATAAACATGCCATGCATCACCCTAAAGGCCCAATGATGCATAAGCATGGACCAATGCATATGCTGTCAAAGCTGGATCTATCAGAGCAGCAGCATGAACAAATCAAACAGATTTTTGACGCTGAAAAAACCAATATGCAGGCGAAACATGAAACCAAAATGGCGCTCATGAAACAGATGCATACAGTCGTCAGCCAAGCAGCATTTAATGAACAGAAGGC
>CAZCBF010000254.1:0-2323 GCA_964496895.1 uncultured Methylophilaceae bacterium | reverse complement strand
ACACCATTATTAATGGCAACAGAAATAGAATGGCTAACACCGCAAAGTGAATATCGGCCTACCGAATATCTACAAGGTTGGATGAGCTTTTGGTTTGATGATGATAAGCGTTTAGAAATAGCTAAACAGTTTCAAGAAGCGCGTATCGACTTTATGCAAACAATGTGGTCAAAAAACCGAGACTTACAAAGCAATGGTTTCACGGCTGAAGATGCTGAACTACAAAATCAGTTAAAAAATTATACGACAAAAATAAACGCAGCCCTAAGCACTAGCCAGCTACTACAGGCCGAGGCCTTGCTGACTAAAAAACTCTATAAACTTGCCGCTCAGAAAACCCAATACGGTGACTTTACCCGTGAGAGAGACCCGCTTGATGATGCGAACAGCTTTCTCAACCACGGTAATTACCTAGCCTATGGTTTAGCGGCAACCACTTTATGGGTACTGGGTATCCCTCATGGGTTTGCTGTTATGCACGGAAAAACTCGACGTGGTGCTTTGGTGTTCGATGTGGCAGACCTCATCAAAGATACGCTTGTACTACCATGGGCATTTATCTGTTCCAAAGAAGGCGCAACCGAACAAGAGTTTAGACAACAATGCCTACAAGCCTTTACTGATAGTAAAGCGTTGGACTTTATGTTTAACCAAGTCAAGGCGGCAGCGTTATATTACGGCGCGACACCAAAAGCAGGGGCACCAACATTATGATGGTCACCTTTGTTAGCCAATGCGAAAAAAAGGCACTCAACCGTACCCGTAAAGTACTCGATGCCTTCGCAGACCGTATAGGCGATAACACTTGGCAAACAGTGATCACCCAAGACGGCCTGCTTGCGGTCAAAAAATCCCTGCGGAAAACCGCTACTAAAAATACCGCTGTAAGCTGCCACTGGATACGCTCGCGCTCTAGGAGTGAGTTGGTGTGGGTAGTGGGGCAGAGGAGTAAGTTTAACCAACAAGGCATAGTACCAGTGAATACAACAGCAAACGCTATCAATGCTGATGAAGGTTTTTTTCTAAATACTGAAGTGATTGCATTGCTATCTAATTTAGCGGGTTTATTTCATGATGTTGGGAAGGCAATGGCTTTATTTCAGGGCAAGTTACTTCCCGACTTTAAAGGTAAGGCTTATGAACCCTATAGGCATGAATGGGTTTCTTTAAGAATTTTTCAGGCATTTGTTGCCAATCGAGATGATAAAGCTTGGCTTAATGATCTTGTTCATATTGATAATGCCGCAGAAGAAAGAATGCTTGAAGACCTTATGCCTTTGAGGGACGGTTTAGAAGTCACTCCGGCTAGCCCTTTTCAACAACTTCCTATAATAGCGAAGTTAGTAGCATGGTTAATCGTCTCCCACCATAAGTTGCCGCAATATCCAAAAAATGAAGACAACCCGCCATCATTTGAAAATATAAATGAATGGCTAAACGTCAGTTTTGACGCTTGCTGGAATTCTCCCCAATGTCTAAATGACGATTGGGATCAAAGTGTCCTTAGTCAAAACTGGTCTTTCCCTCATGGCACTCCTTTTAAAAGCGCACACTGGCAAACACAAGTTAGCTGCTGTGCGAAAAAGGTTTTAAATTGTCCCCGTATGTTCGAGTCAGATTGGTTTAATCAGCATTTTACTGCTCATTTAGCACGCCTATCACTCATGCTTGCAGACCACTATTATTCCTCAAAAATAGAGACTACCCCAGAATTTCAAGATAGAAATTACCACGCATATGCTAATACTGACAAAGATGAAAATGGTCAAAAGTATAGA
The DNA here is from genome assembly GCA_964496895.1 of uncultured Methylophilaceae bacterium. GTDB lineage: Bacteria > Pseudomonadota > Gammaproteobacteria > Burkholderiales > Methylophilaceae > Methylotenera. The sequence continues at coordinate 545 of CAZCBF010000254.1, read as the reverse complement.
AAGCAAAAGCTAGACGAGCACAATATAGCGGTGGGTCTCAATGCCTATAAAATTTCTCAAGAGTTGCCTAAGTTAAAGCGCGGATTACCATCATTAAAATCTAATAGGTCATTTACAAAGAAGGTACCTGAAGAATTTCAGGAGGACTTTGGATGGCAAGATAATGCATATAAAGCGGCTCAGAATATCAAAGATGATACTATGAAATATGGCTTCTTTGGTATTTGTATGGCATCGACAGGAAAGGGTAAAACGCTTTGTAATACCCGGATTATGTACGGTCTGTCTGATGAAGAAGAGTGCCGGTTTAGTATCGCGCTAGGGTTACGGACGTTAACCTTACAAACAGGTGAGTCACTAAAAAAACATATGGGTCTTGATTATGATGAACTCGCTCTACTCATTGGTTCACAAGCAGTTAAGGATTTGCATGCACAATCAGGAGCGCCAACTACCAGTGATCAACAAGCCCAAGGAAGTGAATCTGCAGAATCGCTTTTAAAGGATGAGGTGACATTAAAAGAAAGCCTTCCTGATTATGATGG
>CAZCBF010000253.1:0-2325 GCA_964496895.1 uncultured Methylophilaceae bacterium | reverse complement strand
CGTATGGCTGAATCATTTGAAACCGCACTTGAATTATCTGATGGTGTGGCACAGATTGCTGTTTTACCAAAAGACGAAGACGGAGAAGAGGAGCTATTAGTTTTCTCTGCAAAATACGCCTGCAAAATCTGTGGGTACAGTTTAAAAGAACTAGAGCCTCGCCTATTCTCGTTCAACAACCCTGCTGGTGCTTGTAGTAGTTGTGACGGCTTAGGCGTAAAAAAATTCTTTGATCCCAACGAAATCATTTTCGATGCTGAGCTAAACGTAGCAGCTGGTGCGATTCGCGGTTGGGATAAACGCCACACTTATTATTATCAAATGCTCGAGTGCGTCGCTAAGCATTATGGTTTTGATATTGAAGCTTCTTTTGAAGACATTCCTGAAAAAATGCGTGACATTATCTTAAACGGGAGTGGCAACGAAGAGATAACATTCATTTACCAACGCCCTGGTCGTCCTCCATATGAAAAACTTTCAACGTGGGAAGGTATTCTTGGAAATATGGAACGCCGCTATCATGAGACAGAGTCTTCAGCGGTTCGTGATGAATTAAGCAAATATATTAACACGCAAAAATGTCCCGATTGTGAAGGCAGTCGCTTAAGCGAAGGTCCACGTAATGTGTTTATTGGTGGCAAGGCTATTCATGAGGTAACTGCTCTGCCTATCTCTGAAACATTTGAGTTCTTTAACAAACTAGAACTAACGGGTGCTAAGCAACAAATTGCAGAGAAGATTCTGAAAGAAATTAATGACCGTTTGGGCTTCTTGATTAACGTCGGTTTGAACTACCTGAACCTGAGTCGTTCAGCAGACACTTTGTCTGGTGGTGAAGCTCAGCGTATTCGCCTAGCATCACAAATTGGTGCTGGTTTGGTGGGGGTGATGTATGTATTGGATGAGCCTTCAATTGGACTACACCAACGCGATAACGACCGTCTTATCGGCACGCTGACTCGTTTGCGAGACTTGGGTAATACAGTTATCGTTGTTGAACACGATGAAGATGCTATGCGCCACGCTGACCATATTATTGATATCGGCCCTGGCGCTGGTGTACATGGCGGTAATATTATTGCTGAAGGCACATACGACGAAATCATCAATAATGACAAGTCGATCACAGGACAATTCTTATCTGGCAAAAAATCTATTGCGATTCCTGAGAAACGAAACAAAGTTAAAAAGAATCAATTCCTTGAGATTTTAGGCGCCACTGGGAATAACTTGAACGATGTTGATGTGAAAATTCCAATCGGCGTAATGACCTGTGTGACAGGTGTTTCAGGCTCTGGTAAATCAACGCTGATTAACGGCACGCTCTACCCTGTTGTGGCACAAACAATTAATCGTAGTCGTATTGTTGCTAGCACGCATAGAGAAATTAAGGGCATTGAACATATCGATAAGATTGTTGATATCAATCAAAGCCCTATTGGTCGTACGCCTCGTTCAAACCCTGCTACCTATACAGGTTTATTCACTCCTATTCGTGAATTGCTTGCAGAAACACCAGAGGCGCGAGCTCGCGGTTATAAACCAGGAAGATTCTCTTTTAATGTCAAAGGCGGTCGTTGCGAGGCTTGTCAGGGTGACGGCGTTATCAAGGTTGAAATGCACTTCTTGGCAGATGTTTATGTTGCCTGTGATGTGTGTAAAGGCAAACGTTATAACCGTGAAACGTTAGATATTCATTACAAGGGTAAAACAATTGACGATATTTTGAACCTTACCGTTGAAGACGGTGCGGAGTTCTTTAGCGCTGTACCAAATATCAAGCGTAAGTTAGACACTTTAATGGCGGTTGGTTTAGGTTATATTAAATTAGGTCAAAGTGCAGTAACGCTATCAGGTGGTGAAGCTCAGCGTATTAAGCTTGCAAAAGAACTATCAAAACGCGACACTGGTCAAACGCTTTATATCCTTGATGAGCCAACAACAGGCTTACACTTCGCTGATATTCAGTTATTATTAAAAGTGCTTTACACACTGCGAGATCAAGGCAATACCATCGTTGTTATTGAACACAATCTTGATGTGATTAAAACAGCAGATTGGATCATCGATCTTGGTCCTGAAGGTGGTGCTGGCGGCGGTCAAATCGTTGCAGAAGGCACGCCAGAAGAAGTCGCTGAGAGCGGAACGCACACTGCCAAATATTTAAAAGAAGTACTGAATTAAAATAGAGTTAGTACTGCTCATTTATTAACAAAGTAAATAAGAGGTTTATCATGAGTCTACCCATTTCTGAAACAGCTAAAGTTATCTGTGTTGGTAAAAACTATGCCAACCATGCCGCGGAAATGAACACGCCAGTGCCAA
>CAZCBF010000252.1:0-2344 GCA_964496895.1 uncultured Methylophilaceae bacterium | reverse complement strand
TTTGTTAGCGTTGTCCGTTGGTAATTATATTTTAGGTGGTGGCGGATTTGTCTCGCGCTTGACAGAAGAAGTGCGTGAGAAAAAAGGCATGGTTTACAGTGTGTACAGCTATTTTTCACCGAGAAAACAACGCGGGCCGTTTTTAATTAATTTTCAGACTAAAAAAACACAAGTTGATGAAGCCTTGAGCCTAGTCAAAAAAACGCTAAACGACTTTATCGATAACGGCGTGACAGCAGAAGAGTTAGCGGCGGCTAAGGCGAATATTATTGGTGGTTTTCCAATGAAGATAGACAGCAATAAAAAGATCCTCAGCTATTTAAGCGTGATTGGTTTTTATGATCTGCCGTTGGATTATCTCGAAACCTATAACGACAAGATCGCCGCTATTACCACTGAGCAAATCAAAGCCGCTTTTCAAAAACACTTAAACCCAGAAAAAATGGTGACAGTGATTGTGGGTGATGAAGCCAACTAGTCTTTAGTTGGCTGTTGTATCAAACAAAGCTTAGTCCGCAATCGTTAGGCAATCACGGCGGACTAAAAACACATTCTCACCACGCTGCCATTCTTGATCAAAACCATTCGTGCCGTTATAAAAGCTACGGTTAGCACCCGGTTTCATGCGTTCGTGTAGTTCTGCAATGATCGCATCCACACGATGAATCCAAGCCGAAGTATCTGAGAAGACTTCTTTCTCAGCACCTTCGATATCAATCTTTAAGATATCAACGCGGTCTAGATCAAACATCTCCATGATTTTATCCACGGTATAAGCCTCAACCAAATGACGCGACGTGGCAGAGATGTTTTTCGCTGTTTCGTTATCTTCAGTCATAAAGCCCCATTCACCCAAGCCTGGGTCAACTAAGCTGATTTGTTCATTTTTATGCCAAAGCGCACCTTGGATTGGCGTCACATTTTCATAAAAGGCCACGTTTTGTTTAAGCATTTCAAAATTGCCGCTATCAGGCTCAATGGCTATAATTTTGGCATTCGGGTATTTATTAGCAAAATAAATCGCTGTCAGGCCAATGTTTGCACCAGCATCAATAATCACTTCGGGATCATGCTTGGTCTTAAACTTGTATTCCTCATCATAGAAAATTTGCTCGTAGGTATACACATCAGAGCCAGGTAATCTAAGGCTGATGGGGTGAGGGCAGTTTTGCCAATATTTATCAAAGGTTGCGCGTTGTTTGAGTAATTGACTTTTAATAGCGAGCGTCATGCCATTCAAACCAACAATATTAAAATACATTTTTAGACTATCAATCATTTGTGTGTACTCCAGTGGTAGTAGTTAGCCCGTATTTGGTATTTAATGGTAGGCATTGTTGAAATGAACTTCTGTTCAATTTCAGTTGCAAACAATTGTATAATCAACTGAGAGATATAGGATATAGCTCTATTGGCCCAATATGGCAAAATTAAACAAAAATAACGTAAAAATTAGTGCAGGTGAGTGGCGCAGTCGCATGATCAGCTTTCCTGATGTAGATGGTTTACGTCCGACCGCTGATCGCATCCGCCAAACGCTTTTTAACTGGCTAGGCCAAGATCTTACTGGTCATGCATGCCTTGATCTCTTTGCTGGCACCGGGGTCATTGGGTTTGAGGCCCTTTCTCGACAGGCTAGTCAGGCAACATTAGTCGAGTTTTCAAAAGTTGCCTTTAAAGCGCTTCAGCAAAACAAACAAAAATTACAAGCTGATAAGGCCACGCTGCTCAATCAAGATGCGCAACATTTCTTGATACACAACACACAGCGCTATGACCTGATCTTCTTTGATCCGCCGTTTAACCAAGGCTGGGTAGAAAGGCTATTACCCAAGCTTGCGCCACATCTCGCGCCAGAAGGCTTAGTCTATGTGGAAGCTGAATTTGCACTCGATGAGCCTCTGCTGAATCAGCAATGGCAAATCATAAAGCAGAAAAAAGCGGGTAATGTGCATTATCATTTATTGCAGTTAAACACCGCTAACCAGTAGAATGCCCTTATGTCTGCTAGTAAATCATTAATTGCCGTCTACCCAGGGACCTTTGACCCCATCACCTTAGGGCATGAGGATATTGCTCGCCGTGCGGCAAACTTATTTGACCAAGTCATTGTCGCAGTGGCAGGCAGCACCAATAAGCAAACGCTGTTTACCTTGTCAGAGCGGGTGGCCTTAGCGCAAGCTGCTTTTGATATGCCCAATATCAAGGTCGTGGGCTTTGATGGTTTGCTCATGCAATTTGTGCAAGACCAAGGCGCACAAATGGTGATCCGTGGTTTGCGCGCTGCCAGTGATTTTGAGTATGAATTTCAGCTCGCAGGCATGAACCGCAAACTCTATCCTAA
>CAZCBF010000251.1:0-2348 GCA_964496895.1 uncultured Methylophilaceae bacterium | reverse complement strand
CTGTCGACAGGGAGACCGTCAAAATATTTACCCGCATTTAAATCAACTAGTTTAGGTGTGATTTGCGCAAACACTTCATCGACTGTTTTGCCAGTGGCCACTTGTTCATATAGGCCGCCAGCTTTTAAGATATTGACTTTAAAGTCTTTTTCTTTGTTTGCGACTTGTAAGGGTTTGAGCAATACCGCTGCTGCTGAAACAATCACCGAGCAAACAATACACAGTGTTAAGGCAACGGTTAAGGTACGTTGGGTTTCACTAGCCACGAGCGATCCTCCGTTTGATATTTGCTTGGACCACAAAGTGGTCGATTAAAGGTGCAAAGAGGTTGGCAAATAAAATCGCGAGCATCATACCCTCTGGGAAAGCGGGGTTAACCACGCGAATCAGCACCACCATTAAACCAATCAAGCCGCCAAAATACCATTTACCTTTGTTGGTCATGGAGGCAGACACAGGGTCGGTCGCCATAAACACCATACCAAAGGCAAAACCACCCATGACTAAATGCCAGTGCCAAGGCACGTTAAACATTTCATTGGTTTCAGAGCCTACTGAGTTAAGTAATAATGTGGTGGCAATCATGCCTAGCATCACACCAGCCATAATGCGCCATGAGGCGATACGGGTGAGCAATAAAACTGCACCACCAATAAAGATCATTAAGGTTGAGGTCTCACCAACAGAGCCTTGAATGCTACCCATGAAGGCGTTCATCCAACCAACGTTTTGCTCTAAGGCAGCCACGCCGCCGATATTGGCTTGTGAGAGTGCGGTTGCACCGGTGTAGCCATCAACTGCTGTCCAAACGGCATCGCCAGACATATAGGCCGGGTAGGAAAAGAATAAAAACGCGCGCCCAGCCAGTGCTGGGTTGAGGAAGTTTTTACCCGTGCCGCCGAAGACTTCTTTCGCAATGACAACGCCAAAGGTAATCCCCAATGCGGCTTGCCAGAGCGGTAAACTCGGCGGGCAGGAGAGGGAAAATAAGACTGAGGTGACAAAGAATCCTTCATTGACTTCATGTCCGCGCACCATGGCAAATAACACTTCCCATAAGCCACCTACTGCGAAAACAACCAGGTATATTGGCAAGAAGTAGGCCGCCCCATGAATCATATTGTCCCAAATGCTGCTGGGGTCATACCCTGCGAACAGTGAGATAATCATGTGGCGCCAGCCTTCGGCTTCTACCATGCCCATGTCTGCCATGATGGTATTGGCCTGTAAACCCACATTAAACATGCCATAAAACATAGCAGGGAAGGTACACAACCAAACCGTAATCATCATCCGTTTGAGATCGATACCATCGCGCACATGTGAGGTCGTTTTGGTGACGTCACTAGGACGATAAAAAATGGTATCTACTGCTTCGTATAAGGCATACAAGCCTTCAAATTTGCCACCTTTGTGAAAGTGTGGCGCGATGTCATCCAGGACTTTTCTTAAACCAGCCATGTTCTACCCTTCAATCTCTATGCGCGTTAAATTGTCTCGGAGCAATGGCCCATACTCATATTTTCCAGGACAAACATAGGTACATAATGCTAAATCTTCTTCGTCTAACTCTAATGCACCGAGCTTTTGCGCCATGTCTGTATCTCCGACAATCAGCGCGCGTAATAGCTGTGTAGGCAGGATATCCAGTGGCATGATGTTTTCATAAGCACCTACGGGTACCATGGCGCGTTCACTGCCCATGGTGGTTGTGGTAAACGCAAATTTTTTGTTTTTAAACAAGCTGGAAACATAAATGCCCAACGTTGAGAAATAATTAAAACCAGGGCGTAGGTAATGCAAGACTTGTCTATCATCACCTTCTAAGATGACAGAGACTTGAGAATGATAGCGACCAAGGTAAGCAAACGTGTTGTTGGCTGTTCTACCACCAAAGACTGAGCCTGAAATGAGGCGGTTATTACCTTCAAGCAAAGCGTCATCGGTTAAATCAGTCAAGCTGGCACCGACTTGTGTTTTGATGAGTTTAGGTTGTTTCACTTGTGGGCCAGCAAGCGATACATAGCGGTCTGTGAACAGTTCACCAGAGACAAACAACTCACCAATCGCAATCACGTCTTGGTAACCAATAGTCCAAACAGTTTTACTGTTGCTCACTGGGTCTAAAAAGTGAATGTGTGTGCCTGCATTGCCTGCAGGGTGTACACCGCTAAAGCTTTCTACCTGAACCTGATTTATTTCGGGTACTTGGATATCGGTATCAGCCGCTTTACACACAAACACTTTGTCTGTGATTTTTGTCAGTAAGCGAATACCAAAAGCAAAGCTATCTTTGTACTTTGCAATCATGATTGCCGGGTCTGCGGCAAGCGGGTTGGTGTCAGTCG
>CAZCBF010000250.1:0-2352 GCA_964496895.1 uncultured Methylophilaceae bacterium | reverse complement strand
AAATGCTGCGAGGTATCCTTAGTAGGTGTAATCGTTAAATCATTGATAGCTAGAATTGGCTCAGTCATAAATCAATATGCTTTAATCTGTCACTTGAAACATAATAGCATTGACCATTAGCTACCTACAAAGTGCCACTAAGTACTACTGGTCTTTTTAATCGCAGATTGTATTTTGGCCACTGCAGTCGCAACATCACACTGCAGTTGCGGCAGGTTGATACTTTCACGTAAGCCTTTAATACTGATGACGCCCTGCTCCACCTCATCATCGCCAATAATCACAGCAACTTTTGCTTGGCTTTTATCTGCTTTTTTCATTTGCGATTTAAAGCTACCAGCATTGCTATTGAGCACCACTTGCAGGCCCGCATCGCGCAGCGTTTCAGCAGTAGCAAAAGCCATCGCCTGCGCAGCATCACCGACATTGATGATATAAACATCCAGCACTGACTCCGCACTAATCTCGTATGCCTGCATGAGTAAAAAGATACGTTCCAAGCCCATTGCAAAACCACAGGCAGGCGTTGGTTTACCACCAATGCGCTCTACCAGCGTATCGTAGCGCCCACCACCAGCTATCGTACCCTGCGCACCTAGCTTAGTCGTCACCCATTCAAAGACAGTCCGATTATAGTAATCTAAACCGCGCACCAAACGCGCATTGATCGTATAAGCAATACCTTGGGCCTTCAGTAGATCACAAACCGCCTCAAAATGTGCTTTGGAATCTTCACCTAAAGTCTCAATCAACTTAGGCGCCTGTTCACAGACAGCCTGCATGGCTGGATTTTTGCTATCAAGAATACGTAATGGATTGGTATGCAATCGGCGCTTAGCCTCTTCATCCAGCACATCGAGGTGTTGCTCAAAATAAGCGATTAATTGCTCACGATAAACAGCACGCTCTTCGGCATCACCAATCGTATTGATTTCGAGTGCAACATCTTTAATGCCTAGCGCTTCCCAAAGGCGCGCGAGCATCACAATCTGCTCAGCATCGACTTGCGGGCTATCAAAGCCAAAGGCCTCAGCCCCAATTTGATGAAACTGACGCTGTCGACCTTTTTGCACATTTTCATGCCTAAACATCGGGCCAACATACCAAAGTCGCTGCGGCGCGTTATAGGTGAGATTGTGCTGCACCACGGCACGCACACTGCCCGCCGTCCCCTCTGGTCGCAAGGTCAGCTTGTCGCCGTTGAGCGCATCTTCCCAAGCATACATTTCTTTTTCTACAATATCGGTATGCTCACCGACTGAGCGCACGAATAAGGCTGTTGGCTCGACCACTGGCATGCGGATATTTTGATAACCATACTGACCTAAAATTTCTCGGGCAGTATCTTCCAGCTTAAACCACAATGGTGTGTCTTCAGGCAGAATATCGTAAAAGCCTTTAATGGTTTGAAACTTTTGATTTTTAGTTTTTTTGTCAGACATAGAATAGCTACAGCGTTAAATTAGGTTGCATTAGGCTTGCACGATTGGGATCACAATATGATCTGATCGTAACTTACCGCCTTCGGCATAATTATCACTCACATATTGCTCGACAATCGTTTGAAACTCTTCTGCGATATGATCGCCCTTGAGCGTGACTGTCCGCTCACCATCCACATACACCGGCGCAACTGGCACTTCACCAGTCCCTGGCAAACTAATACCGATATTGGCTAATTTAGATTCGCCCGGCCCATTGACCACGCAACCCATCACAGCCACATTCATGCTTTCAACACCGGGGTAATCATTACGCCAGACAGACATCTGCTCACGCAAAAACGACTGAATATCCATTGCCAGCTCTTGAAAATAAGTCGATGAGGTACGACCACAACCTGGGCATGAGGTCACCAGTGGTGTAAAAGAGCGCATCCCCATGGTTTGCAAAATCTCTTGCGCCACCACCACTTCTTTGGTTCGCGACTCATTGGGCTCAGGGGTGAGTGAAACACGAATCGTATTCCCTATTCCCTCTTGCAGCAGTACTGATAATGCAGCCGTGGATGCCACAATACCTTTTGACCCAATACCCGCTTCAGTCAAGCCAAGGTGCAAAGGATATTGGCATCGACTAGACAGCTCTCGATAAACCGTAATCAGATCCTGTACATCGCTGACCTTGCAAGAAACGATGATTTTATTTTTGGACAAACCAATATCAATGGCTTGCTGCGCACTTTCCAAGGCAGATTGTATCAATGCCTCTTGCATGACTTTTTCAGTGGGTTGTGGTTCAGCGGACTTGGCATTTTCATCCATCATCTCTGCCATTTTAGCCTGATCCAAACTACCCCAGTTCACACCAATCCGTACGGCTTTATCGTACTTGATCGCCGCTTCGATCATG
>CAZCBF010000249.1:0-2362 GCA_964496895.1 uncultured Methylophilaceae bacterium | reverse complement strand
GTATTAACACCAGGTGTTAAACGTGTTGCTGTAGAAGCTGCTCACCCAGATTTCTGGCGTAAGTATGTTGGTTTAGAAGGTGCTGTTGTGGGTATCGACACATTTGGTGAATCTGCACCGGGTGGCGAAGTCATGAAGCACTTCGGTTTCACAGTTGAAAACGTAGTAAACACTGTTAAATCAGTACTTTAATTTAGTACTAGTTTAATAACAGAAGAAAAGCGCCTCACTTGTGAGGCGCTTTTTTTATGTCAATCATTTATAATTATAAAATGTAAAAATTGTAAATGAGAAAAAGTCCTAGGGAGAAACAATGGCAGTGAAGGTAGGGATTAACGGTTTTGGCCGTATTGGCCGTCAAGTATTGCGTGCAGCAGTGACTGAAAAAGAATTTTCAGATATTGAGGTCGTATCAATTAATTGTTCATATGATATCGATTACATGGCGTATATGTTTAAGTTTGATTCGGTGCACGGTCGTGTTGATGCCGAGATCAGTATTGATGATGGAGATCTTGTTGTTAATGGTAAAAGAATCAATGTCACTGCTGAGCGTGACCCCAATAATATTGATTGGTCTGCCACTGGTACAGAGGTGGTTGTCGAGTCAACGGGTGTGTTTTTAACCACTGAAAATTGCCAACCACACATTAATAATGGTGCCAAAAAAGTGGTCCAATCAGCGCCTGCAAAAGACAGTGAAACACCAATGTTTGTCTACGGTGTAAATCATGCGCTATATAATGGGCAGGCGATTGTTTCTGCGGCTTCATGTACTACTAACGGTCTGGCACCTGTGGCTAAAGTTATGCAAGATAACTTTGGTATTAAGCGTGGCTTGATGACGACTATCCATGCTTCAACTGCTTCACAGCAAGTGGTCGATAGCACTTCTAAAAAAGATTGGCGCGGTGGTCGTAGTGTCTATGACAACATTATTCCATCGAGCACAGGTGCTGCAAAAGCAGTAGGTAGAGTGATTCCAGAGTTGAATAAAAAATTGACTGGTATGGCAATGCGCGTGCCTTCATCAGATGTTTCTGTGGTGGATTTAACCATTGAGCTTGATAAAGAGACCACCTATGACGCGATCTCTCAGGCGATGAAAGAGGCTTCTGAGACATCATTGCAGAATGTGTTAGGTTACACCGACGAAAAAGTCGTATCAACAGATTTTAGAACCAGTAGTTTTGCTAGTGTATTTGATGCAGGTGCAGGCATTATGCTTGATTCAACGTTTGTTAAGCTGGTTGCATGGTATGACAATGAGTTTGGGTATACCTGTAACCTGATGCGTCTTGTGCAGCATGTAAGTAAATAGCACGTATAGCAGTAAAAAAGCCACCTTTACATATGGTGGCTTTTTGATAATAGTTGAAGAGAAATTAGGAATAGGTATGAATTTTACAAAAATGGCAGATATTGATCTGCAGGGTAAACGCGTGTTTATCCGTTCGGATTTAAACGTACCAGTAGCTGATGGTAAGGTAAGCTCTGATGCACGTATTACTGCTTCAGTACCATCGATCCAGCACGCCTTAAGTGCAGGTGCAGCCGTGATGGTGACTTCTCATTTAGGTCGCCCAGAAGAAGGTGTGTATTCAGACGAAAACTCATTGCAACCTGTGGCAGATGTGTTGGCAGAGAAACTAGGCCAGCCAGTAAAGGTGGTTAAAGATTGGGTTGAAAATGGTGTTGAAGTAGCCGCCGGTGAAGTGGTTTTGCTAGAAAATTGCCGCTTTAATGTCGGTGAGAAGAAAAACAATGATGATTTGTCTAAAAAATACGCAGCACTCTGTGATGTGTTTGTGATGGATGCTTTTGGTACTGCCCATCGCGCGCAAGCGAGTACACATGGTATTGCTAAGTATGCACCAGTGGCAGTTGCGGGCTTATTACTCAGCCAAGAGTTGGATGCGCTAAGTCAGGCGTTGTTAGACCCTGCACGCCCTATGGTGGCGATTGTGGGTGGTTCTAAGGTATCGACTAAGTTAACCGTATTAGAAAGCTTGTCAGAGAAAGTCGATCAATTGGTCGTTGGCGGTGGTATTGCCAATACTTTCTTAAAAGCAGCGGGTCATGAGGTGGGTAAATCGCTTTGTGAAAACGACTTGGTGCCAACGGCTAAAGCGTTGATGGATAAAATGTCTGCACGTGGTGCGAGTGTGCCGATTGCAACGGATGTTGTGTGTGCAAAACAGTTTGATGCCAATGAGCCAGCGATTAAGAAAGCAGCAGATGCCGTGGCAGAAGATGACATGATTTTTGATATTGGTGCTAACTCTGCACAAGAGCTAGTCGACATCATCAAAAAAGCTGGCACGGTCGTGGTGGAATGGCCCTGTGGGTGTATTTGAGTTTG
>CAZCBF010000248.1:0-2374 GCA_964496895.1 uncultured Methylophilaceae bacterium | reverse complement strand
GTGAGTATTTTGAATAGTGAGGGTGATACGCAATTTGACAATCGTTTTAACGGTACTGACTTTGACTCGCGAGCTGAGATGAAGCAACAGGTCTTAAGCGTGCTCAGTGCCAATCAAATCACAGCCAACTGGCTATCAAAATTTCGTATCGGTTACACCGTTGATAAATTAAAGAGTACGGATGAGTTTGGTGCGCCTATTGCGAGCCGTTTCGATACGACGCAGCGTCAAATCAATTGGCAAAACGATGTCAAACTAGACGTGGGTACACTGACCTTGATGTTCGATAGATTGGAAGAAGAAGTTGACTCAAACTTGCAAGAGACAGGTGCTGACTCTAATTTCACCAATACGAAACGTATAAATAATGGTTATGTGCTGAGTTATCTAGCCAATATTGATGCCCACACGATCCATGCGAGTTATCGGCAAGACCGTAACTCTAGCTTTGGTACCCAGCATACAGGTGGGCTGGCCTATGGTTATCAGTTTACAGATGCTATTCGTGCTTATGTGAGTGGGGCAAAAGCCTTTAGAGCGCCGACATTCAATGACTTGTACTTTCCGTCATATTTTGGCTTTGCTACTAGCAATCCAGATTTATCGCCTGAAAAATCACGCAATATCGAAGCAAGCGTCCATTACGAGCTTGATAACACTAGCTTGAGCCTGACAGCGTATCGTAACAAGGTACGAGACTTGATTGCTTTGGATCAAAACTTTTTGCCATTCAATGCTAACGAAGCAATATTGAAGGGGCTTACTGTTTCAGCTAAGCATGTCGCAGGTCCTTGGCAAATTAATGCCAGTGCAGATATTCAATCGCCTAAAACTGAAGATACCGATACTTTGTTAGTCAGACGCGCTCAGCGTATTGCTAAAGTAAACCTTGCTTACCAAGGGACAAACTGGCGCGTGGGTTCTGAGCTAATGTTAAGCAGTCACCGTTACAATGATCCTGCTAATGCACAACGTTTAGCAGGTTATGGCTTACTCAACTTAACGGCAGATTACAGCATTAACTCACAGTGGAAATTACAAGCAAGATTAAATAATGCATTGAATAAAGAGTATGTGCTTGCAATGGATGGTAATACACCATACAACACTGCTGGCAGTAATTTATTTGTCAACTTGCGGTGGGATTCAAACTAGCAAGCTGAGTACGTTTTTTAAGCGAGCATTTCAGTGGTATGATGCTATAAAATTTGAAGGAATAGATAAATGTTTGACTCAGTAAAACAACTTTTTATTATCGGTGTGTTGGCTTTTTTAATGCTGCTAACCAGAGGTAGTCATGTGCTGACTAGTATTGCTCTACCAGACGCAAGTTTAGCAATATTTTTAATTGGTGGTCTGTTACTCAGAAAGTGGGCTTGGTTAATCTTGTTCGCTGCTTTAGCCACGGTAATTGATTTTGGCGCCGCTGCTGTCGATAGCCTACAGGCCTTCTGTATTACGGATGGTTATTGGGGTATGTTCCCTACTTATGCTGTCATGTGGTTTGCAGGTGTCTGGTTAGCTAATCAGGAAAAATCTTTAGCTAAGTTTGCGGTAGTCAGTGCGATTGCTGCAACGCTTGCTTTTGTGATTTCTACACAAAGTTATTATCTGTTTTCAGGCCGATTCCCTGATGCGGGTTTATTAGCCTCAATCCAGCATGGTTGGGAATATTTGCCTAGCTATTTGGGATACACCATGCTGTATGTCATCGCTTATTGGGCGATTGCAAAAGCGTTACCGCAGTTGGGCTTACAACCAAGTATTCGCACTGTATAAATCTTTATTAAGATAAAAGCCGTGCTAGCGTTTGCTGCACGGCTTTTTTTATCCATTTTGTTGAGTAGAAAATGAGCCAACACAGTTATTCAGATGATGATAAAGCCGCGATTTATAAGGTGATTGCCGAGCGTCGCGATATGCGACATTTTTTACCGACACCCATCGCACCGGAAATCTTACAACGCTTGCTAGAAGCGGCGCATCATGCGCCTAGTGTTGGCCTGATGCAGCCTTGGCGGTTTATTCGTATTACTGACACCAACATGCGACAAGCGATTCACGCACAAGTGGAAGAAGAGCGTGTACATACTGCAAAAGCCATTGGCGAATATGAAAATACTGCCCGAATGGCTGAATTTATGCGGTTGAAAGTTGAAGGTGTATTGGATTGCGGTGAGGTATTAGTCGCTACGCTTTGTGATCATCGTGAAGAACATATTTTTGGTCGTCGCACCATTCCAGAAATGGATTTAGCCTCTGTGAGCTGTGCGATACAGAATATTTGGTTGGCTGCACGTGCAGAAGGTATTGGCATGGGTTGGGTGAGTTTCTTTGATCCGCCAAAACTGGCCACATTACTGAATATTCCTGA
>CAZCBF010000247.1:0-2377 GCA_964496895.1 uncultured Methylophilaceae bacterium | reverse complement strand
TCGCTAGCTGATCCCAATTACCATCCACCGCAGGCGCTTGAATCATCAAGCGTTTTTGTGCGGCAACAAACTGTCCTTCATACCAGAGTGGCAAATAAGGTAACGCTTGGTGAATGGCCGCTGTAGCTGCTTGCCAATCTTTTTTTATCAATAAAGCATCAATGTTTTCATCCGCAAAACGTCCTCGATTTAGACCATTAGGCGGTGTAGATTGACTATGAAATACCTTGGTGTAAATGTCAGGTCTTTTAATCCCGACCCAAGTCAGGCCATAGAGCTGAAAATTGCCTTGTTTCACATCCTCAAAAAAAGTACCCCAATCTAAACTCTTAATCCTTAATTCAATCCCTGCTTCGCGCATTTGCGCCTGCATAATGGTGACCAGCCGCACGCGTTGTGGATCTGTAGAGGTTTTGTAGACTAGCTTGAGTGGCAACGCAACGCCTGCTTGTTTTAAGAGTTTGCGGGCTAGCTCAGGCTGATAGGCATAGGGTTTTAAGCTAGCATTTCCCGCATAATGATTAGGCGGTAGCACCGCGCCTGCTTGCACACTCCCCTTGATCATCATGGCATCAATCATCGCAGGCACATCGACTGCATGTGCAATCGCTTTTCTAATCTTAGCATTTTTTAGATACTTATCTTTGTAGTTAAACCCAATATAAGAGAAGTTGGCGCCTTTTCCTGTTTTGACTGACAGCTGTTTTTGTTGCTGCATAAACTTCACCAACTCTGGTGGCAAGTCACTTTGCAAGAAATCTATCTCACCGCGCAAAAGCTTCAGCACACGTACGGTTGGATCTTTGACCTCAGTAATGATGACTTGCTGTTGATCACTGACTCGTTCTAAATTCAGCGTTTTATCCCAGCTTTTGAGCTTTAAAGGGCCACTGCCCACAGGGTGTCTGGAAAAATCATGGTCTTGATCAATTAAGGCTTTAGGCAAGATACCGATGATGAGCTTTGCGACAAAGTCTTGATCAGGTGCTTTGAGTAAAAAGTCGAGTTGCTGTGCATCAATCAGCGTAATGTCGGCAATATTACTAAACTCCGCGGCATGTGGCGTATTGACTGCCGTGAGGATCGAGTCATAGGTTGCTTTGACATCTTGTGAGGTTAACGGGCTACCGTTGTGAAAGTCTGCGGAGTTAGGCTTTAGCGTAAAGCGAATATGCGTATCATCCAGCCATTGCCAAGTGCCTAATTTGGCGACTGGCTGTGCGGCAGCATCAAAGTCAATCAAGGGCTGATAAAGTAAGCGATTGACCCGCTCTGAAGCAGCATCGGTGGCATAGCGTGGGTCTAAATTGCGCGGGGCTTGCGCGACTGCAAAATGAATAGGCGCGGTTTGCGCAACTTGCTGAGTAGAAATGTTTTGCAGTAATTGTGAATTAAGATCGCAAGCACTCAACAGCAATACAAAAAAAACGGCCAATAAATGTCTCATTGGCCGTTAGTTTAACAGCCTTGCTTAAAGCAAGACTACAAAATGTCGCTAGCGTGTTTCGCTAAAAGTTATAGCTGACCTCTACCCAAGCAATGGATTTATCCGCACTTTCAGTGAGCTCTGAGCTACTGCCAATTGAGGTGGCAAGTTGTGCTTTGGCCGATATGTTTTTGTAGTTATGCCAGTTTAGGCCAACACCAACACCACTGAGTGTGTCTTTGTTTTTGCCTGTCAGGCCTGCCCATTTGTCTTCATTGACTTCGACACGGCCAACATCCGCAAAGCCAACTACCTGCCAATTACCATGTGACTGACTTAATTGATGACGTAGCTCCAAGCTCAATAAATAGCCGTTATCACCTGATACCGCACCTGTATCATAAGCCCGCACGCTAAACGGCCCACCGAAGACCATTTTTTGCGCTGAGTCTAAATTATCATTGGCTTTTTGCGCGGTAAAAGAGGCCCATAAGTTTGTTTTATTGGTCAAGCGTTGTAAGCGATTAACGTTTAATGACCACTTGCTGAAGTTGCCGCCTGTTCTAGCACTTAAGCTATCATTGAGCTCAGCCTGAGCATCATTAAAATCAACATCACCACGCGTATAAGCTACGCGCCAGCTGGTCACACCACTATTGAGAAAACGGTCTTGAATATCGCCATTTAGTGCAAACGTCACATCTTTAATCTCGCGATCGTTTTGGCTATTGTTGGCTTTGACACGGTCTTCAAGGTCGTTATGTGTGTACTGGATTTGACCAAATAGATTATGCGTTTTTGATCGCGTGATGGGATGCCTTAACCACACACTACCCTCTTTTGCACGGCCATTCACGCCCAGCGCTTTAACATCATCACCCAATTCATAGCGCATACCAGAGTACGAACCGCCTAAATGGGTGCCATAGCCATTGATGACCGTGTCATAAC
>CAZCBF010000246.1:0-2380 GCA_964496895.1 uncultured Methylophilaceae bacterium | reverse complement strand
TTTTTGATGACTATAACAAAGGTGGATTTGCCAATAGCTTTGCTATGCTACAAGCAGTGGGCGATGCCTTTGTGAATGCTTACTTACCCATTGTGCAACGGCGCAAAGACATGCCATATGGCGAACGGGAAAGCGATTTCCAACAATATCGTCGCGGACGCTATGTTGAATTTAACCTAGTCTTTGATCGCGGTACATTGTTTGGTTTGCAATCTAATGGCCGCACTGAGTCCATCTTGCTCTCAATGCCACCAATCGTCAAATGGCGCTATGACTGGCAACCACAAGCCGATAGCGATGAAGCAAAACTCTACACGGATTTTTTAATCGATAAAGATTGGGTTTAAAACCATGAGCAACATCACCGATAAAGCCAAACAGCAAGTACAAGATTTATTGGATTATATTGATGCCAGCCCAAGCCCTTGGCATGCAGTCAGCCATACTGCTGAAATATTAAAAGCCAATGGTTTTAGGCCCTTGTTAGAAGACCAGCGCTGGGACTTCGGCAAGCGTGGGAAATATTATGTCGTGCGTGATGGCGGCTCAATCATTGCTTTTGTCGTCGGTAGCAAACCCATTGCCGAGTCAGGCTTTAAAATTGTCGGTGCACATACAGATTCCCCCGGCTTACGCCTCAAGCCCAAAGCCGCTACCAGTAAAGAAGGCCTCAACCAACTCGGCGTAGAAGTCTATGGTGGGCCAATTTTAGCCACGTTTACTGACCGAGATTTAAGCCTAGCTGGACGTGTGACGGTCAAAACCAAAACAGGCTTTGAAACACACTTAGTTAAATTAGACGAGTCAGCAGTTCGTTTACCTAATCTTGCTATTCACATGAACCGTGAGGTGAATAACAAAGGCTTACACTTAAACAAACAAACACAGCTGCCGCTGATCTTTGGTTTTGCGCCTGATACAGAGGCTGCACACAAAGCATTAACCAGTGCACTAGCCGCACCGCTCAAAATTGAACCAGAAAAAATCATCAGCTGGGATGTACAAATCTTTGACACACAAAAAGGTGCTTTTTGGGGTGAAAACCAAGCTTTTTATGCCAACAGTCAATTAGACAATTTAGCCTCATGTCATTCTGCTTTGGAAGCGCTATTGGCCGCTGACAATCCTGAATCAACCTGCATAGCGGCCTTTTTTGATCACGAAGAAGTTGGTAGCGAAAGTGCCACAGGCGCAGGCGGTAGTTTTTTATTAGACATACTGCAACGCATTTGTATCACTACTGACACGAGTGAAGAAGACAAACTACGCGGCTATGCGAATAGCTTCTTTATCAGTGCTGACATGGCGCATGCTTATCTACCTAACCATCCTAGTGCCTATGAGCCAGATCACCATGTCATGGTCAACAAAGGCCCAGTGATTAAAGTGAATGCCAACCAACGTTACACCAGTAATGCCGAAACGATTGCTCATTTTATTGCGCTTTGTGAAAAGGCAGATGTCCCTTATCAGCAATATGCACACCGTACGGATTTAGGCTGTGGTAGCACCATCGGACCGATTCTTTCAGCGCAATTGGGTATGCCGACGGTGGATGTGGGGAACCCGATGTGGGCGATGCACAGTGTAAGAGAAAGTGCGGGGGTGTTGGATCACGGGTTTATGACGGCGGTCATGCGGGAGCATTTCTCTTAATCATCTTGTCAAAACTAAACCGCGCCTGTCTTAGTTTACAAAGAGATTTAGCTAGCATCCGCTAGTGGTTTTAGTCACAAATGGGGCTTTCCCCCAACCAATATTCTCTCGATAAAACACCTTGCAGTTTGATGGGTCAGGCGCACTATCTACTGTAAATTCTGCTCTCGATGCGCTTATTTCTGTAACGGTAATACTACCAGCCACATTTACCCAGTCTTTGATTCCAAAGAAGCTAGGCACTCTAGAGGTACCTGTCGGATAGCCTAGATACGTTATTCCCACGACGCCATCAGGGCCAGTAAATGTTTGAGAGTAGGCGACCCCTTGAATACATGCTGATGAGGCAATGCATTTTGAAAAGGCTAAATTTGCCCCTGTGACAACTGCTGTATGGGTAGCATCTACGAGTTTAAGGCGAGCATCTTGCCCAAGGTTGATAAATTTAGGTAATGCAGTGGCGGATAAGATACCAAGAATTACAATCACGACAATGAGCTCAACAAGGGTGAAGCCTTGTTGAGAATGAAAGTGGCTGTCTTTTGGGACTTTGTAAATAGTGCGCAAAATAAACTATATGGTTTGATTAAACTTTGACCTCATTCTAGTTAATCGACAAATAAGTTAGAAACTTGATGAATAATGCATAGGGAACTTCGTGGGTAATTAGTCGCTCGTGCCGCGACTGGCAGTGACTTGTTTTTGCTTGTCCAAAAACAAGTAA
>CAZCBF010000245.1:0-2455 GCA_964496895.1 uncultured Methylophilaceae bacterium | reverse complement strand
TAGTTATGAATGAAATCCATGACATTCCTAGTGAGTGGAAAAATACTTCTGAGTTGTTTATTGCTTTGGGTGATACGCACCGTCAGCGCATCTTATTGATGATCAAAGACAATGGGCGGATGAATATTTTGCAGATTGTTGCAAACTCTAATTTGAGCCGTACCGCTGTGACACATCACCTAAAAGTGCTCAAGCAAAGTGGTGCATTGCAGAGCGAGAAGATTGGCAAGGCAGTTTTTTTCTGGGTCAATCAACAACATATCGTCTCTTCACTGTCGGCGGTATCGGATTTTCTGAATGATTAATGGAGCAGAAATATGTTAGCGAGTGTATTGCGGTTTATTTGTAGGATCCTGTTTCGGATTGAGGTCAGTGGTTTGCAAAATGTACCACAATCAAATGACCCACTGTTGATTGTGGCCAATCATCAATCCTACTTGGATGGCTTATTATTAGGCCTATTTCTACCTAAACGCGCTACTTTTGTGGTGAATACAGGGGTGCTCAAAAACTGGTTCTTTCGTCAGTTTTTAAAACTCACACCACACTTAGCAGTAGACCCAACCAGCCCGATGGCCATCAAAAAAGTCATCAAAAAACTACGTGCTGGCGAGAATGTGGTGATCTTTCCTGAAGGCCGCATTACGCTTACCGGCTCACTCATGAAAGTATATGACGGGCCAGGCTATATCGCACTCAAAACAGGTGTGCCGATCTTAGCGGTACACATCGATGGTGCCGCAGAATCGATCTATGGCAAAATCACCCACCATCACTTTAAAACCTATTTCCCAAAAGTCTCTTTAACCATCCTACCGACGACAACTGTGACACCCGATCCCGCACTGGTCGGCGGGCGACTACAGCGCAAACATGCTGGCGAACAAATGCGCAAGATCATGCAAAATTTAGTGTTTGCCTCACAACAATACAGCAATTTGTTTGATCATTTTTTGCAAGCCAAAGACCGCTTTGGTGCCAAAACACCACTGATTGAAGACCTCAATGAGGAAGAAGAAACCTACAAAGACCTACTTAAAAAGTCACTAGCGCTAGGCCGTATCGCCTGCAAAGTAAGCCAGCCTAAAGAAGCCGTGGGGGTATTGATGCCCAATGTGACGAATACAATCGCATTGATTTTTGGCATGTCGGCATTTGATCGCATCCCCGCCATGCTCAACTACACGGCTGGCAGTGCTGGTATTCAAAACGCTTGTCATGCCGCACAAGTGACCACCATCATCAGCTCACGTGCTTTTATCGCTAAGGCAAAACTGCAGCCTGTTATCGATGCGCTTGAGGGCATTGAGGTTGTTTACTTAGAAGACCTACGATCGCAGTTTGGTTTACTCGATAAACTATGGCTCATGCTCTTTGCGCGCTACTTCCCCAAGGCAGTGGCACACAAAGCTAAACCAGACGATACGGCCACGATCTTATTTACCTCTGGTTCTGAAGGCAAGCCTAAAGGCGTGGCACTATCACACAAAAATGTGCTCTCTAACATCGCGCAGATTAATGCGATCTTAGACTTTAACCCAACCGATAAATTTTTGATGGCGTTGCCAATTTTTCATGCTTTTGGCTTTACCGCTAGCCTGCTCACAGTGCTGGGCGGCATTAAGATTATGGTGTTTCCGTCTCCGCTATTGTACAAAGTCATCCCCGAGACGATTTATGACAAACGCTGCACCGTGCTCTTTTCGACCAATACTTTCTTAAAACAATACGCCAAGTTTGCACACCCGTATGATTTTAACAACACACGTTATGTCATTGCTGGGGCAGAAAAGCTCAGCGAAGAAGTGCGAGAACTCTACCTAGAAAAATTTGGCCGTCGTATTTTACAAGGCTACGGCTCGACTGAATGCTCTCCAGTACTCTCAGTCAATACACCGATGGCAAACCTTAATGGCTCAGTCGGTCAGCTGGTGCCTGGCTTACAACACAAACTCGAACCTGTGCCAGGCATTGATGATGGCGGTAAATTATTGGTCAAAGGCCCCAATGTCATGCAAGGCTATTACCTCTACGACAACCCTGGCGTACTCGTGCCACCACCTGACGGCTGGTATGACACAGGCGATATTGTTGAAGTGGATGACAAAGGCTTTTGCCACATCAAAGGGCGCGCCAAACGCTTTGCCAAAATCGCTGGTGAAATGGTGTCATTAGAAACGGTAGAAGCGATTGCCAATGCGGCCTCTCCAGAACATCAACACGCTGCAGTCGCACAAGCTGACCCACAACGTGGCGAGATGATCATCTTAGCCACCACCGATAAAGCACTAAAACGTGAGCAGTTACTAACCTCTGCGCAAAAGCTCGGCAGTCCTGAACTAGCCATTGCCAAAAAGCTGCTGTTGATCGATGAAATACCCGTACTCGGTACAGGTAAGACTGACTACACCAGCCTCAAACAATGGGTGGAAACACAATGAACAGACGACACTTT
>CAZCBF010000244.1:0-2461 GCA_964496895.1 uncultured Methylophilaceae bacterium | reverse complement strand
TGTTGGATCCTCTATTTAATGTTTAATCTTTTAACGATTTAATTTGATTACTTTTCAAGCTTACTTCTTTTAACAGCATCTTACCTTACTAGTACTAGGCCATCAAAAAATGTAGCACTTTGTTTATAAAGTACTTTCGATGAAGCCTGCTTTTTTGACGAGTTGATCAAGGTCTTTCAACACTGCTAGTAAATCAGCCATTTTGTCTAACGGCCAAGCATTAGGCCCATCTGATAACGCTTCCGCAGGATTAGGATGGGTTTCCATAAACACACCTGCAATACCTGATGCAACCGCTGCACGCGCCAACACTGGCACATGCTCACGTTGACCACCACTTTTATCCCCTTGTCCGCCTGGCTGCTGAACAGAATGCGTCGCATCAAACACCACCGGGCAATTCGTTTCTCGCATTGTCGCCAAGCCACGCATATCTGAGACCAACGTGTTGTAACCAAAGGATGCGCCACGCTCACAGACCATAATATTATCGGTATTATCATTGGCCTCTTTAGCTTTATTTACTACCTGACGCATATCACCAGGGGCTAAAAATTGGCCTTTTTTAATATTCACAGGCTTACCACAAGTAGCCACAGCGGTAATAAAATCGGTTTGACGACATAAAAATGCAGGGGTTTGCAGCACATCGACCACAGCCGCCACATGTGGCACTTGTTCTGTCGTATGCACGTCCGTCAATATTGGCACGCCAATTTGTGCACGCACTTCGTCTAGTATTTTTAAGCCTTCTTCCATGCCAAAACCGCGAAAGGTCTTGGTAGAGCTACGATTGGCTTTA
This sequence comes from uncultured Methylophilaceae bacterium, assembly GCA_964496895.1. GTDB lineage: Bacteria > Pseudomonadota > Gammaproteobacteria > Burkholderiales > Methylophilaceae > Methylotenera. Next base: position 1,659 of record CAZCBF010000244.1, on the reverse strand, counting down.
TCGTATGATGACTTATAAATAAAAGGGATACCCAGCTTATCAGTAATCTCTTTTAGCTGACCGGCTGTATCAATCGCCATCTGCTTCGATTCAATGACGCAAGGGCCTGCAATTAAAAATAATGGCTGATCTAGCCCGACTTCAAATCCGCAAAGTTGCATAAATTGACCTGATTTAGTTTGGTTGTTGGTTTGCCAATGCCGCTTTGACATAGGCTGTGAATAATGGATGGCCTTGGCGTGGGTTAGAGGTAAACTCTGGATGGAACTGACATGCAAAGAACCAAGGGTGTACATCCTGAGGCAACTCTACAATTTCGCACAGTTGCTCTGTCGGTGTCCGGGCAGAAACCACTAAGCCAGCCTCTGTTAACTGGTCAACATAATGGTTATTGACTTCATAACGATGACGATGACGTTCATTGACTTCATCACCATAGATCTGTGAGGCTAAAGTATCAGCCATGATCGGAGAACGTTGTGCGCCAAGCCGCATCGTGCCACCTAACTCAGAGTCTTCCGAGCGCACTTCAACTTCGCCATCAGCATTCTGCCACTCAGTAATTAAGCCCACTAGTGGATGCGCTGTTTCTGGGTTAAATTCCGTACTATTCGCATCAGTTAAGCCAGCTTGATGACGGGCAAACTCAATCACTGCCAATTGCATGCCCAGACAGATACCCAGATACGGCACTTTGTTTTCACGCGCATATTGAATCGCTTGAATCTTGCCTTCGGTACCGCGCTTACCAAAACCACCTGGCACTAAAATCGCATCCATCTGCGCCAAAGGCCCTGTGCCAGTTTTTTGAATGTCTTCAGAATCCAAATAATGAATATTGACTTTGGCTTCCGCATGGATACCCGCATGCACCATCGCTTCTGTCAGTGATTTATAAGACTCGGTTAAATCAACATACTTACCCACAAATGCGATATTCACCTCGGCTTTAGGATTTGCCAAAGCATGGGTAATGTTGTTCCATTCGGTTAAGTTTGCAGACTTGGCTAAAATATCGAGTTTATGGCAAACGATCTCATCGAGCATTTGATCATTGAGCAAACCTGGAATCGCATAAATCGTTTTTGCGTCTATCGCACTAATCACCGCTTCGGGCGCAACATTAGTAAACAAGGCAATCTTACGACGCTCTTCTTCAGGAATATCGCGCTCAGATCGACACAATAAAATATCAGGCTGTATGCCGATTTCTCTTAATTCTTTCACCGAGTGCTGGGTTGGCTTGGTCTTTAATTCACCAGCCGTAGGGATCCACGGCAACAGCGTGAGGTGAATAAAGCAGGCATTGGTCGGGCCACTTTCAAAGCCCATCTGACGAATCGCTTCCAAAAAAGGCAAAGACTCAATATCGCCGACAGTACCGCCGATTTCAACAATCGCTACATCGGCACCATCCGCACCTCTTTTGATATGCGTCTTAATCTCATCAGTAATATGCGGTATCACCTGAACCGTCTTGCCGAGATATTCGCCACGGCGTTCTTTTTTAATCACGGTTTCGTAGATCTGGCCTGTGGTGAAATTATTACGCTTGCCCATACGCTGGCTGATAAAGCGCTCATAATGACCAAGGTCTAAATCCGTTTCCGCGCCATCATCGGTGACAAAGACTTCACCGTGCTGAGTCGGGCTCATCGT
>CAZCBF010000243.1:0-2468 GCA_964496895.1 uncultured Methylophilaceae bacterium | reverse complement strand
CTTTCTACGTGCTAGCCATTTTTTGCCTGCTACAAGCACATACAGCGGATAATGCAAAAAAAGAAAATCTGTGCACTTCATGCTATTGGGTCAGCTTAGTTATTGGCTTAGGCAGTCACTTCTGGTTAGCGGCAAGCACTTCATACGTTCAGCACAGTTTTAACTTCAGCGTTGCCAGCATGACCATTTGGGCAAGTGTGTTAATTAGCGCTGCATTTGCCATTGGCTCACTTTTCTATGCGATTAAAAACCTTGCCGTCATCACACTACCTGTTAGCGTTTTATGTATTATTTTTGCCTATATCTGGGGTGACCAAGTCACATTAATCAGCCAAAAGAGCTCACTTTTTTATTGGCATATTGCCATTTCGATGGTCGCTTTCACCCTGCTAGGCTTAGCCGTGATGCAAGCCCTGTTGTTCAGCTATCAAGAGATTGCGCTACGTAAACGCATTAAAAATAATTTCCTCACATGGCTGCCTCCAATTCAAACCATGGAGCAGCTGCTGTTCAAAACCATTGGCGTTGGCTTTGCTGCCCTTACATTAGCAATCACCTTAGGCGCGCTATATAACCATGAATCAGGTGCGGCTATTTTTGGTTTAAATCACCATACAATACTGACTATTTTAAGCTGGCTTTGTTTCGCGGTGCTCCTATACGGCAGAATCAAGCTAGGCTGGCGTGGCATGAAAGTCATCATCTGGACTTTGGTTGGCTTTTCCTTGTTAAAACTAGGCTACTTTGGCACAAAGATTATTACTGAGCTTTTAACTCGATAGCACTCAATTAATTAGCACTACTGCATATAATGTAAATATATAAACGACTTCACACCCCTTCATTTAGAGAAATAAATCATGTCTAACTTACCTGCTTGCCCTAAGTGCAACTCAGAATACACCTACCAAGATCAACTACTTTTCATCTGCCCTGAATGCGGCCATGAGTGGAATGAGTCAGATGCGGACGAAGATGAACTAAACATCAAAGACAGTGTTGGCAACCAGTTATCAGACGGAGACACGGTTACTGTAATTAAAGATTTAAAAGTAAAAGGCTCTTCCAGCGTGGTTAAAGTTGGCACAAAGGTGAAGAACATTCGCCTGGTTGAAGGCGATCACGACATCGACTGTAAAATACCAGGCATTGGTCCAATGAAGTTGAAATCTATTTTTGTTAAGAAGGCGTAAATAGTTTCTTAAACAATAACAGTAAATAAAAAAGCCTAGTTCATTTCTGACTAGGCTTTTTACGTTATTTGTTTAGCTAAGCGAGATAGCGAAAACTAGGCAAATACCTGACCGAAGGATCGAGTCATTTTTTGATAAGCACTATCAACAGCTAACTTTGAATCACCAACAAGCATTACGTTGCCTGATGACTTTTTAATGAGTCTTACGTACTTACCTTTCTTGGCAGCTTCACGCTCTGACATGTCACCTTCTTTAATAAAGATGACCGTAACAACACCTGCATCTGTATCCATTGATGCGTGCCATGTTTTATGATCGCCAATTGGGCACAGCTGAGAGTACCGTAAGCCTGAAAGCTCTGGGACACTCAAGCCTGCATACGCTGCCAAATGTGATTGCATACGCATCTGTGCGGTGCTTTGCACAGTTGTTAACGAGCCTGGCTCTTTCATAATGTGAGAAGCAACTTCGTTATATAAAGCATTAAACTGCTGATTTGCACTATATGATTGCACAGCAAAAAAGCCTGCTACGGTTGCCAAGGTGATGCTTGCAGCATAAGACAGTCGACGAAATACTCGGTGTGACTGTTCCTGTTTTTCCATCACTTGGCGTAATTTCAGCTTAGCTTTAAACTCTGGTGACACATGATCAACAGTGAGTGCGTTTGCTAGTTTTTTATCAAACGATAAAATACTTTTCAAATATTCCTGACACTCTTCATTCTCGCTTTTACACTTCAGAAAAGCTGGATCCTGTGAATAAGGATCAGACATTGCCATCTTTTTAAACTCAAAAGGACTCATACTATTTTTATCTTCTGTCATATCTAAATCTCCGCCCTTCACACTAACCGTTCATGCCCATTGCCAGCGCTTTATCGTCGCCCAGCAATTCACGCATTTTTTTACGTGCACGGAAAAGACGCGTCATCACCGCACTTGGGCTGATGTCCAACATCTCAGAAATTTCATCGCAAGAATAACCACCTAACACTTGCATCACCAAAGGCTCACGATAGTCTTCATCTAGCTTTTCAAGCGCTCTTCTAAGCTGAAAAGACTCAACACTGTCATCGAATTCTTTCTTCGCCACTGATGCGTTGTCTAAATCTTCCACATCACTCATTGGGTGACGCTTACGCTCAAACTGACGCGCATGCTCACGACGAAAAATGGTGAACAACCACGCCTTTGCCGCTTTCGCGTCTCGCAAGCTATCTAATGATTTCCACGCTCTGAGGTATGTCTCTTGCAAGACATCTTCAGCCAT
>CAZCBF010000242.1:0-2478 GCA_964496895.1 uncultured Methylophilaceae bacterium | reverse complement strand
AGCCAACTAGGGGAAATTGAAGAATACAGACGCATTAAACATGATTACCCTGAGCTGGAAGAAACTGCAGCTAAAGAGTTTAAGCAAGCTGTAGATGATAATTATCGAATGCTGGGACGTATACGTGCTATTGAAAAGTTAATTGCAAAAACCAACCCATCGGAAAGATTGTAAGATGTTAAGACTTTGGCAAGAAGAATGTATTAATAAGGCACTTATCAAGTACCAGGTGGGCCAACGAAATTTTTTAACCATGGCAACTCCTGGGGCAGGCAAAACCCGAATGGCTGCACATCTTGCTAATCGCCTTTTTGAGTTAGATAAGATTGATTTAGTAGTATGTTTTACCCCTTCGATTAATGTCACCAATAGCTTTCAAGAAAGCCTAGAAAAAGTTACCGAGAAACCGATGAACGGCCGCATGGGTTCATCCGGTCAAGTAATGACTTATCATCACCTTACTTTTCTGAACAGTTCCTTTTGGAAATTATTTCAGGAAAACCGCGTGTTTGTTATTTTTGATGAAATACATCATTGCAGCGGTGAAAATATTAAGCTGTCTAATGCTTGGGGTGAAAAGATATTAATCAATATCCGCTCAAAAGCTACATACACATTGGCCTTATCGGGGACACCATGGAGATCGGATAAATTACCAATTGCGCTAGCTCGTTATAGTGGTGACCCCAAAAAACTTGAATGCGATTATATTTATCCTTTAACCCGGGCAGTACAAGATGGCGTTTGTCGCATACCTAAAATAATCGCGATTGATAATGACAATATTCGGTATACCGACACATCGGAAAAAACGACCCACTACAATACCCTTCGCAAATTACTAAATGATACCAATACCACCTATGCAGACCTTCTTAATAATGAATCTATCATTACCTTTACTCTCCAGAAGGTAATCAACCGTTTACAATATATTCGTCAATACAACCCTCGTGCTGCTGGGCTCATTGTCACGTCCTCGATCCAACACGCACACTGGATTTCCAAAATACTGGTAAACGATCTCGGACAATCGGCCATAATAGTCAACCATCAATATTCTGAGTCACACAAAATTATTGAAAATTTTGAAGATAGCCATTCGAAATGGATTATATCTATTGGCATGATCAGCGAAGGAACAAATATCCCTCGCTTACAAGTTTGCTGTTACCTAAGTAGAATTAAAACAGAATTATATTTTCGGCAAGTACTAGGCCGCATTGTACGAGCAAAAGATGAACCTTGTCCTTATGCTTATTTGTATACTCTTGCTGAAGAAAACTTATTGGAATACGCTAGACGCGTTGGTGATGACTTACCAGATCACTTAGCAACAGTTGATGTTCAACACATTAACGAAGAAACTATATTGCAAGAGGGCAGAATGGATGAATCTCAGTATGAACTTGGAACTACAAAACAACCATATAATGATATTGGGGAACTCGCAACCAAACCGTTAGTAGAATTTACAGACAGGGAATGGGACGAATCACTTTCGACACTAATACCTAGTAGTGAAATATCGTTATTTGGCAAGTTTTCTGAAGAGCTTATTACATTACAGCATGCGTTTAATAAAACTGTGGAAGACCTTTAGACTAAATCATTCATAAAATCTGATCTTACCCCATATATTTTATTAAATCTTGAGGAGCGCCCCTCCTCAAAGAAGTTGCTTAAAAAGAGAATAAAAAACTAGTAGAAATACCCGTTGAAACTTTAAAAAACTTACTAATTAATAGTCACAGATCCTGTACTATTCACACCCGTAGTATCAACAGTCAATGAATCACCATTACTAACACGAGAAATAGTTACCCCTGACAATCCCACTGTAAATGATTTGGTTACCACCTGATTATCATTAGCTGTTGAACTTCCACTATTTCCATTACTTGATCCCCCTCCACCGCCACAAGCCGTTAACGCAACTAGTGATGAAGTAATTAATACTGTATGAATTAATTGTTTCATTTTATTCTCTCAATATCATCGTTATTAAAATTGATAAGTGACTAGGAAGTGGGTGTTACCAACAGGCAACTGATAAGCCTGCGGTAAAATGAGGGTAACATCGCCATCATTGGTACTGTAACTGCTTTCAGATATTCGCTCTGTTCCTTCGGGAATACCATTTTGATTGCTATCAAGATACAAACGTACAAGGCTAATATCATCAACCTCGTTCAAATCTCCACTTGCACTCAATGTAAATTCATGTACTTCCGCATCGCTAGAATCACTAATTAACATAAAGCCGAGAACAACTTGTTCGCCATCTCCGTTATTAAATGATTGCGTTCCTGTATTTATTTTTGACATGCCGATATTAGGCGCTGGTATAAACTGTGTTGCAACACCACCAGGATCTTTAACAGAGCCGTTGACTTGACCATCCGCATCATTCTCCCCACCATCTTGAACGGTTAACTGAACACAATAATGACCTTCTGTTAAACCTGGGCTAAATGA
>CAZCBF010000241.1:0-2481 GCA_964496895.1 uncultured Methylophilaceae bacterium | reverse complement strand
GGGAGTAAATGTATTTTGATATTGGCAGGCTGGTCGCCTTGCCAATCTAGGGTAAAAATCTCAACTTGATGTCCTTTGTTGACCAAAACATTTACCGTACGCAGCATATCGCGCTGCATACCCCCAAACGGGAAATATTTAAAGATCAAAAAAGCAAACTTCACAAACTAAACCAGATCAGTCATAAAAGTGTCATTGTATGCGAAAATACCCGCATGAAACGCATCCTTTTGGTAAAAACTTCTTCTTTAGGCGACGTTGTTCACAATTTACCTGTGGTCAATGATTTGCTCAAACACTACCCAAGTGCCAAAATTGATTGGGTGGTAGAAGAAAGTTTTTCTGCCATTCCAAAGCTACACCCTAATGTTAACCAAGTCATTACAGTGGCCATACGGCGTTGGCGCAAACACTTATTCAAACGCAATACCTGGCAAGAAATTTCAGCATATAAAAAACAAGTCCGCCAACATCAATACGACCTCATTATCGATAGCCAAGGTTTAATCAAAAGCGCCCTCTTTCAAAGTTTCGCGCGTGGCATTAGCGTCGGCCACAGCTTTGCCTCCGCGCGTGAGAAAATAGCTTCTTTCTTCTATCGGCGTAAATATTACGTGTCAAAATCCAAACACGCCGTTGATCGCAATCGTCTATTAATCGCCAAAGCACTCGGCTATAAAGTAGCTGCCACATTACCTGACTACGGCATTGAAGTTAGCAGCCCAAGCAAGCTAACATTGCCTGAGCAATTTGTTATCGGGCTGCATGGCACGAGCAAAGACAGCAAACTATGGCCAACCGAACACTGGATTAATCTGGCACATTTATTAGCAGGTGAAGGCTATGTGCTGGTATTACCTTGGGGCAATCAAAAAGAAGAAATGCGCGCCAACCAAATTGCAGCGCAAACAAATAATAGCCAAGTGCTGCCGCGTTGCGAAGTCGATATGCTTGCAAAAGTGATCGCAAAAGCGACTGCTGCAGTGGGGGTTGATACTGGGCTTTCACATCTAGCTTGCGCGCTAGGTAAGCCAATTGTTGGTATTTATACGGATACCGAGCCTGCACGTACTGGCATTCATGCTGGCATCAATACACCAGTGGCCAACTTAGGCGGCACTCAGGAAGTGCCTGAAGTAGAAGCCACTTTTAAGCAAATTAAAGCGTTTTTGCCAACTTAACAAGTTTGGCTTAAATAAATTTCATCTAAACGCTTGAAATCCCAAACACCACCCCCACCTCCCACTTATTAATGAATTAACAAACCTTGGTTGATGCATATTTAGGGAGTAAACATGGCAGAAGACAATCAACAGCCAGAAGAAGCACAAACAGAAGAACAAGTGACCGAACAAGCGGAAGACGCGCTAGATATTTTAGACGACTCTACCGACCCACTATCAGAAGCTAGTCAAACTGAGGCAGAAAAAATTGCTGCACTCGAAGCCGAGCTAGAAGAAGCTAAGGCGCAAGTGCTGTATGTGAAAGCAGAGGGTGAAAATATTCGCCGCCGCGCAACGGATGATATTGATAAAGCACGCAAGTTTGCGCTGGAAAAATTCTCAGGCGAGTTACTCGCAGTGAAAGATAGTTTGGATGCCGCGCTCAAAATTGAGTCTGCTGATGTGGCAAGCTATAAAGAAGGTGTTGAACTCACAGACAAACAACTCAATAGTGTGTTTGAAAAATTCAACATCGCTGAGGTCAACCCAATGGGTGAGAAGCTAGACCCTAACTTTCACCAAGCGATTAGCATGGTAGAAGATGAGGCAGAAACCAACACAGTGATTAGCGTCTTGCAAAAGGGTTACACCTTAAATGAGCGCGTACTGCGCCCTGCACTAGTGACTGTTGCAAAATAAAATAGTCAATTAAACGATTGATCTTAAAGTTATTTTTTAAAAACACTTGAAATTATCACATCTGTCTCAATCTACTAGACAGGTTAAGCTATAAAAGGATAGGAAAACAATGGGCAAAATTATTGGTATTGACTTAGGTACGACCAACTCTTGTGTCGCAGTCATGGAAGGCAACAAACCACGCGTCATCGAAAACGCAGAAGGTGGCCGCACAACGCCATCAATTATCGCGTATCAAGATGATGGTGGTGAGATTCTGGTAGGTGCACCGGCAAAACGCCAAGCGGTGACAAACCCTAAAAACACGATTTACGCAGCGAAACGTTTAATCGGTCGCCGTTTTGAAGAAGACGCAGTACAAAAAGACATTGAGCTAATGCCTTACAGCATTGTTAAAGCTGACAATGGTGATGCATGGGTTGAAGTGAATGGCGAGAAAATGGCGCCACCACAAATCTCAGCAGAAGTGCTACGCAAAATGAAAAAAACCGCTGAGGATTACCTTGGTGAAGAAGTCACAGAAGCAGTGATTACCGTGCCTGCTTACTTTAATGACTCACAACGCCAAGCCACTAAAGATGCTGGCCGTATTGCTGGTCTTGAAGTCAAACGTATTATT
>CAZCBF010000240.1:0-2498 GCA_964496895.1 uncultured Methylophilaceae bacterium | reverse complement strand
CACACAAGCCGCGGTCAAAGCCGTTGCACTAGGTTTGTCGAGTGGTTAGTGATGACAGGTATTAAAGCTTACCTTTACCGGCTTCGGTTATTTTGGCGCGACATGCCACTGGCGCGTAAAGGCATTGTGATTGTGTTGCTGCCGCTATTACTATTGCTTGGTTCTTTGGGTTTTTTATATGCGAAAGAAGCTAAAGTCTCTGAACTGGAAAGTGAGCTGAGGATCGCATTACAAAACCAAAGTGACATTCAAGCGATTCATACACAATTGCTCGAAGCTTCCAATGGCGTACGTGACTTTTTACTCACCGATGATAGAAATTTTTTAGGTATTTTTTATCAATCGCAAAAGCAACTCCCCTCGATCATGGCTTCATTAGAGGCCAAGTTAGAAACTACCGCACAAAAAAATCGCCTGAGACAAATCCAACCTTTAGTTGATGAAAATCTAAAAAGTTTGCATTTTTTGGCTTTGAGTCTGCCAGAAACGCATGCCAGCGAACTGATTGAGCAATTTAAATTACAGGTAAAAAGTCTGGATCAACTCCGGCATGCGATTGACGAGCTGAATAAACAAGAAGCTTTTCTGGTGTTGCAAGACCAGAATAAACTTGCGCTACAACGCGAGCGTAATTTCAGAATCACACTACTCGCTGCAATGATTGGGCTCATTGGTTCAGTGATAATTTTATGGGTATTTTTAGATACGATTGTTAACCGAGTACGTGCATTAAGAGATAGCGCAGGTCATTTAGCCAAGGCTGAGCCACTTGATTTAGCCTTTAGCAGCCTAGACGAGCTAGGAGAACTTTCAGATGCGCTGGATCATGCTTCACAACTATTAGCCAAAAAGGTTGAAGAAACCAATCAAGCTAAATTTGAGGCTGAAGAAGCCAACCGTGCTAAGACTTTATTTTTATCTCGAACAAGTCATGAATTACGTACACCACTGAATGCTATTTTAGGGTTTGCGCAGCTATTAGAAGCTGAACTCGACGATGACCAACAACAAAACAAAGCCGCGATGATACGCGGTGCTGGCGAACATTTATTAAAGTTAATCAATAATGTGTTGGATATTGCCAGTATTGAATCAGGTGAGCGTAACTTAAACCTTACAGCAACAGACGTTAACCTTTTGATCGCAGAAGCGGTGAATTACATTGCTCCACTGGGTCGTATTCGCGACATGGATATCGAACAAAATATCATGCCCGGTTTGGTGGCCAATACCGACCACCAGCAACTCTTTCAAGTCGTGCTCAACCTACTCTCCAATGCACTTAAATATGCACCGGTCAATTCAACTGTCCTGATCAAAGCCTTTGCCGAACAAGGTCAAATTCACATACAAGTGCTTGATGAAGGGCTAGGCATCCATGAAACCTTACGTAAACGGCTCTTTACGCCATTTGATCGCCTTGGGGCTGAGGAAAGTAATATTGAAGGCAGTGGGTTAGGGCTGGCGCTATCTAAGCAAATTATGACTGCACTCGGCGGCAAGCTAGAAGTCTCAGAAACACAAAGTTTATTTGCAATCAGTCTGCCACAAGATCAAGCCACACAAGATAATGCTACTGATCCGCAAGCAGTTTATCAGCCTGATACCAATACAGCTGTAGTGGCAGAGCAAAGTGCTATGACACATCACCATACTGTGTTGTTAGTAGAAGATAACAAAAGCAATAAAACCCTGGTTGAAGCGATCTTAAGTCGGGAACCACACTTACACCTCATACATAGTCACACACTCAAGTCTGCACAAGTATTGGTCGCGCAAGAACATATAAGCTTGGTTATCCTGGATTTGCATTTGCCTGATGGTCATGGCGAAACGCTAGTCGCGTTTATGCAGGCACATGAGGAATATCAACACATCCCTATTTTAATTCTCAGTGCTGATGCTACGCCTGCAACGATAGAGCGCCTCAAACAAAACGGAGTTGCAGGCTACCTCACCAAGCCGCTCAATGTTGCAGCATTTACACATGCGATCAAAGCACTGATCATTGAACGAGTGCAAAAGACGGAGGTTAACCATGAATGAAGAGATGGTATTACAAGCAAAAATACTCATGATCGATGATGCTGATGCCAACCTTAAATTGCTAGAAGCCCTACTAGCAAGAGAAGGGTTCAGCCAGATGATTAGCACCACCGAACCGAAAAAAGCGATTGAGTTATTTAATGCTTTTCAACCCGATTTGGTTTTGTTGGACTTAATGATGCCGGAGCTGGATGGCTATGCTGTGCTCAATTTATTGCAACGCCATATTCCCCAAGATGAATACTTACCCGTGCTCATTTTAACTGCTGATACGACGATTGCTGCTAAGCGTAAGGCACTCGCGCTAGGGGCCAAAGACTTTTTAACCAAGCCTTTTGACCATATGGAAACCATGCTTCGCATATGGAACTTATTGGAAACGCGCCTGTTGTACAAACAGCTTAAAAATTACCAACCTGAACTCGCACCGCTCAATTTTCAACAGAATTAAA
>CAZCBF010000239.1:0-2507 GCA_964496895.1 uncultured Methylophilaceae bacterium | reverse complement strand
TGTTCAGAAAGTGTTTTTTTCACATTTAACATATCTGTAACAGGGATACCCTCAGTGATGCAGACAATCAATTCAATCCCTGCTTCACAAGCCTCTAGAATAGAATCTGCCGCAAATGCGGGCGGCACATAAATCACACTGGCATTGGCTTTCGTCTCGTCTACGGCTTCGCGCACCGTATTAAATACAGGTAAATCCAAATGTGTTTGCCCGCCTTTACCCGGCGTGACACCACCGACCATTTGCGTGCCATAAGCAATGGCCTGCTCAGAGTGAAAAGTACCCTGTTTACCTGTAAACCCCTGACACAATACCTTCGTATGATTATCAATCAAAATACTCATTATGCGCCCTCCTGCACTGACAACACTGCCTGCTTGGCCGCATCGGTTAAATCTTCTGCCGAGATAATATTCAAGCCACTGTCTTTGAGCATGGATTTACCCAAGTCAACATTGGTGCCCTCTAAACGGACAATCACTGGAATTTTCAAGCCCACTTCCTTAACTGCGGTAATAATGCCTTCTGCAATAATATCGCAGCGCATAATACCGCCAAAAATGTTCACTAAAATCGCCTGCACATTGTCATCTGCAATAATGATTTTAAAGGCCTTAGCCACCGTCTCTGCCGTCGCACCGCCGCCCACATCTAAGAAATTGGCTGGCTCACCACCATGCAGCTTAATTAAATCCATCGTTGCCATCGCCAAGCCTGCACCATTGACCATGCAACCAATATTGCCATTGAGCGCGATATAGTTAATACCCGCATGATGTGCAACAGCTTCTTTGCTATCTTCCTGTGACCAGTCTTGTTGCTCGGCTAAGTTTTTTTGGCGATACAGCGCATTATCATCGATGCTCATTTTGCAATCCAGCGCAAATAACTCACCCGCTTCTGTCACCACAAGCGGATTAATTTCTAAAAGTGCCAAATCATTGTCGATAAACAGCTGATATAAACCTTTGAGCATTTTGGCAAAAGCACTGACCTGTTTGCCGCTCAGGCCTAGCTTGAAGGCCAGACTACGTGCCTGATAAGGCATCACACCATTGAGTGGCTCACAGGCTTCTTGCAAAATCTTATCGGGCATGGATGCGGCAACTTCTTCGATATCCATACCACCTTCACTGGAGGCCACCACAACCACACGCTCTAAACTGCGATCGACGAGCATGGATAAATATAGCTCGCGTGCAATCGGTAAGGTTTCTTCAACCAACACCTGATTGACAGGTTGCCCATCTGGGGCATTTTGATAGGTAACTAATACATTGCCCAACAAAGCGGCAGCAACATCGCGTGCCTCTGTGCGCGTTGTAACGACTTTAACTCCGCCAGCTTTACCGCGGCCACCCGCATGTACTTGGGCTTTAACTACCCAAGCATCACTACCAATTTCATCAATTGCTTTATTGACTTCTTTAGCTGAGCCAATCACTTGGCCTTTAGGAGTGGGGATCGCGTATTTTTGCAGCAGCGATTTTGCTTGATATTCGTGAAGGTTCATCCATTTAACCATTCAAATTTAACTAACTTGCTATTTTCGCGCAAAACGCGTCGCTAGGCTAGTCCATTACCAATAAACATCCGCCTATGCATACTGAAATAGTCCCTATGTCAGTTGAGTTTCAGTTGAATTATTTTTTAATGACATCGGATCAATGACTAGTGTTTTGCGCCCCTACATAGTGATGATTTGTCATATTCAGTGCTTAGCATAGTAGCACCTCACAAGAGGTAAAGAACACACATAGACAACAGGCATCTCTTCAACTTTAAGGATATGGACACATGTTAAACGACAAAACAGATCTCAATGAAGATCAAGAAGATATTTCAAGTAACAAGTCTGGCAACCGTAGTTTTGCCGATATTCTCAAAACAAACCTAAGCCGCAGAAGCGTATTAAAAGGCAGCTTAGCCGCCGCTGCGACAAGCTTTCTCGCACCTGGCGCATCAGGCTGGGCAAACGCCACTGAAGCAGCACCTAGCGCTGCTGAAAACACACCTGGCCAATTAGTAGGCTTTAAACCAGTTAGCATTGCAGATGCAACGGTTGACCAAACAATGCCTACGATTTCAGATGATTATTACTATGAAGTATTAATGCCATGGGGACAAGCCATCGAACCTGGCGCTACTGAAAACTACGAAGGTGATCCTTCTTACCGCCCGACAGCTGAACAAGCTGAAAAGCAAATCGGTATTGGTCATGATGGTATGTGGTATTTCCCATACGATGCCAAACGCGGTGTCTTAGCGGTTAATCACGAATTCGGCAGAAACTCACATGTTTTAGGTAAAGATGCACCTGAAAGCCTTGAGGACGTACGTTTATCTCAAAACGTTCACGGTGTTTCTATGGTTACAATCTGGTTAGACCGTGCAAACACATGGAGAGTCGTTGAAGGCTCTAACAGCCGTCGCATTACTGTCAACACACCTATTGGTTTTAGTGGCCCTGCTGCAAAATCTGAGTTACTTAAAAACCCTAATGGCAA
>CAZCBF010000238.1:0-2509 GCA_964496895.1 uncultured Methylophilaceae bacterium | reverse complement strand
GAAGCTTTTGCTAATGCGCGCCCTGATTTGCTATTAGCAGGTAGAACCTTATTTGGTGCACCATCACCAAAAGGTCAACAGTTTGATGATCACTACTTTGGTGCGATTCCTGAGCGAGTGCAAGTGTTCATGCAAGACTTTGAAGACAAGTTATACAAATTAGGTATTCCTGCTAAAACGCACCATAACGAAGTTGCACCAGGACAGTTCGAAATTGCGCCCTATTTTGAGGCAGCCAATGTTGCAGCTGATCATCAACAGCTATTAATGACGGTGATGAAAAACACAGCCAAAGCGCATGGCTTCTTATGCTTGCTGCATGAAAAACCTTTTGCGGGTGTTAATGGTTCTGGAAAGCACGTTAACTGGTCAGTCGGTAATGCTACACAAGGCAACTTACTCGACCCAGGCAACACTCCAAATGAAAATTTAAACTTCTTAGTGTTCTGTGGCGCAGTGATTCGTGGTGTTCATAAGTTTGGTCCACTATTACGTGCTGTGATTGCTTCAGCAGCCAATGATCATCGTTTAGGTGCCAATGAAGCACCACCAGCGATTCTTTCTGTGTATTTAGGTGACCAACTCGAAAAAGTATTTGATGACATTAAAACAGGCGCGCTGCATGTAGTGCAAGATGGAGGTTCAATGGATCTAGGCCTGTCACAGATTCTTAAATTCAAACGTGATCCAGGTGACCGCAACCGTACATCACCATTTGCTTTTACGGGTAACCGCTTTGAATTCCGCGCAGTGGGTTCATCACAATCAGTGTCTGGTCCATTAGTCGCTATGAACACCATGCTTGCAGACTCTCTTGACTGGATCGCAGGCGCATTAGAAGCAGAGCTTAAAGAGACTGAAGACACGGCTAAAGCTGTATTTGCAGTACTCAAAAGAATCATGCAATCACATGGCAATGTTGTGTTTGGTGGTGACGGCTACTCAACTGAATGGCATGAAATGGCGGTAAAAGAGCGTGGCTTAAAAAATATCCCAACCACTGCCGATGCACTACCAGCCTTTAAATCACCAGAGGTGGTCGAGCTATTTGAAAGCACTGGTGTACTCACTGCACCTGAGTTAGAAAGCCGTTTTGAGGTTTATGCTGAGCAATATATCCTCTCGCTAGAGGTAGAAGCAAACCTTGTTGTAGAGATGGCCAACACCATGATCTACCCAGCAGCGGTAAGCTACTTATCTAGCTTAGGTACTGTTAGTACTGCGCTATCACCTTCACCTGCTGATGCGGTAACTGAAGCGGCGAATGCCATGATGACAGCGGTAAGTGCACTTAGCGAAGCCGTCGAAAAAGAAGACTTTGCATCCACTGAAGACCACATGTCATTTATGGCAGATACCATACGTGGCTTGATGGACGATGTGCGTACTGCGGCAGACAAGTTAGAAACTTTAGTCGATGACCAATTATGGCCACTACCGAAATACCGTGAAATGCTATTTATTAAGTAAGCTTAGTTTAGCCAAGCATTAACTTAGCAATGAGTCCGCTGACTATCAATACACTTGATAGTCAGCGGACTTTTCTTTTGGTTTGCCTACAATCTAGGCATCAAGTTAGCTGATATCAAGATTTTTGGGTAGTTAATTTTTTGTTGGATCTTCTGCTAGATTGGCATGGGTATCATCTACGGGATATCGGGCATGACCAAAGCGCATGATCAGTACCGTGATCGCTAAAATGAGTATGGATACAGAGAGCGACAATAAGTGTTGGTCTGTAATTTCTTTCATGTCTAGCAAAATATAACGCGCTAAAGCAACCATAGCGATATAAATTGGGTAACGTATTGGGATCTTTCCAGAGCTAAAAAAGCTGTTGATCATAGAAAACACTTCTAAATATAAAAAAAGTTGTAATAGATCACCCAAGCCTACAGTGCCTGAGAGCCAAATACGGGTAAGTTCGTGTGCCAAAGACACAAACGTTGCAATAGTCACCAGTAATAGGCCAATGCGCTCTACCCACATCAGTACCATGTTGGAAAACTGGTCCATTTTAATACAATGTTTTTTGTTGTGATGCATAGCAGCGCCCTCATTCAGTGACTTAGCGTTTGAGTAATGAGTGTAATATCGCGCAGACAGAAAACAAATGACTAGCAATCCAATGTTGTTGTATAAAAATCCAATAGTCATTAGCGCTATCTAAGAAACGGGACTTAATGACCGTATCATTGGCTATCGTTTAGCATTGGACTGTATGCGCTGCAAAGAGGTAATGACGGATTGATTCTCGAGTGTAGAGATGTCTTGCGAAATATCCTCGCCACTGGCAATGGACTGCAACAATCGACGCATAATTTTACCCGAGCGTGTTTTAGGCAGGCTATCTACATAATGAATTTCATCTGGCTTTGCAATCGCACCAATTTGCTCGCCAACCCAAGCACGTAATATCATTGTTAATTGCTCGTCTATGACTTGGTCGGTGTTTGTGTCTTTTAGAACCACATAACAAAAAACAGACTCGCCCTTAATGTCATGTGGC
>CAZCBF010000237.1:0-2513 GCA_964496895.1 uncultured Methylophilaceae bacterium | reverse complement strand
TAATCACATTGAGCAAGCTGGCAATGGCTAGCGCCCAAAGTGGTGGGACTTTTAACAATGCTTGAAAAGGATGCACCTCTGCCTCACTTTCGCCAAAGTGATTGGCGATCAGTACGCCTAATGTGAGTACTAAGGGTGTGCAAGCAAAAAGGTCATATTGCAAAACGATGGCTTGCGACCATTCTCCAAAGGCTTGCGCCGTCACTGGCAGGCCTAAATAAGTTGAGTTAGGGAATGTCGCAGCAATCAGCAATGCGCCTTTTTGGGCGCGCGTGACCTTGATAAAGCGCAGTACCAGCCACATGAGCAAGAGTGATAGCAATATCGTACTGGCGGCAGTGAAAGACAGCTTTAGCGTATTGATATTCAATGGCGCTTGCCACATCACATCTAGCACCAAGGCGGGCAGCAGGATAAAAAATACCAGATCAGTGAGTGCGCGACGATGTGACTCAACCGGCATATGATTAGGGGCGATTTTTTGCCAGGCTATGCCAATGCTAATGAGCACGGCCATCTGCAACATTACAGCTAACAAACGGTGATTCCTTTTTAGACTTGATCGGTGATAACAACTCGGAGATAGTATCAATGAACCGTTGAATGTTAAAGTAATGTTTTTGCAGCTATTTTGCTGTGGCAGACAATATAAAACAAAGGAAGAATGATGGGCGAGACATTAAAGTGGGGAATTTTGGGTGCAGCACGTGTCAATGAGCGATTGTTACCAGCGATTGTCGAAGCTGAGAATGCGCAACTGGTTGCGATTGCAAGCCGCCGCGCTGGTGCTGCCAAAGCCACCTTAGACAAGCATGCGCCGGGTTATGAAGGTGTGACTTGCTATGACGATCTAGCAAGCCTCATTAGTGACGCCAATGTTGAAGCTGTGTATTGCCCAATGGCCAATGAAGAGCATGCGGAATGGGCGCTAAAAGCGATTAACGCTGGCAAGCATATTTTGATTGAGAAGCCGATGACGACTGACTTGGCAGAGATAGATAAGATTGAAGCAGCTGCCAAGGCAAACAATGTGAAGGTAATGGAAGGCTTTATGTATCGCTTCCACCCGCAGCATGCCAAAGTACAAAGCATGATTGATAGTGGCTTGATTGGCACGGTTGTGTCGGCAAAATCCAGCTTCTCATTTTTAATGCCTGAGTCACGCCATTATCGTATCAATCGCAACATCGCTAACGGCGGCGGTGCGCTATGGGACATCGGCCCTTATGCGATTCACACTTTGCGCTGGTGCTTTCAACAAAACAATATCCCAGCAGAACCGATTAAAACCATTGCCCACGCTAAGCTGAATGAACATGGCGCGGATATGGTGACTAGCGGTGTGTTTGATTTTGGCCCAGATGAAGACGGTAATGCGCGCTTTGGCCATTTTGACATGAGTTTTGAGCGTGGGCGCAAAGCAGAGTATGAAGTGATTGGGCAAAAAGGCTGGATTAAAGTGCATAACACCTGGGCCTACGGCAATGTCACACCAGTCATCAGCTGGGAAGCTGGTAAAGAAGGTGGCACAGAAGAGTTGTCAATGTCAGATCACTTTGTGCTTGAGATTGAACACTTTAGTGATTGTGTATTGAATGACAAAGCACCATTTTTAACCTTTGAGGATGCCCGTGGAAACTGCAAAGCAATTGAGGCTGTAATCAGTGCGATTAACACATAATTGAATTTCACTTCCGAAATCACCAACAAAAAAAGCTTAGCATTACGCTAAGCCTTTTTATATTCTGGTAGGGAGTGCGAGGTTCGAACTCGCGACAAATGGATTAAAAGTCCACTGCTCTACCAGCTGAGCTAACTCCCCATTTTCTTAACAATTAAGACTGATACGTCTCACTTGAAAGAGGCGAAATTATCCATTAATACCGCCGTTCGGTCAATGCCTATTTGGCATTTTTTAGACATTTTTAAAGATTCATTTATTCTAAAACATTCCACCCGGCATTTTTCCGCCCATCATGCCGCCAAGGTTACGCATCATCTTGCTCATACCGCCTTTGCTAAACATTTTCATCATCTTTTGCGTCTCGCCAAACTGCTTGAGCAAACGATTAACTTCCTGCACTTGCACACCTGCCCCCGCTGCAATGCGTTTCTTACGCGAGGCTTTGATCAAGTCTGGTTTACGACGCTCTAGCGGTGTCATGCTATTGATAATGCCTTCTAGACGCTTGACTGACTTGTCAGCATCATCTGTATTCATTTGGCCGGCCATTTGCGAGACTTGGCTTGGCATTTTATCCATCAGCGCACCCATGCCGCCCATATTGCGCATTTGCACCATCTGCGCCTTAAAGTCTTCTAAGTCAAAGCCTTTGCCTTTCTTAAGCTTCTCGGCAACCTTCTCCGCTTCAGCCATATCGACATTTTTATGTGCATCTTCAATCAAACCTAGCACATCACCCATGCCCAATACACGTGAAGCCATCCGTTCAGGATGAAATGGCTCTAGTCCCTCAACTTTTTCACTCACGCCAATAAATTTAATGGGCTTA
>CAZCBF010000236.1:0-2515 GCA_964496895.1 uncultured Methylophilaceae bacterium | reverse complement strand
AGATGCTGTGGAAAAAATTGCCGCAGGTGCTGATCTTGTACAAGTCTATAGTGGCTTGATCTACAAAGGGCCGCAACTAGTGCAGGATGTTGCACAAACATTAGGTTAGTTTAAACATGCATATTTTATATTCTTATCGACGTTGTCCTTATGCGATGCGTGCGCGGATGGCGCTAAAGCAAGCGGGGATCGCGTTTGAGGTTCGTGAAATCTCGTTGCGTGAAAAACCGAGTTCGTTGTTAAAAGTGTCGCCTAAAGGCACAGTGCCCGTACTCGTTCAATCAGATGGTGCCGTGTTAGAGGAAAGTATTGACATCGTCTTCTGGGCGTTAGAGAGACAAGATCCTGCGGAGTGGTTGGCGGTTGATCGTCATGTGGTGGATGATTTAGTTGCCGATAACGATGGCGAGTTTAAAGCGAATCTAGATCGCTATAAATACCCTGATCGCTTTCCAGATTTACCACAAGCAGACTATCGCCAGCAGGGAGAAGTGTATTTACAGCGCTTGGAAGACATGCTGACTGAAAACACTTTTTTAATGCGTGAGACGATTTCAGTCGCAGATATTGTAACCATGCCTTTTGTCAGGCAGTTTGCCAATGTAGATCGCGGCTGGTTTGATGCTGCGCCTTATCCCAAACTACAGCGTTGGTTAGCAGGCTTGCTCGAATCACCGCTATTTCTATCGATCATGGAAAAACAGCCAACTTATTTAGATTAAGTCGGCTGTTGCGGGTTTGTGAAAATTGTTGACGGTTAAGTCGTTGCTTTTGCTTTAGGTTTTGTTGGTTTTGGTTTGTCTTTTGAGATCGTGAGCTGTACTTTATCGTCTTTATCGATGTCGATATGTACGGCACCACCATTCGCTAAGTCACCAAACAGTAACTCATCTGCCAAGGCTTTGCGGATCGTGTCTTGAATCAAGCGATTCATTGGACGCGCACCCATTAATGGGTCAAAGCCTTTCTTGCCTAGGTAATCTTTCAGTGCATCACTAAAGGTGGCTTCTACTTTCTTCTCATGCAGTTGATCTTCTAGCTGCATCAAGAATTTATCAACCACACGCACAATGATGTCTTCATTCAATGGTGAGAATGACACTGTGGCATCAAGACGGTTGCGGAATTCTGGTGTGAATAAGCGTTTGAGATCAGCTTGTTCATCAGTGGCATCTTTACTATTGGTAAAGCCAATCGATGCTTTTGACATATTTTCCGCACCAGCATTGGTGGTCATAATCATTGTCACATTTCTAAAGTCAGATTTGCGACCATTATTATCTGTCAGCGTACCGTGATCCATCACCTGCAATAAAATATTGAAGATATCAGGGTGGGCTTTTTCAATCTCATCCAATAACAATACGCAGTAAGGATGTTTGTTAATGGCTTCTGTTAATAAACCACCTTCTTCATAACCCACATAGCCTGGAGGCGCACCGATTAAGCGTGACACCGCATGGCGTTCCATATACTCACTCATGTCAAAGCGAACAAGCTCAATACCCATGATGTCCGATAACTGGCGAGCGACTTCGGTTTTACCTACGCCTGTCGGGCCACTGAATAAGAAGCTACCGATCGGTTTATTACTTTGGCCTAAGCCACTGCGCGCCATCTTAACGGCAGAGGTGAGAGATTCAATCGCTTGGTTTTGACCAAAGACGACAGCTTTGAGATCGCGCTCGAGTGTTTTGAGCGTATTTTTGTCGTCATTGGAGACATTCTTGGGTGGAATACGCGCGACTTTGGCGATGATTTCTTCAATCTCTTTATTGCCAATGGTTTTCTTTTGTTTTGACTTCGGCAAGATGCGCTGTGCGGCACCAGCTTCGTCTATCACGTCAATGGCTTTATCAGGCAAGTGACGATCATTAATGTATTTGGCTGAAAGTTCTGCTGCAGTAGTGAGTGCGGTTGCAGAGTATTTGATGCCATGATGTTCTTCAAATTTGGGTTTTAAGCCTTTAAGAATATCAATCGTTTCTTGTACTGTTGGTTCAGAAACATCAATTTTTTGGAATCGACGTGACAATGCGTGATCTTTTTCAAAGATACCGCGATATTCTTGATAGGTTGTTGCGCCTATACATTTGAGTGAGCCGTTGCTCAAGGCCGGTTTGAGCAAGTTGCTGGCATCTAATGTGCCGCCACTGGCAGAACCTGCGCCAATTAAGGTGTGAATCTCATCAATAAATAGAATTGCACCAGCAGTTTCTTCGAGCTGCTTCATGACCGCTTTTAAGCGTTGCTCAAAATCACCACGATATTTAGTACCGGCTAGTAAGGCGCCCATGTCTAGTGAGAACACCGTGGCTTCTGACAATACCTCTGGGATATCACCATCGACAATGCGTCTAGCTAGACCTTCTGCGATTGCTGTTTTACCCACGCCAGCTTCACCGACTAATAGTGGGTTGTTTTTACGGCGGCGGCATAATGTCTGCACGACGCGCTCTAATTCAAGGCCGCGACCGATGAGTGGATCAATTTTACCGGCATGCACTTCTGCATT
>CAZCBF010000235.1:0-2600 GCA_964496895.1 uncultured Methylophilaceae bacterium | reverse complement strand
AAAATCCTATAAAAATAAATGTGCGTACCTCGCTGGTATATTGAAAATGACAAAGCGAGCATGCGCAGTATACAAATGTTAGGTATCAAAGTAGGTTAAAGGAGATAAACCATGCGTACATTCGCACAGAAACCAAAAGGTACTCAGCAGACTACGTCCTCAGAATTCACAAAGGCCGGTCGACCATTCTTGGCACATGGACGTAGAGAGCTCTCCGCACTCCATTCTTCACCTTCACATGCGATTGGTAATCAAGCTGTTCAGAGATTGATTCAGACTGAGCAAGAGAACATCGATGCGAGATCAGCTGTTACTCACGATGTCAATCACGTTCCTGCTTATCCTGGCACACTTACTGCGATCCAACCAAAGATGATGGTTAACCCCCCGAATGACCGGTACGAACAAGAAGCTGATCGGATTGCTTATGAAGTGATGCATCAGAAGACGCCCAAAGAAAAGGCTGAAAAAGCCGGCGTTCAAGCAAAAATATCACAGCAAGGAGGAGGTGGCGTACGTGAAGTGAACAAAGAAACCGAAAGCCAGCTAAGCCGCAGCAAAGGAAGTGGCAACCCTATCTCTGATCCGGTACGTGCCGTTGTCGAGCCTCGTTTGCAGTATGACTTCAGTAAGGTTCGTATCCACACTGACAGCGAAGCGGCTCGGATGAACAAGACGCTTGGTGCAAGGGCCTTTACCCACGGTGATGACATATATTTTGGAAAGGGACAGTATCAACCCCAATCGACGGAGGGTCTGGGCTTGATCGCTCATGAAATGACTCATGTTGTGCAGCAGAGTCAAGGCCCAGTAAGCAACTCAGTTCAACGGGTGTTGAACCATGAAGCCCGCGAGATTATGAAAGACAAAATCATCGATGAGATGAATACGGCTCACACCGATTTTGATGTGGGTGCTGTACAAGTTGAAAGGGATATCACCGCAGCAGCTCGGGCTGAAGCAGGTGCCGCCAAAGTCATTTTTGGTATCGGCATGAGCCTTATCGTTCCTGGATTTGGAGGCGTGGTTAGCCGAATCGCTGCACCGTTTGGTGTAACCATTGCTGAAAACACCGCGAGATTAATTGGCGGTGCCATTGGTGTAGCTGCTAAAAGCGCAGGTAACTCCGCTATCGATCAAACCTACTCGCGTAATCCAAGGCGATTCTTCAGTGCTATCACCAGTGGATTCGAAGCAGCACAACGGAGCAAAAGGAATTGGCTTCGCGAAAATGTCAACAATCATTCAGCATTGCCAGATAATGTCTTGCAGGACTTGGAGCAATACTGGACCCAATTGGCATCTAACAACGAATCTGCAGACTGGGCAACTTGGTTTAGGGTCCAATGGGTTCGCTTTCAGGCTCAAGTGGGAGCAATTGGCCCTCATGGTACAGGTCTTGTGTCCTACGGTCCCGTCCCGCTCAGCAATGATAATATTCCAGCTCGCATTCGATTGGAAAATGGAGAAACACGGCTTGCCTTGGTTAATAAAACAAGAGTTGACTTCACCAATACTTGGGAATTTATTCGGGGGGAAAGCGACATTCGTACTCGCTATCGTTATCTTACTTGGATTGACGAGGATCTTGCTGGTGTAGCAATAAGCCAGGTATCGAGTGTACCTACATTAAATGAATCACGTGTGTCTGAAATGCCGGATTAATGTTGCAATCAATATGGTCAGACTCTATTGTAATCAGAGGGTCAGACTCCTTAATCAAAGCAAATCAAAGCAAATCAAAGCAAATCAAAGGGTCAGACTCCTTGATTTAGATTTTTCAATGAGATCGCCACGCTCTTTTAAACCATAAACACTTTTTTTAATAATTACTTATGAAAACTTTTCAATCGAGCTAATAATGGCATTTGAAGATACCTTTAGATTAAGTAGCCATGCGGTCATCACAAATAGCGCAGATGAAGTTTTACTGCTTAAAGCTAATTACGGTGATGGTAGTTGGGGCTTGCCCGGTGGTGCGCTTGAGCCAAGCGAGACTATCCATTATTAAAGGTGGCGGAGGGATTTAAATTTAATCAAAGTGGGTAATAAATATTCCCTCCGTCACCTTTAATTCATCACAATACCAGCGACGGTCACTGAAAACACTGAAAATAACGGTTCGCTTACCTTAAAGTTAAGTTTGAATAGAGACTGGTGGGTGCCGATCGATAAATTACAATGGCACGGTACCGCAAATAACACTGGCCATTTGACTATGGGTGTCGGCTCGAGGCAAGGACATGAGTACACGATCACGCTATAAGCAAGACAGCGATAGCGATGATAGGTGACATCATGTGATATCTTGAAAATACGCAGTGTGATACTGTGAAGGAATTAATGTTTTGATGCAACAGCATGGGTTAGAAAAATGAATCCGAATAAACCAAAATCTGCGAATCTAAAAAAAGGGTTTTTGAGTGGTATGACAGCCTCGTTTTTTAATCCCCTAGGGCGGGTAAAGTTGTATCTGACCCTACTTATTTAATCACCTATAAAGAAAAATCAAAGCCGCTTTTCACGAACATATTGTATTCACCCGCATTTTTGTCGTTAGCTCGGAAGGTAAGGACTCACTCATGGAAGTAACAAAAAAG
>CAZCBF010000234.1:0-2602 GCA_964496895.1 uncultured Methylophilaceae bacterium | reverse complement strand
CCAAGCCTTTAGTGACTTAGACCTTTCTAAAAATACGACTGGTATTAAGAATTTTACTTTTTTAGTAGAGCCTGAATCGTATACAGAGGATTTAAAAAAGCTAAAAGAACTGACCGAATTTAAAAAAGTAGGCATTTTAGTGGACCAAGCTGCGATTGATTTTTTACCTTTGGATGAGATATTTACGAAAGCAACGCAAGATCTAAAGGCCACGTATAAGCTACTACCAATCAACCACTTAGATGAAGTAAAAGCGCAGTTGACGGATGTGGATGCGGTGTATCTGGCAGGTGGTTTTTTTCTATCGCCAGAAGAAATCAAAGACATGGCAGACTATTTTATTGCGCAAAAGCTGCCGTCTTTTAGCCTGAATGGTATCAACCACGTCGAAAACGGCATCATGGCCAGCAATAGCAATCGCAGTAATATTGAGCAGTTTTTTCGGCGCATTGCGCTCACGGTTGAGCGCTATGTTTCAGGTGAACCATTATCTGAAATGCCTTTGTTGATTAATTTTAATAAAAAATTAACGGTTAACTACAACACCGCTGATGCGATTGGGGTACCGATTAAATACAGCTTGGTTTCTGATACCGACTTTGTTGGTGAAATCATGAACATGGCCTCTGAAAAGCAATATGATCTCAAAGCCGTGATCAGCCAAGCGCTTGAAAAAAACAGAAACCTTACGGCCTCTCGCCTCAACATCGCTTTGCAAGATCAAGCGGTTCAATCAGCCAAAAGTGAATTGCTACCAGACCTGTCTGCTGGTGTTGGCTTAACGCATATCGATGCTGATACCGCGAGCATTAGTAATGGCTCCAACCCTGAATTCTCCACAGCAGGCAATCTTAATTTTTCTCAGTTGGTTTACTCGGAGTCTGTGAATGCCAATATTGATATTCAGAAGGCGCTAAAACAAGGTGAACAAGAAAACTATCGCACTGATGAATTGGATATCATTTTTAATGTCGTCAATCGCTACTTCACCACACTGATTTTAAAGTCAAACTTAAGCATTCAGCTGCGCAACCTTGCGCTCACCAAAGAAAACTTAAACTTAGCCAAGCAAAGCTATGAAATTGGCGCTTCAAACAAAACAGACTTGCTGCGCTTCACCAGTCAAAAAGCACAAAACACACAAGCCTTGGTAGAAGCCCACAATGAACTGGAACAATCATTTATTACGTTAAATCAGCTGCTCTACAACCCAGTTGATACGAAAATTGATATCGAAGACATTGGTTTAGACCACAGCACTTTTGAAGACCTCAACTATGAACTGTTATCAGAGGTTTTAGACGACCCAGTGCTCACCGAGCCATTTGTCGATTACCTTAAGCAAAAAGCCCGAGAAAACTCACCTGAAATCAAAGCACTCGCGCACAATATTACCGCGACCGATAGACAAATTGAGCGCAATGGCAACCGCCGCTATTTACCGACGATTTCACTACAAGCCCAATATAATCGTGTGCTTAACCGCTATGGCGTTGGTAAAAACGCACCCATCGGCGTGCCGCAATTAGACGATAACCGCAATCTCACGCTCAATGTATCTGTGCCGCTATTTAATAAAAATCAATTTAATATCAACCGCCAACAAGCGATATTGCAAAAACAACAATTGGAAGCCAATCAACAAAACATTGCACTATCGGTAGATGCTAATGTGCATTCGGGCTTACTGAGCCTAGTAAACCAACTCTCTAACTTAAATTTATCTAAAGTATCAGAGCAGTCGGCAAAAGATTCATTAGAATTAACGCAACTCTCTTACAAGGCCGGTGCGGTCAACATTGTTCAACTCATTGATGGGCAAAACAATTATTTTCAAGCCCAGCTAGCCCGTAATAATGCAGCCTATAATTTCTTGATCGCATCGCTACAACTTCAGCGCAACATTGGCTATTACTTCTTGCTCAATAGCAAAGATAAAAATCACCAGTTTCGCCAAGAATTTTTTGACTACTTAGCGCGTACAGGGCAAGCCAAGCCTCAAACGCCAATGAGGTAACCCCCAGTGAAACGAATATTATTAATACTCACCACAGCCTTTATGGTGGCTTGTACTCAAGAAGTCGTCACTGAAGCAAAAGTCGCCCGCCCGATTAAATCGATTAAAGTCGGCTATGCTGAAACGAGTAATACACGATCTTTTAGTGGTACCTCCAAAACAGATAAAGTGATCCTATTAAGCTTTAGAAGCACCGGCGTGTTGACCCAACTCAATATCAAACTCGGCGATAAGGTCAAAAAAGGTCAGCGCTTGGCAAGGCTTGATAATGTACAAGCACGGCTTAATTATGAAAATGCTATTGCATCTCAAAACAGCGCAGAGTCACAAATGCGCACTGCAAAGCTCACCCTCAATAGAACCAGAGCTTTGTTTGAAAAAGGCGGCTCCTCATTAAGTGATTATGAGGCGGCTAAAAACTCTTTTAGAACAGCGCAACAAAGCTATGAATCAGCGATTCGCAGTGCCGAAATCCAAAAAGACCAAATTCAATATGGCTATCTATACGCACCGGCTAGCGGGGTCATTTCTTCTGTAAGTGTTGAAGTCAATGAAAACGTCAACGCAGGGCAAGCCATTGCAACG
>CAZCBF010000233.1:0-2607 GCA_964496895.1 uncultured Methylophilaceae bacterium | reverse complement strand
AAGCGTGCTTCGGTCACGGTATCCATTGCCGCAGAGAGTAGGGGAATGTTCAGGCGAATCTTTTTTGTTAGCTGTGTCGCCAAGCTAACGTCTTTAGGAAGAACATTCGAGTGCGCAGGCACTAATAAAACATCATCAAAGGTGAGCGCCTGTTGAATTAAACGCATGTGATTTATTCCTTGTAGCCAAAACGGGATTATACAGATTTCGTGCGTGTGTTGCGAGTGTGATTATATCAAAGTATTTGATGCCTAAAGATATGATGCTTAATGCCGTATGTATAGATAAGATTTTGTTTTTTTACTTACACTTTGGGCATATCATGCGCTTATTTAAATTCTTCTTAATTGGGTATTCAGTTATCTTTTTAGCTCACGCGGCTGAAGCAAAAATCTATAAGTGGAAAGATGACCAGGGCAACTGGCAATACAGCGATATACAACCCCATAATATAGAAGAGCCTAAGACACTAAAAACCACTAGCACCAAACAAACTAAGCCAATAAAAGACAGCGCTAACGAAACACTAGCCGAGCAGGTGAACACTGAAACACTACTTGTAGAGCAAGAAAACACAGCCTTAAAGCAGAAAAATTGCCAAGGCGCAAAGTCTAACCTAGCCACTTATGCAATCGGCGGACGCATTCGCAGGGTAGATAAAAAAGGTCAACTGAGTTATCTGAATGAGCAGCAAATCACAGCGGCTAAAAAACAAGCCCGCGCCCAGATAGAGAAATACTGCCAATAAACATCACTTGGCGGTTTTTTTATTGGCTTTTCCTTCGGCAGCACGTTTGCGGCGCGATTCTTTAGGGTCAGCAATCAGTGCGCGATAAATCTCAACCCTATCCATATGGCGCAAAGCAGTGTCTTTTGGTGTGACTTTGCCAAAGATACCTAAAGCGTTTTGACTTAAATCGATTTCGGGGAATTTTTGTAGGATGCCAGACTTGATCACGGCATCTTGGGCAGTAATATTAGCCACCACCTTGATCGGGATAATGACCTGTTCGCTAGGTGTTGCGTAAGCCACTTCAACAATTATTTCGTCATTGTCAGGGTTGTCTGCCATTTTTAAAGTGTCATCCCATCAATCATTAGCGTAAATTTCTTCAGCACGTGCAACAAAGCGATCAACAAAAGTATCTGCGATTTTATGAAAAACAGGTGCGATCATTTTTTCAAAAAACGCATTACTGAATTCATATTCTAATCTAAAGACAACCTTGCAAGCAGAGTCACTCAATGGCTTAAACTGCCAAGCACCGTCAAACGTTTTAAAGGGCCCAGATTTAAACCCCATTTGCATCGCTGTGGGTCTGGTCTTTGTATTGGCGGTACTAAAGTGCTGCTTTACGCCTAGATAGTCGATATAAATCGTGGCGACTGTCATCGTGTCAGTTTGTGTCTCGATCTCAGTGCCACCGCACCAAGGTAAAAATTCAGGATACTTCGCCACATCATCCACCAGTGTAAACATCTGATCAGCAGAGTGGGGCACTAAAACAGTTTTTTCAACGACTGACATCTATATTGCTATACAACTATGCAAAAGCGCGTATTTTAGCAGACTTGCCCTCTTTGCATCACTCCCACTATCGCAGCCAGCGGCTAACTAGCGTAAAATACCCAGTCTTGAATCAAACAATACAAGCAACAGTATGAGTATTGCACAAAACAAAAAAGCGTTTTTCGACTATTTTATCGAAGAAAAATACGAAGCAGGCGTCGTCCTAGAAGGATGGGAAGTCAAAGCCATCCGTGAAAAACGCGTCAACATCAAAGAAGCCTATGTCATTGTGCAACGCGGCGAAATCTACCTGCTTGGTTGTCATATCAATCCGTTAGGCACGGCCTCCACCCATGTGCACCCCGATGCGATTCGTACACGTAAACTACTCTTACACAAAGGCCAAATCGACAAACTCATCGGCCAAGTAGAGCGGGCAGGTTATACCTTAGTACCCATCGATATGCACTACACACGCGGCAAGGTCAAAGTGCAAATCGGCTTAGGCAAAGGTAAAAAACAACACGACAAACGTCAAACTGAGAAAAAACGCGACTGGGAACGTGAAAAAGGCCGCATCATGCGCGCGCACAACAAATAAACAGCACGACCTTAACAAGCTTGAAAATCAATAGGTAACACCCCATATAAGCGTTATAATGACCAATTACGCAGTAGATCGCGTAAATGCTTCACACCCGAACATGGGGCTGACATGGCTTCGACGTGGGTTACAAAGCATGCAGTGCATACCGAGGGTTTCAAGTTTCCTCGCTAATCACGCTTGATAAAAGTATAGTTGCAAACGACGATACTTACGCTCTAGCAGCTTAAATCCTGCTAGCGCTGCACCGGTGAGTTCCTCGCCCGGGTTAGTTTACTAACGGCAGTGTCATATAGAGGGACTCGTGTTGTATTGGGTTACTTAATACCGCATTAAACTTAAGGTGACTCGCTCTGCGTTTAGTTTGCTTGTTGGCGTGCGTAGGGTTAAATTTATCAATTAAGCTAAGTATGTAGATCTGTCTGTGGCGGATTCGCGGACGCGGGTTCAATTCCCGCCAGCTCCACCATTAAGCAAAAAGCCTACCTTTCGA
>CAZCBF010000232.1:0-2612 GCA_964496895.1 uncultured Methylophilaceae bacterium | reverse complement strand
ATGTCTATTGCACAATTAGCGCCCAACCATGTTTGCGATATCGCGCCATATCAAGGCGGTAAGCCGATTGAAGAGCTTGCGCGCGAAGTCGGCTTGCACCCTGATGAAATCGTCAAACTAGCCTCTAATGAAAACCCTTTGGGCTTAAGCCCAATGGCGCATGTTGCGATTGAAGAAGCGGTATTGGACGTGTCTTTATACCCAGATGGCAATGCGTTTGAGCTACGTCAAGCCTTGGCCGTACATTATGCACTAGCCGCAGATCAGTTTGTCTTTGGCAATGGTTCAAATGATGTGTTGGAGCTGCTCGCACGGGCTTTTTTAACGCAAGCAGATGAAGTGATTTATTCACAACATGCTTTTGCTGTATATCCATTAGTTACGCAAGCCATTGGCGCACAAGGCGTGGTTGTGCCTGCCAAAGCCTATGGCCATGACTTAGATGGTTTCTTAAAGGCCATTACTCCAAAAACCAAGTTGATTTTTATTGCTAACCCCAATAATCCAACAGGCACACTGTTAGAAAAGCAGGCATTGTTGGCATTTTTACAAGCTGTGCCAAACAATGTCATCGTTGTGTTGGATGAAGCTTATGATGAGTATTTATCGGAAGAACAGAAATCTGAGTCAGTTGCATGGCTAGCACAATTTGAAAATCTAGTCGTTTCACGTACGTTTTCAAAAGCGTATGGCTTGGCGGGTTTGCGTGTGGGTTATGGTATGGCAAGTAATACCATAACTGATTTATTAAACCGTGTGCGCCAGCCATTTAATGTTAATAATATTGCGCAAGCGGCAGCAGTTGCTAGCCTAAAAGACAGTGATTTTGTCGCAAAAAGCTATGCTTTAAATCAAATGGGTAAGGCGCAAATTAGCCAAGGCTTAACTGAGCTTGGACTAACTTTTATTCCATCTTATGGCAACTTTGTCAGC
Source organism: uncultured Methylophilaceae bacterium (assembly GCA_964496895.1). Taxonomy (GTDB): domain Bacteria; phylum Pseudomonadota; class Gammaproteobacteria; order Burkholderiales; family Methylophilaceae; genus Methylotenera. Next base: position 1,679 of record CAZCBF010000232.1, on the reverse strand, counting down.
TTTCAAATAGCCGATGCCATGCAGATCAACCAACAACTACTCAGCAAAGGCGTGATCGTCAGACCTGTGGGCAATTACGACTTGCCCGATTTTTTGCGTGTGAGTTTAGGTTTATTTGACCAAAATGTTAAGTTTTTGGCAGCATTAAGTGATATTATCAACGCCTAATTTTTGAGCTAGCCCTTCTCATGACCGAAGCAGAAAAATTAAAGTATCAAAAGCTTGCCACGGATGACGTTCGCATTAAGGATGTCAAGCCGTTGATTTCGCCTGTCTGGTTGCTAAACAAACTCAAAGAGTCTGAAAAAACCACACAAAATATCCTTGCTACCCGCACAGCGATCCACAATGTTTTAACCAAACAGGATGACCGCCTACTGGTTGTCGTTGGGCCTTGTTCGATTCATGACCCAGAAGCTGGGCTAGAGTATGCGAAGCGTTTACTCAAAGTGAGAGATCAACTGTCAGATGACTTATTAATCGTCATGCGTGTTTACTTTGAAAAGCCGCGTACCACTGTTGGCTGGAAAGGCTTGATTAATGACCCACAGTTGGATGGTTCTTACGATATCAATACTGGCTTAGAGACTGCGCGTAAGTTTTTGCTAGATGTGAATGAGCTGGGCATGCCAGCAGGTGCTGAGTTTTTAGATACCATCACACCACAATATATTGCAGACCTTGTGAGCTGGGGTGCGATTGGTGCCAGAACCACAGAGTCACAAGTCCACCGTGAGCTTTCTTCTGGCCTTTCATGCCCAGTTGGTTTTAAAAATGCGACCAATGGTAATGTCAAAATCGCTATTGATGCGATTAAAACGGCCAATAGCCCGCATCACTTCTTGTCATTTACTAAAGAAGGCAATGCCGCGATTTTTTCTACTAAAGGTAATCAAGATTGCCATGTGATTTTGCGCGGTGGTACTGAGCCAAATTACCAAGCAAAGTTTGTCGATGAGGCTTGTGCTAAGTTAGCCGCCGAAGGTTTAGCCGAAAATATCATGATCGATTGCAGCCATGCCAACAGTCAAAAGCAGTTTGAGCTTCAAAAAATTGTCGCCCAAGATATCGGCGAGCAGGTTGCCAGTGGTGATACACGTATTATTGGTGTCATGGTTGAATCACACCTCAATGAAGGCAAGCAATCACATCAACCAGGCGCGCCACTAAAGTATGGTCAATCCATCACTGATGGTTGTCTATGTTGGGAAGATAGCGAAACCTTATTGCAGCAACTGGCAGAAAGCGTTCGCAGCAGACGCTTAGGTGTTGCTTGAATTTTGCCCATGACTTCATCATGAATTTACGTAGTGCCTAATGGTTAACTTGCCAATTTTTAATTTGGCGCAAGGCATGCATAATGTTTCTCACGTTACGAGGCTTTTTAAAAGTTGAATAGCGTAAAACTTTCATTAATTACATTTAGGAGAAATATTATGTGGACAACTCCAGCAGCTACTGAAATGCGTTTTGGTTTCGAAGTAACCATGTACGTAATGAACAAGTAATTGTTCAATATAAGGAGGCTGCTTTCGTAGTCTCCTTTTTTGTATTTCACTCATCAATGGTAATCAATAAACACACATGCAAATTCACGTATTAGGTTCAGGCGCTGGCGGTGGTTTCCCTCAGTGGAACTGCAATTGCGATAACTGTGACGGTTTTCGTAATGAAACAAT
>CAZCBF010000231.1:0-2615 GCA_964496895.1 uncultured Methylophilaceae bacterium | reverse complement strand
GGCCGGTACAGTGGCCAGAAAACAACCCGCAGTTTGACGAAGACTATCGCCAACAAGTGATCAATCAAACTCTGCTAAAACGCGTAGGCACGCCAGAAGATGTTGCCAAGGCGGTGGCTTTTTTAGTCATGGATGCGCCTTATATCACGGGACATGTGCTTGCCGTAGACGGCGGTCGCTCACTCAACTTATAACCTCACCTTTTTAACTAAGACTAAAAACACCAGCTGCTCTTGCAATGGGTATTTGATTAGTACTTGCTAAACTTTATGCATGGCAATCAGCTCACAAATCATACATATTCACGCAGAAGCACCAGCCAAACCTGAGGTGGGCAAGCCTTGTAATGGTTGTGGGGTATGTTGTGCTTCAGAGCCGTGTCCGTTATCCATGGTATTACTACGTAACAAACAAAATACTTGCTCAGCCTTAACTTGGCAAAACGATACTAAGCGCTACATCTGCGGCATGGTTACCCAGCCATCAAAACACCTTAACTGGTTACCTAAGCAATTAGATCAAATAGCCCGCAGAATATTTAAACGTTGGATCGCTGCAGACACAAACTGTGATGCCTCAGTAGTCACAGAGTCGCTATAAATTAGCATTTTTAGATACCGCTATCGCGGCGAGTGACCAAACAGCCAGCCCCTTTATTGATACTGCTTAAGGTGGCGTTTTTAGTGAGGTCTTTTTTATGGCGTAAGAAAAAACTGTCTTTACTCAATTTGCCAACAAACTTCCATTTTTTAAACACTTGCTCGCGCACATCAATGCAGGTTTCGGCCAGCGCAAATGATTCAATGTAAGACACTTCACACCCGCCATTGTCTAAAGGCGTCGCATAAAACTGTATTTGCGTATCTTGATCATGATAAGCAATGATGCCAGTCACTGAGAAAGGGTATTTATCGGCATTGCGCTTGGGCTGCTCTAGGTGCAAACGATGTTCTTTTTTGCCAATCACAGCCTCCGCCAAGCTCAGCATTTGCGGGCGACACTGTTGAATATGTTGCTCATCGAGCACCACAGACATCGAGGTTTCAGCTTTTGCATTCACTGCAAACAAGACACTTAATATGACAAAATATCGCACAAACATCTTTTCACTACCCCTTATCGATCAATTGCTGAACTTTTGCCGCGAGCTCTGTCGGCGTCGTCGTATGGCTCATGCTCGTAATGAGCCTGCCTGTTGTATCCACCATATAAAAGCGTGATGAATGATCCACCGTGTATTGCAAAGCGGTGCCTTCTAAATCCACTAAGTCAAAATACACCCCGTATTGACGTGTGAGCTTCAGAATATTCGCCTCGGTATCGGTTACCACCCGCAAGGCATCCTCTTTAAAATACGCCTCAAACTCTTTTAAATCAGCCATGCTGTCACGCGCAGGGTCAACACTGATAAACACAAACTGTACTTTATTTCTCTCTGCCTGACTGAGCTTGCGCCTAGCGGATTGATAGACGGCGATCGAGTCTGGGCAGGCTTCTGTACAACTCAAAAAACCAAAATATAAGACTGCCACCTTACCTTGTAATTCAGACAATGAAAACGGACCTTGTGTACCCTGCGCCGTAAAAGGCCCACCAAGATCACGAATCTCTTTATATTTTTCACCAATCGGCTTGGTACTGTTAATCACATAAAACAATACCACTGCCACGATCATAGCAAGCAAGACAAAAATAATGGCTTGGGCAGGGCTTTTAGTTGCTTTTGGTTCAGAATTGAATTCAGAGTTTTCTTGCATGTTTTATCTTAACGCAATACAGATTAATTAAATAAAACAAAAGCCAGACATTGCTGACTGGCTTTTGTTTGGCTTGTGCAGGATTTGCACTCACAGCGCTGATGGCTTTAATGGCCCATCAACACATTATGGTTAAGATGCTCAAAAATCCACAAACTACCAATAATCACAAATGCCACGATAAATACCGCATACACACCAGTCATGGTGAGCCAGCTTTGCTCAGAAGAGCCATTCATGTGTAAGAAGAAATAAAGCTGCACAAGCACCTGTGCAACTGCTGTGACAATCACAGTGGTAAAGGTAGCCGTATCACTCAAAGCACCTGTCATGACTAAATAAAACGGAATAATCGTCAGAACAATCGAAAGGATTAAGCCCGTAATATATTCTTTCATACTGCCGTGTGCTTGGCCGTTATGACCGTGTTGGTTACTCGCACTCATTACATTGCACCTCCAAGATAAACAAAGCTAAACACACAAATCCAGATAATATCCAAAAAGTGCCAAAACAAGCTTAAAAACGATAAGCGCATTTTATTAGCACTTGAAAAACCATCACGGCTAAAGTGGAAAAACAACACCGTCATCCAGATCAGACCAACCGTCACGTGTAAACCGTGGGTCGCCACTAATGAATAAAAGCCAGTCCAATATGCGCTGGTTTGTGGGGTAGCACCCTCATGGCTAAAGTGATGAAACTCATAAAGCTCCATACTCAAAAAGCCGAGGCCTAATATTGCCGTGATAATCAGCCAAAGCTTCATTTGACCCATGTTTTCTTTGTGCGAAGCCAACATTGCCACACCAAAAGTAAAACTACTAAATAAGAGCAATGCTGTTTCGATTGCTACAA
>CAZCBF010000230.1:0-2622 GCA_964496895.1 uncultured Methylophilaceae bacterium | reverse complement strand
AAACAGCAAAAAAATTAAATGCCGCATCAATTAATGTCGTCGTTGGGCACGGTGTCGACCAAGTTAAAGACGCTTTTCAAGATACGGATATTCACTGGCATCTACAAGAACAACAGAACGGCACTGGTCACGCAGTAAAACAAGCGCTGCCAAACTTACCTGATAGCGATATGGCTTTGGTTTTATACGGTGATGTACCTCTTATTCAAACACAAACCTTAGAACCGTTGATTGATGGTTTAAAGAATAGCAACCTTGCTGTTTTAACAGGCATTCTTGATGACCCAACAGGTTATGGAAGAATGACTCGTGACTCTGAAAGTAAACTAAGCGGCATTGTTGAACACAAAGATGCCTCATCTGAACAATTAGCTATTACTGAGATTAATACAGGCATATTAGCTGCTAATGTGGGCAAGCTTAAACAATGGCTGCAAAAAATTAATAGCAACAATGCACAAGGTGAAGAATATCTAACTGATGTTGTGAGCCTAGCTTATCAAGATGGTGAAACCATTTATGATGCTAAACCCGAAAGTATTGATGAAGTTAACGGCATTAATTCTCGCCTTGAATTAGCAGCCACAGAACGCACACTTCAACAGCGTTTAGCAACTCAGTATTTATCACAAGGTTTGACGATTGCCGATCCTGCAAGAATGGATGTTCGCGGTGACCTTGAATTTGGGCAAGACTGTTTTATTGATATTAATACGGTTATTAACGGTCAGGTTACATTAGGAAATAATGTTACGATCCACCCGAATTGTGTACTCACTGACTGTTCAATTTCTGATAACACAACCATTCATCCGAACTCGGTTTTAGAGAACTGTGAAGTTGGAGAAAAAGTGAATATTGGACCATTTGCACGAATTCGCCCTGGTACTAAACTAGCAAATGAAGTTCGTATTGGAAATTTCGTTGAATTAAAGAACACCGAACTTGGCACAGGTAGTAAAGTAAATCACTTAAGCTATGTAGGTGATAGCGTTGTTGGCACTAAAACAAATGTCGGTGCTGGTGTGATTACCTGTAACTACGATGGTGCAAATAAGTTTCAAACGACGATTGGTGATAATGCCTTTATTGGTTCAAACGCACAATTAGTTGCACCTGTTAAAATTGAAAATGGCGCGACTATCGCAGCTGGCTCAACGATTACACAAGGCGTGCCAGAAGATAGTCTTGCTGTTGCCAGAAGTAAACAAAAAAATATCAGCGGCTGGAAACGTCCAGTCAAAAAAACAAAATAGCTTCGGTCTAGAATAAAGAACGAAAACAGATAAAGAGAGCAAAGACTTATGTGCGGAATTGTAGGCGCCATTGCCAACCGAGATATCACTCCCATTTTATTGGATGGGCTTAATCGCCTCGAGTACCGAGGTTACGACTCTGCTGGATTGTCTGTATTAGATGAAAATCAAAACATCGCTCGCGAAAGAAGTACTGGTCGTGTAGCTAGCCTAGCTGAACTTGTAGAATCCTCACATCTAAAAGGAAATATCGGTATTGCTCACACACGTTGGGCAACGCATGGAAAACCGGCTATTCACAATGCTCACCCACATGTTTCTAATGACTCTGTTTCTGTTGTTCACAATGGCATTGTGGAGAATCATGAAGAGTTACGCACACGATTAAAAGAACAAGGTTATGTATTTACCTCTGAGACAGATACTGAGGTTATTGTTCATCTAATCGAAACACATTTGGCTGACGCTAAAAGCTTACGTGAAGCAGTTCAAAAGGCAACCGCAGAACTAGACGGTGCTTATGCACTTGGCGTGATCTGTAAAGACAACCCAAACAGCTTAGTCGTTGCACGTAGTGGTTCACCTATTGTTATTGGTTTTGGCGAAGATGAAACATTCATTGCGTCTGATATGTCTGCTTTGGTTTCTGTTGTTCGTGAATACACTGTGCTAGAAGAAGGGGATATTGCTGAAATTCGTACCAACGAAACAACTATTTTTGACAATACCGGTGCTGTTGTAGAACGAGAAAAACGTATTAGTTCATTAAGTAGCGATGAAGTTGAATTAGGCAACTATCGCTACTTCATGGAAAAAGAGATGCACGAACAAACACGTGCAATTACCGAGACCTTAGAAGGGCGAATTGGTAAAGACAGCATTTTAGAACTCGCTTTCGGTCCTGAGGCGCGTCCAATCCTAAATGATACTCAAGAAATTAAATTAGTTGCCTGTGGCACAAGCTACCATGCAGCTTGTGTAGCACGATATTGGTTTGAAGAATTCGGTTACAAGACAGATGTTGAAGTCGCAAGTGAGTTTCGCTATCGCAACCATGTTGTTAATCCAAAGACACTATTCATCACTATCTCTCAATCTGGAGAAACCGCCGATACACTAGCCGCATTGGAATACGCAAAAGCAATTGGTTTTGCTAAATCACTGTGTATTTGTAACGTTCCAGAAAGCTCATTAGTTCGCCAAAGTGATTTATCTATCATGACGCATGCTGGCCCTGAAATTGGCGTTGCATCGACCAAAGCATTCACAACTCAGTTAGTCGCTTTATTAATGCTTGCCATTGCTCTGCGCTCACGTCGTTGCATGGGTGAAGGTTGTGATGATCAACAGCTTGAGCTTGTTAACG
>CAZCBF010000229.1:0-2640 GCA_964496895.1 uncultured Methylophilaceae bacterium | reverse complement strand
CTTGTGCAAAATCGCCAGGCGCTTTGTATCGACGTTTTAAGTCTTCATAGAAACTTAAATCAATATAAATCGTTTGATCTGCAGGGCAATAGAAAGGCCCCATAGCCGCTTGCCCAACACCACATTGCCCTGCCCTTGTTTGGCCTGTAAACAGTACCAAGCGTGGTTTGCGGTATTGCATATTGTGTTTTGCAAATACTTTATCCCAAATACGCTCAGTATTATTCAGTACTTTTTCTACAAACACACGTCCGGGGTCATTGGCATTGACTGGTCTCGTTTCAGCAGGTACCGACTCACGCATACCCTGGCCCATATTCAAGACAACCGAAGGATCCACGCCAAAATACATGGCGACTAGTGCCATCACAATCGTACCGACGCCTATACCACCTTTGCGAGAACGTAAACGGCCGCCACGCTGTCCACGCCTGTCTTCTACGTTACCACTTCTTTTTTCATCGTCTAAACGCATAATCCCTCTTATGAATGGTTAGGTTTTAATGCATTCTATTTTAAACTGAAAGCACCATGCTTGTGCAGTCTACTCAATGATTTTTATTAAAAAAGCGTTTATCGCCAGAGATATTTATAGACAAAACCAGGAAAAGCAAAGACCAAAAAGAGGCAGGCATTGATGGTATAGAACTCCCAGCCCTGTGGAGCTAGCTGGCCAAAAGTTTGCGACTCGGTGTATAAAGCGATCGCACCGACAATGAAGAATAAAATGATGAGCTCAAACAAGCACCAACCAAAATGTTTTTTGCCTTTGACTGGTAACACATAAAATAATTTCTGAGAAAACCAAGGCAGGTTTGCGGTGATTAAGACCAATAATAATAAGATGATGTTTGTATTTGTCACGTTGTTACTAACCAATTGTTTGCATCATCGCATAATAACAGAGATCCATCAGCGATTTAGGCATCAAACCAATCACTAACAAAGCCAATGCATTAACCCCTAGTGCCACGCGCATTTCCATTGGCGCTGTAATGGGGGTGGTTTGTTCTGGTTGGTCAAAATACATAAATTTAATCACGCGTAAATAGTAAAAAGCACCAATCGCCGCCATCACCACTGCGAACACGGCAATTGCAGTAAAACCAACCGCGAGTGTCGCTTGTAATATGGCAAATTTAGCATAGAAGCCAATGGTTGGCGGCACACCCGCCATACTAAACATCACGATCAACATTAAAAAGGCATGCCAAGGACTACGTTGACTTAACCCTTTTAGATCGTCTAGCTCGGTGGCTTCAAATCCTTTTCTAGCCAACAATAAAATCATACCAAAAGCCGCCAATGACATTAAGGTATAAGCCACCACATAAAAGAGTGCAGAAGTCATGCCATACTTATTCGCACTCATAATGCCTAGCAATATAAACCCAACATGTGAAATCGTAGAGTAAGCGAGCATTCGTTTGATATTGGTCTGGGCAATGGCGGTAATATTACCTAGTGCGATTGAGAGCACAGCCATGATGATGAGCATCATCTGCCAATCAAAGGCCATAGCGGGCAGTGCTTGTACTAATATGCGCACAATAAACACAAACGCCGCTAACTTAGGCACTGTACCAATCAATATGGTAATGGCCGTTGGAGAGCCATGATAGACATCAGGCACCCACATTTGAAATGGCACTGCGCCAAGCTTAAAGGCCAGGCCTGCAACGATAAACACCAAGCCAAGAACCAACACTTCATGGTTAGTATCCTGCGCCTGTAATACGTGTGAAATTTCAAAGATATTTAAGCTACTGGTCATGCCGTAAACCATACTCATACCGTAGAGCAACATGCCGGAAGCCAGCGCACCTAAGACAAAGTATTTCATCGCGGCTTCAGTGGCTAAACCATTATCTCTATCCATCGCCACAAGCGCATACAAACTCAGCGACAACAACTCCAATCCGATGTACAAGGTCAAAAAGTTTTGCCCTGAGACCATCATCATCATACCGAGTAAGGCAAACAACACTAGCGCATAAAACTCGCCTCTGAACATCCCTCGGTCAGAGAGATAAGTCCTGGTGTACACCAAGATTAATGAGGTCCCCAAATACATGAAAAGCTTAACCACATCTGCCAGTGGATCATCTACAAACATGCCGGTAAAGAAGCTTCCGCCCTCAGGAGAGTGCGTTAAAAACGTGGTTGCTGCTGCCCCAACTAAAGTCAGTTGCGTGAGTGCATAAATCCAAATACGGTTTTGCTTGGTTAAGAATAAATCTATCAGCAGAACCACCATCGCCATCGTTGCAATGATGATTTCGGGTAACGCTGCTAGCAGATCAAAACGAATATTATCCATAATTGTTGTCTTCGCTTTCTATCATTCCTAATTAGAGCATGCCTGCGGGTAGTTTACTCATTGCCAGCTGCGACAATAAGCGATTCACACTCGCATTGGTGATATCGGTTAGTGGCTCAGGATAAATCCCTAAGGCCAATACTGCGACCGCTAATACAGCCAACATCCAAAATTCTCTAGTATTGAGGTCTTTTAGTTTGAGCACCGTATCATTAGCGACTGCTCCGTAATAAACGCGCTTAACCATCCAGAGTGTATAAGCTGCGCCAAAGATCAAAGTAAATGACGCTAAGAATGCATACCAAAAGTTAACTTCAACA
>CAZCBF010000228.1:0-2669 GCA_964496895.1 uncultured Methylophilaceae bacterium | reverse complement strand
GAACGAATGCCCGGCGTTAACTCTGATACACCATCAATTGAGTTATTCTGTAGCCATTGCATTAATGCATGAACTCGAAAACGTAACGCAATGTCTAATTGCTGCTCACCATACTCAATTAATAAAAAGTGATCTCCCGCAATTCTATAATTAACTTCAATACCGACTTCTTCGGTAGTCAAACGACTAATAATAGGCGACGAAATTTCAACAGGATTTACACTAGTACTTGAAGCAATAGGAGTCGAACCAAGTTCTATATCATTAATAGACTTGTTTTGAGCAGCTTCTAACGCTACAGCGTCATTAAGGCTTATTGGTATGAAACTTATTGTATCACCAGCTGTTAATTGGCCAAGCTTCCATAAGTCTGCTTGTATGACAGTTGCTGGGCACACAAAACCGCCTAGCGATGGACCGTCAGGCCCTAAAATCACAGGCATATCACCAGTAAAATCTACAGAACCAAAGGCGTAAGCATTATCGTGAATATTAGATGGGTGTAAACCTGCTTCGCCGCCGTCTTTTCGAGCCCATTTAGGCTTCGGGCCAATTAAACGAACACCTGTTCTGCTTGAGTTGTAATGTACTTCCCATTTGTGCTCAAAAAACATGGCAATGTCGCCGTCAGTAAAGAAATCAGGTGCTCCATGAGGGCCATAAATGACGCGTATTTGCCATTCATTAGTAATGTTAGGAGTGATGTTAGGTTTCAGCTCACTAGTTAACACTTTACCCAGATACTTCTCGTTGGGATAAGAGCTGTCAGACAAATTCAATACATCACCAGTCCTTAACGCGCGTCCGTTATGACCGCCTAGCTGACCCAGCGTAAAGGTAGACTTTGAACCCAAATAATCAGGGCATTGAATACCCCCTTGCACGCATAAGTAACTACGCATACCCTGTTCTGCGACTTTTCCTAGACGTAGCGTTTGTCCACTAGACACTATAACCGTTGTCCACAAAGGTAATGGTTTGCCATCTAAGGTTGCTTCTATTTCTGCACCACCGATTGCAATTAATGTGTCACTTGCAAACTTGAGAGTTGGCCCTTGAGCTGTAATTTCAAGCCCTGCTTCGTCTACATTACCAAGTAAACTATTGAGCAGCCTAAAAGATAAACTATCGAAAGGCCCAGAAGGTGGAATACCCACGTGCCAGTAGCCTTGTCGAGTTGGATAGTCTTGAATGGTGGTCATTGTGCCACCTTGAAGAACATCTATGCGGGCTGGTGTGACTTTAAAGTCGTTTAAGTACCTTGTCGTCACCGTGCCATCTTTCAAGGCTTGATCTTGAATAAGTGCTTGTAAATATTGTCGATTAGTTTGAATTCCATAAAGCTCTGTTTGATCCAAAGCCTTGGCCAACTTATCCATTGCCGACGCTCTATCATCCGCGTGCACAATAAGCTTTGCTAGCATTGGGTCAAAGTACAACGGAACTTCGATACCCGCTTCAACCCATGTATCCACTCGTATACCTTCACCTTGTGGAAATTCTACTTTTTTCAGCAAGCCGGCACAGGGCTGAAAGTCTAAATAAGGGTCTTCCGCATAAAGTCGAACTTGAACGGCATGGCCGATAGGTTTTCCTTCCAGTTCTTCACGCTTAGAATCTAGATTAATAGTTTCGCCTGACGCGAGTAACAACATCCACTCTACAAGATCGAGTTTATATACCTCTTCTGTAACGCCATGCTCTACTTGCAGGCGAGTATTTACCTCAAGAAAATAGAAATCATCTTGTTTAACGTCATAAATAAACTCAACGGTACCTGCATTACGGTAATTGACACTAGATAACAGCGATTCAGCTGCTTGATAGAGTTTATTTCGTATGTCATTCGATAAATTTGGTGCAGGACACTCTTCCACCACCTTTTGGTTACGGCGTTGACTTGAACAATCTCGCTCACCAATAGCCAAGGCACTGCCTTTACCATCGCCAAACACTTGAACTTCGATGTGTCTGGCTTGATCAATGAATTTTTCAATAAACACACCGTCATCAGAAAAGTTGCTTTTCCCTAAACGTTTTACCTTATCAAAACTGGTTAATAGTTCTTTGCTTGAGTGGCACAGCTCCATGCCAATTCCACCACCGCCTGCGGTGCTTTTTAGCATGACGGGATAGCCCATAGCTTCTGCTTCTTTTACAGCATCATTAACATTATTGAGTAAATCAGTGCCTGGAGTTAATGGCACAGAAGCGTATTCAGCTAGCTCACGAGCTTTGTGTTTCAGGCCGAATAGTTCAACTTGCTCTGCTGTTGGACCAATAAAAGCTAAACCTTGTTCATCACAACGGCGAATAAACTCTGCATTCTCACTTAAAAAGCCATAACCAGGGTGAATTGCCTCTGCTCCGGACTTTTTAGCAATATCGAGAATTGCATCTATATCCAGATACGTTTGAGCAGCACCGCCCTCGCCTAAACAGTGCGCTTCGCTAGCATTGCGCACATGTAGACTATCTAGGTCACTATCTGCATAGACAGCAACACTTTGAATATTCATTTTTGCAAATGTGCGAATGAGCCTTACAGCGATTGCGCCACGGTTTGCTATTAATACCTTTTTAAACACTATTTACCTTTTTTCTCAGGCCGTCCCAAGAGGTTTTTCTAACAATGGTCGTCCATTGCGGTTAATGTTATTTCTTAACTT
>CAZCBF010000227.1:0-2677 GCA_964496895.1 uncultured Methylophilaceae bacterium | reverse complement strand
AAGGGATTAAAGACTTGCGTCAATCAGGTTTAATGAAGGTTAAGCAGGGCCTAACTTCCATTGAGGAAGTCGAGTCTGTGACCAACGAATAAAGCGTTAAGATAAGCAGACACTCATACACGCATTAAACAACTTGCGTACACGAGTCTCTGCCAATCAGATTAAGCATTCTCGTTGACGACAATCACCTTACGATGTGGGAACGGAATTTCGATGTTATTCGCATCCAGTGCTTTCTTGATTTGCTCAGGTACAGAGTAAAGCACATCAAAATAATGCTCGCCCTGACAGAACGGCCTCACGAGAAAATCGACTGAACTATCGTTAAGCGTCTCTACCTCAACAAACGGTGCAGGTGTTTTTAAAATATGTGGATGCGCTGCCAAGACATCGTCAATTACTTTTCTAGCAGCATCGGTGTTTTCATCATAGGCGATACCAAAATGCATATCGACACCACGTATCGGGTAGTGTGAGTGATTAACAATCTGCTCACCCCAGATTTGACTATTTGGCACGATGACCTGTTGATGGTCAAACGTCTCTAATACCGTGGTGAATAAATCGATTTCAGTCACGTTACCAAAACGCCCTGCGGCATCGATAAAGTCTCCAACCTTATACGGCCTAAAAATCAGCAACATCACGCCCGCTGCCAGATTTGACATGGCACCTTGCAAAGCTAAACCTACGGCCAAACCAGCAGCACCTAACAAGGCGACAATGGATGCGGTTTGCACACCAAAACGATTTAAAACAGCAATCGCCACAAAAGCCAGAATGACATAGCGGGCAATACTTCCTAAGAAACGAAACAGCGTTTCATCCAGTTGCGCATGTTTTTTACTGATACCAATAATAAGGTTTTTGACTTTACCAGCGATCCATAATCCAACCAGCAAAATCACTGCTGCCAAAAGAATATTAGTCGCCCAAGACAAAGCTGCGGGTAAGTATTGATTGATATCCAAGGTATTAACCAGCTGATCCATGATCATCTCCATTAAGTATATGCCTGCACAACTTACATCAGACTTCGTGCTTTGACCAGTTTAGTTTACAAAGATTTGCTTTGGTTATTCGCTTGTACTTAGCCATAGAGTCAAACAAGTTTTAAATTATCCGCGCAATCTTGACTTATTTATTCAATTGAAACTTAGATCGTGATTGCATAATGTAGTAGATAGTGACAATAGTGAAAATTGAATATGGCAACGATAGCAAAGAACAAAATGTTCACCTATAGCTGGGAAGGCAAAGATAAGAAAGGCAAACGCCTCAAAGGTGAAGTCAATGCCTCTGGTGAAGCCTTTGTGAAGGCGACATTACGTCGTCAGGGTGTTGTCGTGACCAAGATCAAAAAAAAGGCGATATCCAAGAGAGGTAAAATCAGCGCAAAAGACATTACACTGTTCACGCGCCAACTCGCTACGATGATGAAGTCAGGTGTTCCTTTGTTACAAACATTTGATATTGTGGGCAAAGGACATCAAAATCCAGCGGTTGCAAAGTTATTAGCCAATATTAAATCAGATGTTGAGACAGGCAGCAGCCTAAGTGCCGCCTTTCGCAAACATCCTCAATACTTTGATGCCTTGTATTGCAACCTCGTCGCCGCAGGCGAACAAGCCGGTATTTTAGAGTCGCTATTAGATCGCCTCGCCACTTATAAAGAAAAAATCATGGCGATTAAATCAAAGATTAAATCGGCATTGTTTTACCCCGTCTCAATTGTGGTGGTTGCATTTATCATTGTCACCATCATCATGCTATTTGTAATCCCAGCTTTTAAAGAACTATTTGCGAGTTTTGGGGCCGACTTGCCTCCGGTCACTTTAATCGTGATGGCGATTTCAGATTTCTTTGTGCATTATTGGTGGATGATCTTTGGTATTCTTGGCGCCATCATTTGGGGGTTTATTTATTCACTCAAACGCTCTAAAAACCTACAAGCAAAAGTGGATGCATGGTCGCTTAAAATGCCGATCTTTGGTGGGATTATCCGCAAAGCGGCTATTGCTAGGTTTTCCAGAACGCTGTCGACAATGTTTTCCGCTGGCGTACCTTTGGTAGAAGCTTTGGACTCTGTGGCTGGTGCCACAGGCAATAATGTTTATTATGATGCAACTAAGAAAATACAAGCAGAGGTTAGCACCGGTACTAGCCTGACGATTGCCATGCAAAATACTGATGTTTTTCCCAATATGGTTATACAAATGGTCGCCATCGGTGAAGAGTCAGGCTCTATAGACAGCATGCTTAACAAGGTTGCTGACTTTTATGAGGATGAAGTGGATGACGCGGTCTCTGCGCTATCCAGTTTAATGGAGCCGATCATTATGGTGGTACTCGGTACCATTATCGGCGGCCTAGTGGTAGCCATGTATATGCCGATATTCAAGATGGGGTCAGTTGTCTAAGGTGAAAGATTGAATTAACCGTAAAAAACCCTTTTATTCCATAAAATAAAAAAGAGGATCATTCAGTAAACTAGTTACACGTTTACGTTAGATCCCCCCCTAAGTGCATTGAGTTTAAAACTTGATGCACTTTTTTTTGCCTGCTATTTGGCGTTAGCCGCTTGCTTTAAGCGCGCTTCAATTTCTTTATGCGGATAAGCACCCATCAAACGAGAACCATCTTCAAAAACCAAAGTCGGTGTGCTAACAATCCCATA
>CAZCBF010000226.1:0-2678 GCA_964496895.1 uncultured Methylophilaceae bacterium | reverse complement strand
CGCTCAATCAAGCCAACCATCAGTTTAGCCAAATCAGCCAACGTACCTTTAAAGGCATTCCTGGCGTATTTGCTGATAGCTTACCTGATAAATACGGTGACCAGATCATTGATTTATTTTTTAGCCAAAAAAGTGTGGCAAGCAAAGAAATCACCACGCTAGATCGATTGCTGTACGTGCATAATAGGACGATTGGTGCGCTGTCTTATCACCCTGATTTTAATGAAACGGATAGTGACAAAGACACCAAATTAGACTTGCAGTCATTAGCAGAGTTATCCGCCATGGTATTACGCCAGCGCGGTGCATTGCAGTCCATCAAAGAAAGGGCTGATGCGCTTAAATTTATCCGTGTGAGTGCTAGCGCAGGCGGCGCGCGCGCCAAGGCCTTGATCGCGACCAATCGTCAACATGAGATTTTAGATGGTACGCAGTTGCATACTGGTAGCGAGCACCGTTATTGGTTATTGAAGTTTGATAACGAGGCTAATCAAGACCGCGATGGCACTGACCCAAAAGGCATGACCAAGGTGGAGTATGTTTACACCAAACTGGCAAAGATGGCTGGTATTAACGTGCCTGAGATTGATTACCTCACCACTGGGAATGATTTTCACTTTATGATCGAGCGGTTTGACCGCTATTACCCTGACAACCAGCCTAAAGTACAAACACGGCATTACGCCTCATGGTGCGGCCTTAGCCATTATGACCGTGACACCACAGGCAGCAATAGTTATGAGCAACTGGTGCAAACGATGCGTAAACTCAATGTGCCCGCGCGTGATTACACCGAGATTTTTAAACGTGCGGTGTTTAATATCATTAGCCGTAATCAGGATGATCACACCAAGAACTTTGGCTTTATCATGGATAGAATTGGGCAGTGGCAGCTCTCCCCTGCTTTTGACCTCACCTACGCTTACAACCCAACGGGCGCATGGACCAAGCAACATCAAATCCGCTTAAATCTTAAGCAAGCTGATTTTGAACGGAATGATTTATTGGCCTTTGCCAAGCAATGTGAGATTAAAACAGCCAAGGCTAATCACATCATTGACGAGATCATTAGCCTTATGGCGACTTTTGAAGATGAAGCCAAAGCGCTTGATGTGAACCAGCACTTAGTGAATACGATTACTCAGCATTTAAGGCTGAGTATTTAGTTCACTAGCGCCATACCTGTATGCAAAAGCGTGATAAGACTACAAAAACCTAAAACAATCATTTATCCTGTCAGCTGTTATCGTCTAGACACTAGGAAACCACACACATGCACGAAATCATCTGCCCCCACTGCACTAAAGCTTTTAAAATCGATGAAGCAGGTTATGCGGATATCTTGAAGCAGGTACGTGATAGTGAGTTTGATGCGCAACTGCATGAGCGACTGGCATTGGCTGAAAAGGATAAGCGCACTGCAGTTGAATTAGCGAAAAGTCAGGTGAGTCAGGACCTGCAAAAGGTGGCTGCGGATAAAGAGGTTGAGATTAAGTCATTACAAGCGAAGTTAGAAGCTGGTGAAGAGTCGCGTAAGTTGGCCGTGAATAAAGCGGTGAATGCGGTTGAAAAAGAGCGTGATGCACTAGCCAATACTTTGGCGCAAACCAAGCTAGAAAGTCAGAGCCAATCTGAACTGGCACAAGCAAAGCTGTCGCAAGAGCTTCAAGCGGTGAAAACTGCAAAAGAGGTAGAGATTGAGCAATTAAAAGCTAAGCTAGAGACCAATGCTATGCAAAAGCAGCTTGCGGTGACTGAGGCCGTGGGTAAAGTGGAAAAAGAGCGCGACGAACTGAAAAATGGCTTGCAACAAGCTGAGCTTAAAACAGAGCTAGATAAGCAGTCACTGAAAGATCAATACGAAATTAAGCTGAAAGACCGTGAGAGTGAGATTGAACGCTTGCGGGATATGAAGGCCCGACTCTCGACTAAGATGGTGGGTGAAACACTAGAACAGCATTGCGAGACGGAGTTTAACCGCATCCGTGCCACGGCTTTTCCGCATGCTTACTTTGAAAAAGACAATGATGCGCGTGGTGGTAGCAAGGGCGATTATATCTTTAAAGATGCCGATGTGAATGGCACTGAGATTGTGTCGATCATGTTTGAAATGAAAAACGAAAACGATGAAACGGCGACTAAGAAGAAGAACGAAGATTTCTTTAAAGAGCTGGATAAAGACCGCAATGAAAAAGGCTGCGAGTATGCGGTGCTGGTCTCACTGCTAGAGCCTGAAAATGAGCTGTATAACACAGGGATCATTGATGTGTCTTATAAATACCCCAAGATGTATGTGATTCGCCCGCAGTTTTTTATCCCTATCATCACCCTGCTGCGTAATGCAGCGATGAAGTCGCTGGAATATAAAACAGAGCTTGCGCTGGTGAAGGCACAGAATATTGACATTACCAACTTTGAAAATGACCTTGAGCAATTTAAGTCTGGCTTTGGGCGTAATTATGATTTGGCAGCGAGGCAGTTTCAAAAAGCGGTGGAAGAGATTGATAAGTCAATTGATCATTTGCAAAAGACGAAAGATGCTCTACTTAAATCGAGCAATAATTTACGCTTAGCCAATGACAAAGCACAGGATGTGACGATTAAAAAGCTGACGAGAGGTAATCCGACAATGAAAGATAAATTTGACGGCTTGTCATAAGCTAAGGCCGATAGATGAC
>CAZCBF010000225.1:0-2686 GCA_964496895.1 uncultured Methylophilaceae bacterium | reverse complement strand
CTCCCAAGGATAGACACATACGTTTGCGCCTCCTCTGGTAGATTGTCTAAATCTGGCAAAGGCTCGCCCTGCTCACGTTCAAAAGTGGCTTTTAACTCATCCAGCCAAGTGGTCGCATCCGCCTTATAGCGCTTATAAAAGTCTTGCTCTGATGCTGGCCTGAGCATTTGCAACACACTCTCATGCCCAATCAACTGTGAAATTTTATCATTCACTAATGGGTCATTTGCCAGCAATGTCGCACCATCTGGAAAACCAATGGCAATACCTTCATCACGGTTACTAGTGTTTGCTTTGCACTGTAATAATGCTGGGCGAAACTTACAGCTTTGAATCTCCTGCCGCGCCACATCTTGTACCGCCATCATGCGGTCACCTTCAATGCCCATTGAGCTGAGTGCAGCAGATGCCACCATCTCACCCGCCATCCCTTTCACAGGGTAGCGCCAAATCGACTTAACCGTACCAACCTTAATCATCAGTGCCTCCATAGCTTACACTGATAAAGTATCGAAATAAGCTCAAACTTGGAATACGTTATTCAACGTAGAACTGGTGTATACGAGTTAGCCCTAAGATTCGTATAGATAGCAACAACAATGACTCAATGAAGCCTTACCCGACTTATTCATCGCAGCATGATAGTTAAGCAATAGCTTTTTGAGCTACTAACAATTTCCATATTGAGATGACATGAAACCATAGCCAAAGTGGCGCAGGTAAAAATACCGCATACATCATTGGGTGATATGGCGTAATGGTTGGCAGTAAAACCAGCGCCAATGTACTGGCGACAATCAAAATATCGACCAAACCAAAAATATTCGCAAACCAAGCACGGCGATTGCCATCCGTATTCGCAACAAGTGTAAATGCAGCGACCAAACCAAAAAATCCAGCACCGATATGGGTCCAACCATCAATAATGCCAAACACTTGTGGCAAACCGCCTAAGCTTGCTTGCATCAAAAAATTAGCACCAAAAAAAACGCGAACCCCTTGTAGCAGCAATAGCTGCTTCTGACTCAACGCTAACAACCGCTCTCGAATAGGCTTTACTAATAATAGCAATGCGCCAACCACACCCACTGCAGCAAATATAATCATTAAAAAAGCAATGCCAGAAACATCTTCAGGAAAAAGGGTTTTGGTAGAAAGGCCCATGTGCAATACACCAAGCCAAACCAAGAGCCCTAAACCAATAATCATAGATAACTTACCGGCCTTATCCTCTAGCGAGATCACCCAAATGGTATACACAATCATCACGATATTTAAAAAGATAGCGAAAGGTGCTGATGTTAGAAAATGCATATGAATACTCTCTATTGATTAACGTTGTGAAAAAGAGAATATCAACTTAGAATAATAGTAACAATGCTTAAAACTACTACATACAGTGCTAAAACAACTGAACCCAGCGCAAACACCCACACGCTGAATGATGTATTAAAGTCTATGCACATCTCAGCCAGCCTACTCATTAATGAGGCCTATACCCCGCCATGGGGTGTCGCTATTCCAGAATCTACTCAGCTGGTAAATTTACTCAAGCAAGAAAGTAAAACGCAAACAATCGCGTTTCATTATGTGAAGCGGGGCTATATTAAAATCATCCCTAAAGTTGGCAATCCAGTGAAAGTCAATGCAGGTGAACTAGCTATCTGTTTTGGCGGTATCGCCCATCAACTCACACAAGGTCAAAACGATCAGACAGTAGGGGTAGAAACCATACTTCTCGATGGCAACAATCCATTTACACCCAATGAGGCAAACTTAGCAAACAGCACATCTGTCATCTGCGGCGTATTTAAGATGGAAAATACCAAGCTAAACCCACTGTTTGCTGCTTTACCTCCATTACTACATGTGACGAACACCCAACGCGATAACGCCAACGGCCTCAACCACGCACTCAATTGGATTGATCAAGATATAACAAACAGCTCACAACCGTCATATATTATTGAGAAATTACTCGAGCTACTTTGTATAGAGGTATTAAGAACACACCTAGACAATAAGGTCACTGGTAAAGGCTGGATTAAAGCCATGCAAGACCCCATTATTAGCCGAGCCATTAGTCAGTTTCACGCCAGGCCTAACGGTGATTGGTCAGTGAAAAAACTTGCAGATTATGTTGCCTTATCACCATCCAGATTTGCAGCACGATTTAATGCGGCACTAGGTGACAGCCCTATGATATACATCACCAAATGGCGAATGAATATTGCCAGCAGACTACTCAAAGAAAATCAGCAAAAAGTTGAAGAAGTGGCAAACGCGGTAGGCTATGAAAATGTTGCTGCTTTTAGTCGTACTTTTAAAAAGTACTGCGGTACATCGCCAGCAGTATGGCGCGGGCAGAGTAAGCAAACTCCCAATCGTTAATATAAAGCGAGTTGCTTTATGTTTCTTGGCGTCTAATGCCAGTTTTTGATATAAATAATTGTTTCTATGTAGGAACAAGCATTAATAATGCGGCGGTATCTCTTGCTGAGGGCTATTGCCCTCCACCGAGGTTTGCATGGAATGTATTTGCACGATCATCGCTTCCACAGTTCGCTCGAGTTTTGAAATTTCACCTTGCTGATCAATAATGACTTGGTTAAGGTTTTCCAATAAGTCTTCTTGAAATGTCAGCTTCATTTGTAATTCTATAATTGCTTCTTCGGTGTTTTCCATT
>CAZCBF010000224.1:0-2702 GCA_964496895.1 uncultured Methylophilaceae bacterium | reverse complement strand
AATTTATACAGTAACGCTTCGTCAGCAGTGCGAATCACCGGCATCGTCAGATAATGGTTATCGTTATTGGGATAAGTACCAGAAGCTTGAAAGTTATACGACTCAGCCACCTTGCCTTTTTGGTAATAGGTAAAGGCATTGGAGACTACTTGTGTCGCCACAAGTTGTTTGATGTTTAAGGTTTCGCCACTTTTTTTGATATGAATATGTTCTAGGGTAGCCACCGGGTGCTCAAGAAATTCTGTTTTCATTTTTTCTAGCATGGGCAGCACATATTTATGAAATTCTACTTTTGATAACCTTGGAATCTCGCTACTGCTCGGCGCTGCGCTGATGGCCTTGGTGTTGGCGTCAAACATTTCTATTGTGGGCAAAGGCGCTTGACCATTAATATCACCTTCTGCCACATAATGTCTTAAAAAGACCGAGACTTTGGTCAAATCATCCGAAAAATACAGCACATTTTTAGCATCGATTTTGGTCCCTTTAGGCACGATGTAAAGGGTGTAGTCTTCTTGAGCAGACGGCTTACCCGATTTAAAAGGGTTGGTCTTACCCGCTTCTGGCATGATCTCTTGATCAGTGAAGCTGCCAACAGTGTCTTTGGTTTTTTCGTTATAGACGTTATAGCTAAAATTGCGCACGTTGGGCATTTTCCCTTTAATCACAATACCTTTTTTTTTATGTTCCCAACCATAACGCCAATACACGGCTTTGGTATCGGGTAAATAAAGTACTGCTGGATCTGAACCAACATAAGGCGCTTGCCAAGTTGGCTCATGGGCTAAAGCTGCTTCCATAAAAGTTAAACTCAGCATTAAAAATATTAAAGTTATTAGATTTTTTTTCATTATTACACCTATTATTTACTCATCTTAATTTTAAAATAGTCGAAACAGACAAGGGCTTCTTTGTCGTAAAAAGTTCATTTATTGAAACACATATACATTACAATTGTTACTGATTGTTTAATCCATAAAAATAAGGGAGTTATTTTGAAAAGTATCAGCATGCTATTAACCGCCATTGTCAGTGCGATTTTCTTAAATGGTTGTGTTGCCACAGCACTAGAAGGCGCCAATATCGCAAAAGACGAAGCAAAAAGAAGTAAAAACATGGCTGCAGCAGAAGCTGGTGATGCGGCTGCGCAATATGCTGTCGGTAAATCATACTGCTGCTCACCAAAGAATCAAACACACGGTATTTATGACAACAACAAAGCCACAGAGTATTTATGCAAAGCTGCACGCCAAAACTATGCGCCAGCGGCTTATATGCTAGGCAATATTTATTCGGGTGACACCGTGAGTGGTTTGCGACTATTACGCCGCGTGGCTAACGCGGTGGCTGGCGATAAGCTGGATAACAAAGCCATTGCTTACTACTGGTATACACAAGCAGCAAGCCAAAATGATAAAGATGCCGTGAAAAAAATAGCCGGCTTAGACAAACAAAACATCAGCGCATTTAGCAGCCCTGCTAAAACGCCATGTACGCTAACAGAAGTCTACGGCGCCGATGAAAGCAAGGCAAAATAGCGCTGATTAAAGGCTAGCAGGCATAAAAAAAGCGATTAGTGTGATGCTAATCGCTTTTTTTGCACCAATAAGTTATGTAATCACTGTTGGCGCATCTCTTCCTGTTTTCTCTTTGAGTTGAGAAATCTGCATTGCGATACCAATCATCTTAGCCAACGCCTCTTGTGCATCTAAGTGATGATTAGCCGTGTCTGCATCATACGACTCCAAATACAAGCGAATCGTTGCACCTTGCGTGCCTGTTCCAGACAAGCGAAAAACAATACGTGAGCCACATTCAAATAAGATGCGGATGCCTTGGTTTTCACTGACTGAACCATCAATCGGATCATGATAACTAAAGTTGTCGCACGCTTTTACCGTGTATTGATCAAATGACTGGCCAATCAGAGATTCAAACTGGCTATTGATATGACTTATCACATCCTTGGCATTGTCTGTGGGCACCGCTTCATAATCATGGCGTGAATAGAAATTACGACCAAACTCAGCCCAATGTGCGGTTAAGACTTTTTCAACTGAAGTTTTCTTACCCGCCAACACATTCAACCAAAACAACACTGCCCATAAACCATCTTTTTCACGTACGTGATTAGAACTAGTACCAAAGCTCTCTTCACCACAAAGTGTCACACGACCAGCATCCATCAGGTTACAAAAGAATTTCCAGCCCGTTGGCGTTTCATGACTCTCTATCCCTAGTTTTTCAGCGACACGGTCTGCAGCACCACTGGTTGGCATCGAGCGTGCGACACCTGCGATACCCGCTTTGTATGCGGGCACTAGGGTTGCATTAGCGGCCAATACCGCCAGACTATCTGATGGGGTAACAAAGAAGCCTTTGCCTAAAATCATATTGCGGTCACCATCACCATCAGAAGCGGCACCAAAGTCTGGTGCAGTATCACCTGCATACATGATTTTCACCAAATCTTTGGCATAGGTTAAGTTTGGATCTGGGTGGCCTGCGCCAAAATCTTCAGAGGGTTCACAGTTCATTAATGCCGTTGCAGGCGCGCCTAAACGATTGATAAAAATCTCTTTAGCATATGGGCCTGTCACCGCATGCATGCCATCAAACTTCATCTTAAAGCCATCAGAAAACAAGGCTTTGATCGCATTAAAATCAAATAACTGCTGCATCAAATCTG
This sequence comes from uncultured Methylophilaceae bacterium, assembly GCA_964496895.1. Classification (GTDB taxonomy): domain Bacteria; phylum Pseudomonadota; class Gammaproteobacteria; order Burkholderiales; family Methylophilaceae; genus Methylotenera. The sequence continues at coordinate 13 of CAZCBF010000224.1, read as the reverse complement.
CATAATCTTTCAC
>CAZCBF010000223.1:1293-2718 GCA_964496895.1 uncultured Methylophilaceae bacterium | reverse complement strand
CCGATTGATACCGAGGCAGTTTCGCAGGAAGATGTGCAGCGTGCAAAAGACTGGGCCAAAACCAACCCGTTTGATGCGATTATCTCTACTGATGGTGATGGAGATCGTCCATTGATCGGTGATGAGACTGGCCAGTGGATGCGTGGTGATATTGTAGGCCTGCTAACAGCGCAATTACTCAAAGCCAATGCCGTAGTCACCCCTGTGAGCTGCAATACCGCCATTGAGCAATCAGGCTTGTTTTATACGGTCGTGAGAACACGCATTGGCTCACCTTATGTGATCGAAGGCATGCTAAAACTGAGTGAAGATGCAAAAAATGAAGTGGTTGGGTTTGAAGCCAACGGTGGGTTTTTGCTGGGATCAACCGTGACGAATGGTAATAACAGCATGACACCTTTAGTCACCCGTGATGCCGTATTGCCAATTTTGGCGGTGATCATACTGGCTAAGCAACAAAATTGCCCAGTATCTCAAGTGACGCAAGCATTACCTGCACGCTTCACTGCCAGTGACCGCATTAAAAACTTTGCCACTGAAAAAAGCAAAGCCATTCTTAAATCACTCGCTGAGTCTGATGTGGATATGGCTGCGTTGGTTGGTCCAATCATTGGGCAACATGCCTCTATAGACACGACTGATGGTCTACGTATTACCTCAACAGAGGGCGAGATCGTACATTATCGCCCATCTGGCAATGCGCCAGAGCTGCGCTGCTATGCAGAGGCGGGTAACCTTGAGCGTGCGCAAGTACTTGTCGACACAGCCTTGGCTGCGATTCAAACAGTTGATATTGCTTAAGGCGCTTTAACCTCATGCGCTAAGAGTCTTTCTGGCTCTTGCGCATGCAAAATTTCGCTAATCAATGTGGTGGCATAGCTACCCGCCGGAAGTATAAAGCGCAGCTGCAATGTATCATCAGTTAACCACTCCCATTGAAAGTTAGCGGGCATCATGACCAACGCGCGACGCTCTTGAGACAAGCCCGCGTGCTCCATACCCTCGCACAGATCCGCATAACGTGCAGCGATAGTATTTTCTAATTCTGCCGCGGCTTCTGTACTACTAATACGCCCACGGCCCCATAGTGCGCCTGTTGGTAAGTCACGGTCATTGAGCACATCACCTGCGAGTGTTTTGCTCCATAAGCCAGCTTGAATACGCTCAGCCAAAATCTCATTAAACACAAACGATCGCACAGCAGATAGGAATATGCCTTTTCTCTTTTTGTTACGCACATTAATCTCACGCGCTAGCATCATACGGCCTTGTTCCACATTGCCACCATCGTGCCCAAAGCGCTGTTCGCCGAAATAATTCGGGATACCATGTTCCTTGATCTTTGTAAGGTTGGCTTCAATCGCAGCTTTGTCGCCCTTGACCTCACGTAGGAGTATCTCAAACTGGTTGCCCACCAAGTTACCA
>CAZCBF010000223.1:0-1283 GCA_964496895.1 uncultured Methylophilaceae bacterium | reverse complement strand
CGTAACTTTTTACTATGCCGTTTTTGCTGAAGCACCACAAATTCATCATGCTTTAGGCTTAAAAAATCAGGGGCTTCACCTTTGGGAAAGTACACACTAAACCACTGCTCAGTAATGGCGTAGCGGTCTTTCAAGCCAGCATAACCCACATCATTTTCTTTTACTTGGGCATAATCTGCGAGTTGTTGTGCGACATAGGCCGTGTTGGCACCATCTTTTTTGACATATAGCCAGATGTGTTCCCCATCGCCACTCGGTGTTTCTAGTGGTAGCTCGGTTACTTTAAAGTCAGCATTGCGATGCTTTAATACTGCGTTAGCATTGGTAATAGGATAAGCTTTTGGCCACTCTGGTAGTTCTGTGTAGTTCATGATGCGTAAAACGTAATTAATCCGACATTATATGTTTTATAATGCCGCTGGTCATGATGAATAAATCTGAAAAAGTACAATTTGTAATCGACTCGCTGGAGCGGTTGTATCCAGAAACGCCGATCCCGCTTGATCATAGCGACCCTTTTACTTTGTTGGTGGCCGTGGCTTTATCCGCGCAAACCACCGATAAAAAAGTCAATGAAGTCACCCCCGCATTGTTTGCCGCCGCGCCCAATCCGCAAGCCATGGCTAAGCTGGCTGAAGCCGACATTAAACATTTCATCCGCGAGATTGGGCTATCGACGACTAAGTCAAAAAACCTTAAAAAAGCCGCACAAATGTTGGTTGAAGAGCATGACGGTGAAGTCCCTAAAACGTTTGAAGCACTAGAAGCATTACCTGGAGTAGGGCACAAAACCGCCTCTGTGGTGATGTCACAAGCCTTTGGCGTGCCTGCCTTTGCAGTGGATACACACATTCATCGTTTGATGTGGCGCTGGGGTTTGACCAATGGTAAAAATGTCGAGCAGACCGAAAAAGATGCCAAGCGACTGTTCCCTAAAGAATTGTGGAACAAACTACATTTGCAGATTATTTTTTATGGGCGTGAATACTCGCCTGCACGTGGTTTGGATATTAACAAAGACTTTATTACGCAGACCATTGGACGCAAAAGCTACTTAAAAACACTTTAACGCTTTGCTAAACGAGATTGAAATAGGCTTAATGAACCACAAGCCTAAATAGCTTGTGGTTCATTAATGCGAAAGTTTATTGAATGGTTGGCATGATTACTCAATGCCCTGACTAGTCAGATACTCTTCGTAATTACCTCTAAAGTCGACAATGCCATCAGGTTTGATTTCAATCACGCGAGTGGCGATTGAGCTGACAAACTCTCGGTCATGG
>CAZCBF010000222.1:0-2721 GCA_964496895.1 uncultured Methylophilaceae bacterium | reverse complement strand
TTAAATCTTAGTGACATACTTTACGAATATTGTAAGCGCTTGCTAGTATGGTTTGTATTGCTAAGCGAAGAATAAACAGGTAAAGCTAAAAATAAAAAGGTAAAACAATGACAAAAAATATCGGCACGCAGAATAAAAATATTAAACGCGTAGCAGTATTAGGCGCAGGCGTAATGGGCGCGCAGATTGCTGCTCAGCTAGTCAATTGTGGTGTGAGAGTCGTACTGTTTGACTTGCCAGCCAAAGAGGGTGATAAGTCTGCAGCTGCTAAAAAAGCAATCAAAGCATTTCGAAAGCAAAAGCCAGCACCACTAGCGGATAAAAAATTGGCTGCGTTAATTCAAGCAGCAAACTATGAAGATGATCTTGAAGAATTGCGAGAATGCGAGTTAGTTATCGAAGCGATTGCTGAACGCATGGAATGGAAGAAGGACCTCTACGACAAAATTGAATCGTATTTAAATGATGATGTCATCATCGCATCAAACACATCAGGCTTAAGCGTGAATGAACTTGTTGAAGTGTTAGATAAACGCCTACAGCCACGTTTTATAGGCATGCACTTTTTCAACCCACCACGTTACATGCACCTGCTTGAGCTGATTCCGTGTCAATATACACAGGACTCAGTTGCACATGCACTAGAATCTTTTTCGGTGCAGGTTTTAGGTAAAGGTGTAGTGTTTGCAAAAGATACACCAAACTTCATTGCCAATCGAGTGGGTGTGTTCAGCTTGTTGGCAGTTATGCATTACGCAGAGCAATTAAATATTCCATTTGAAGTTGTAGATCAAATTACTGCCAAGCCTCTAGGCAGGCCAAAGTCAGGCACGTTTCGTACGGCCGATGTTGTGGGTTTGGATACGCTAAAGCATGTGGTGGGTACGCTATCTAGTCAATTAAAGGACGATGCTTGGTCTAGCGTCTATCAAACGCCAGACTATATTGAAGCTATGATTGAGAAGGGTGCACTCGGAGCTAAAACTCGAAGCGGTATTTATCTGAACAAAGGTAAGCAAGTGTTTAGTCCTGCTGCGGGTGATTATGTAGACGCAACAAATAAAATCAATAATGAGCTCTCTGGCTTATTAAAGGAAAGAAACTGGGCAAAGAAGTTAGCGGCTTTAAAAGACTCTGATTCAGATCAAGCTAAATTCACCTTATCAATTCTGTTGAACCTGTTTCATTATTGTCTATGCACGCTGGAAGATATTGCTGACACAGCACGCGATGTTGACTTTGCAATGCGTTGGGGTTTTGGCTGGGAACAAGGGCCGTTTGAAATCATGCAAGAAGTCGGCTTAAAGAAAGTGGTTTCAATGTTGAATGCCGCGATTGGGTCAAAGCAATTACTAGCTGATAAAGAACTGCCAAACTGGTTAGATAGTTTGGATGATTTTCACCAAGGGAACAACTCTTATTCACCAGAGAAAAACGCATTTGTTGCACAGTCAACTCATCCAGTTTACGAAAGGCAAATTGTGCGTGAAGGTGTGTCTCCTGGGAAGTCTACAGCCAAAGTAATTGATGGTTTAGGCAAAGAAGTTTTCTCAAATGACTCAGCAGTCATGTGGGATTCTGGTGACGATGTTGCCGTGCTCACTATCACAACCAAAATGGGTACCTTAGGCTCAGAAGTTTTACACAGTGTAATGCAAGCCTGTGAACTCGCTGAGCAAAACCATGCGGGCTTGGTGCTTTGGCGACCAGAAGCACCTTTTAGTGTGGGCGCAAACTTAAAAGAAGCGATGGACTTGTATCAACAAGGCAAAAAAGACGAGGTTAGACAATATATTGCTGACTTTCAGTTAGCATCAATGAAGCTCAAACATTGTTATGCTCCAACGGTTGCAGCAGTGCAAGGTTTTGCTTTTGGCGGTGCCTGTGAATTTCAAATGCATGCACATCGCACAGTTGCTGCTCAAGAATCCTATATTGGTCTAGTCGAAGCGGGTGTTGGGTTATTGCCCGCGGGTGCAGGTACAAAAGAGTTTGCACTTCGAGCAGCGAAAAAAGCAGATGCTAGCGCAAACCCAGATTTAACCCCGCACTTAATTCAACCATTTGAAACGATAGCCTTGGCAAAAGCATCTAGTAGCGCGCAAGAAGCCCAGTCGCTTGGCTTGATGGCTCCTGATGATATTGTCATGGCGAATGCCCATGAATTGCTGTATGTGGCAAGACAGCACGTGTTGGCGCTCTCTGCATCAGGCTTTCGCCCTGAAAATCGAGACTTGAAAGTTCGAGTAGCAGGTCAGCAAGGTTATGCTAATTTGATGATGAAGGTGGTCAATATGTTAGAGGGTAACTTCATTTCCGAACACGACTACTTCATAGCAAGTCAAATTGCCAAAGTGATCACAGGTGGTGATGTAGACCAAAATACATTGGTTTCACAAGATTGGCTGTTAAAGCTGGAGAGGGATTTGTTCTTTGAGTTGATTGAAACTGAGAAAACTCAAGCTCGCATCGTTCATACATTAACCACTGGCAAGCCGCTAAGAAATTAACAATATAAGAGAGCGAGAGGAAAGACATGACAAATACAAAACAAATACAAGACGCTTATATTGTGAAAGCAACACGTACACCAGTGGGTAAATATCGCGGTGTGTTCAAAAACACACGCCCAGATGATCTACTGGCTCATTGCCTCAGTGATGTTATTTCAGATGCGCCAGAGATCGCTGGTCGAATTGAAGATGTGATTGTTGGCTGCGC
>CAZCBF010000221.1:0-2751 GCA_964496895.1 uncultured Methylophilaceae bacterium | reverse complement strand
ACTGGGTTCATAACAACACCACGAACAGTTGGGCGAATACCACGCCAGCGCACTGCACCGGCCTTACCAATTGAACGCAGTGAATGCTCTTCATTACCCACTTCGCCAAGCGTTGCCTTGCAATCAATGTGAACACGACGCACTTCACCAGAACGCAACCTAAGTTGTGCGTAAACACCCTCTTTAGCCAACAACTGTACAGAAGTACCAGCAGAACGTGCAATTTGCGCACCCTTACCAGGCTTAAGTTCGATACAGTGAATCGTACTACCTATTGGGATGTTACGTAATGGCATTGCATTACCAGGTTTAATTGGCGCTTGCGAACCACTAATCAAGCTATCACCGGCCTTAATACCACGTGGTGCAATGATGTATGTGTACTCTCCATCTTCGTATTTAAGCAACGCGATATGCGCTGTACGATTTGGATCATACTCAATACGCTCAACCACCGCAGGCATACCATCTTTGTTACGCTTAAAATCAATGATGCGGTAATGACGTTTATGACCACCACCACGATGTCTTGTTGTAATGCGACCATGGTGATTACGGCCAGCTGTTTTACTTTGACTTTCTAATAGCGGTGTAAAAGGTTTGCCTTTGTGCAAGCCTTCCGTTACCACTTTAACCACTCCGCGTCGACCGGCGGAAGTAGGCTTTACTTTAACTAATGCCATTTTACTTTCTCCTTTACTCGGCTGCTGCGAAGTCTAGTTCTTGACCTGGCTTCAAGGTAACGTAGGCTTTTTTCCAGTCGCTACGCTTACCCATAAATCGTCCAGCACGTTTTTGTTTGCCGTTAACATTAAGTGTAGAAACTTTTGCAACTTCTACTTTAAACATCATTTCAACGGCAGCTTTGATCTCTGGTTTAGTTGCATCCGTAGTGACAACGAAGCCAATTTTCTGCTGAGAATCTGCCAACGCTGTTGCTTTTTCAGTAATCAACGGTGCCAGAATAACCTGCAATAAACGATCTTGTTTTTTAGTTTCAGCGGTGATCACTTGTACATCTCCTCAAGCTTTTTGATCGCTGAAGTCGTAGCCACAACATGCTGGTAATTCACCAGGCTGACAGGGTCAACAAATTGGGCTTCTAATACCAATACGTTAACCAAATTGCGTGAAGCTAAATAAAGATTCTCATCAAAAGCTTCATTGATCACTAATGTTGAACCGTCATGGTTAAAAGCTTTTAGCTTTTCAACCAGACCTTTTGTTTTTGGGCTATCAATTGCAAACTCTTCAACCACCAACAGGCGGCCAGTACGCGCCAATTCAGATAGAATCGTTTGCATACCTGCGCGATAAGCTTTTTTATTTACTTTTTGCGCAAAGTTGTCAGTCGGTAAATTTGGGAAGGCACGACCACCACCACGTCTAATTGGCGTAGATGTCATACCTGCACGTGCATTACCTGTACCTTTTTGTGAGAAAGGCTTACGGGTTGAGTGCTTTACTTCAGCACGTGTTTTTTGCTTACGTGTTGCTGTTCTGGCGTTAGCCATATAAGCAACCACTAATTGATGTACTAATGACTCGTTATAATCTCTCGCAAATACTGCGTCAGAAACTTTTAAACCTTTAGCTGAAACTTTACCAGCTTTATCTTGTAGTTTGAGTTCCATTATTCAGCACCTCCTTGGCCTTTAACCTTAACAGCAGGCTTAACCACAACATCGCCACCTTTTGAACCAGGCACAGCGCCTTTAACTAACAAAAGGTTTCTTTCTAGATCAATACGCATCACTTCTAGGTTTTGCGTAGTGATTTTAGTGGCGCCCATTTGACCAGGCATTTTTTTACCTGGAAATACACGACCAGGATCTTGTGCCATACCAGTTGAACCAGGCTTACGATGTGCTAGAGAGTTACCATGCGTCGCACGGTTAGCTCTAAAGTTATGACGCTTGATACCACCTGCAAAGCCTTTACCAATTGATGTACCAGTGACATCAACCATTTGACCTTGTGTGAAAATGTCGATCTTAATTTCAGAACCCGCTTCGTGAGCAGATGAAATTTCTTGATCTACAGAAAATTCTTGAATACCTTGACCTGCAGTAACACCTGATTTGGCGAAATGACCTGCTGCCGCTTTATTTACACGACTAGCACGACGCTCACCATAGGTTAGCTGCACACTTGAGTAACCATCGGTTTCGACAGTTTTAATTTGTGTCACGCGGTTTGGTTGAATCTCTAGCACAGTCACAGGAACGCTCACGCCATCCTCAGTGAATATACGAGTCATACCGACCTTGCGACCAACAAGCCCTAAGCTCATGATCTAATCCTTCAAATTTATTATTTATTAAAAAGTTGATTACAATTGACCAACTTCTGTAAAAGAGGGCGAATTATACCTAACCCTCAGTAATTTTCAAGTGCCAATTCGTGATCAGCACTTGTTTTTTTAATCTATTTACAGCTTAATTTCTACATCCACACCAGCTGGCAGATCAAGTTTCATCAACGCATCTACTGTTTTATCTGTAGGATCTACAATATCCATCAAACGCAAATGTGTGCGAATCTCGAATTGGTCACGCGACTTTTTGTTAACATGAGGTGATCTCAACAGATCAAAACGTTCTTTTTTAGTAGGCAATGGGATTGGACCCTTGACTACTGCACCTGTACGTTTAGCTGTTTCGACAATTTCTTCAGCAGATTGATCAATCAAACGATAATCAAATGCTTTTAAACGGATTCTAATTTTTTGAGCTGCCATGATGAGCCTTT
>CAZCBF010000220.1:0-2770 GCA_964496895.1 uncultured Methylophilaceae bacterium | reverse complement strand
ACGGTGACCACTTGCCCGGGCTTGGCATCCATGTCTAAGTGATACGGCACGAGAATATCTTGATTGATGCGCTTGTCTTCCGCTGCCACAATCGTCACGCCATTGGCACGAATCACACGGCCAACGAGCTGTTGGGTGCGACGCTCTAAGACTTCGACTAGTTTGCCTTCTGGTCGTCCACGACGATCTACGCCAGCAATGCGTACCATGACATGGTCACCATGTAATACTTGCGCCATTTCTTTAGGGCTTAGGAACACATCTTCAGGGTGTTTTTCTTTGTCATCTGGGATCACAAAACCAAAACCATCGGCATGGCCTTGAATCCGACCTGCGATCAAATCCAGTTTATCCGCAATACAAAATGCGCCTTTACGATTGCGCAGTATCTGCCCTTCTCGCTCCATCGCATTTAAGCGACGATTTAAAATCGGTTGCTCTGCTTCGGTAATCTCTAGTAAGGCATAAAGCTGTTGCTCAAATAGTGGGATACCTTGATCTTGCATGACTTGCAAAATAAGCTCTCGACTAGGGATAGGTTTTTCGTAACGTTGTGCCTCGCGTTCAGCGTGCGGGTCAGTAGCGCGTTGTGTAGATGACTGTTTGTTTTTTTTCATATCCTTAGGCTGCCTGAAATTCTGGCGAACCAATATCCGCCAACTGATTGGCGCGGTTGTGTTGCTCGTATTCTGTCACGATCTGAATCGCAAGACTTACATCGCTGTCTGCCACGGACACATTGGCAAAGTCATTCGGTGCAATCTCTCCCACGCCACCTTGCAAGTAGTGGCCAGAGACAAATGCTTGAATCTCATGCGCTTGCAACATACCTGAGACTAAATGTGCCTCGATGATATTGGCTGCTTTGTAGACAATTTTCATGAATAACCTTTGTGATCTAATATTGCATTATACAATGCGTTATCGAAGACAACCTAAAGCATTATGCAACTCCATTATCAATCAATCGGCAGTGGTAAACCACTGATTTTTATCCATGGCTTATTTGGCTCGGGCGATAATTGGCGTAGTATCGCCAAACACTTCGCGCAAACCTATCGCGTGATTTGTGTGGATCTGCGCAACCATGGACGCTCACCACATGCCCAAAGTCAAACTTACCCTGAAATGGCAGAGGATTTTTTCACTTTACTGACATCGCTAGGCATTAAACAAGCCAACCTTGTCGGGCACTCTATTGGCGGCAAAGTGGCCATGCAATTTGCTGCGACATATCCAAACCGACTCAAAACACTGACGATTGTAGATATAGCCCCCCGTGCTTACCCTGATGAGCATTCCGCACTGTTTGATGCCATGCTGGGATTAAACTTATCCCAAATTAAAAGTCGCTCTGATGCTGATGAAAGATTAGCATCTGCCATTACTAATACAATGGTACGCCAGTTTTTGCTGACCAACTTGGTAAAAACAGATGATGGCTTTGACTGGCGCATTAACCTAATAGGCCTTAAAGCGAACTATCCACATTTGCTCGCCGCACCAGAAAACAGCGCTGCATTTGAGAAACCAAGCTTATGGATACAAGGGAATAAAAGCGACTATATTAGCTCTGAAGACGAAGCGCGCATTCGCCAACAATTTAAGCAAGCCGCATTTGCGCAACTAAACGCAGGACATTGGGTACACGCAGAGCAACCACAAGCCTTTATTCAAACAGTTGACGATTTTTTAGTCGCGCAAGCCGGTTAGTATAAGCCTCTTTAAGCTCCTTGGTGAGCGATGTGATATTGAGTACTTGCGTCAGCAATGCTTCAGCCTCTGGCTGTAATTTGAGGTCTAGCTTTTGCAAAGCTAAAGCCGTCTTAACACTGACACCTTGCGCATCACGACTAATCATTTCGACAGGCAAACCGGCATGCAAACTGCCTTGCTGTAACACCCGACAATAAAACCCACTATAACCGCTATGCAAAAAGTCTTTGATCACGGTTTTACTACCAAGCTTGTGGCCCAGTTTATAACAAGGGATACGCGGCTTGGTGACTTGCAATTGTACTTCCCCTATTTGTAAGACATCACCAATGTAGACAGTATTTTCATCCATATCTGACAAGGTTAAGTTTTCACCAAAAGTACCATAAGGTAGATTTGGTACCTTAAGATAAGCTTGCCAATGCGCATAGTGATTGGCTGCGTAACAGTAGACGACTTGATCAGGCCCGCCATGAAAACGCTTATCGGCCTGATCGTCACCTTCTAGCGTGAGCGCACCCACCCTAACAATACCGTCGACTGGCTGTTTGTAGATACCGGTGAGCACTGGCTTGCGATTAATCTCAACCGTTTTGGGTAAGGCGCAGTTGACGGAGAGTACTTGCATCGATATTCCTCAATTAAAACTGATTGAATAAGCCGCCAACAACCGCCCAATCTTCGTATTTACCTTCTGATGATACATAGAAGGTTGAGATGCACTACTGGCGAGTAGTTTTGAATATTTTTACGCTTAATCCAATGGTGCCGACAAGCAGCAAAGCAGCGATGACTAACGATAAAATAGGGTCAACCACAGTCCAGCCGCTAAAATAAATCACTATGCCAGAAGCAAGCGCCGCTATTGAGCCTAAAATATCGCCAAGCACATGTAAAAAAGCAGCTTGATGATTCAGATGGTGGTGATCATGCTCACCTGCATGGGAATGACCATCAGCATGATCATGCTGATGCAGGTGCTTAGCCACATATAGATTGATCAGCAAGCCTATCAGTGCCACCCCGATGACTGGCAGCGCATGCACTGGACTAG
>CAZCBF010000219.1:0-2822 GCA_964496895.1 uncultured Methylophilaceae bacterium | reverse complement strand
ATCGCACAAAATTCAAAGGCATAACTTGCCATTTCCGCCATATCAACGGTGTCGTCAAACGCCACAATGCCGCCATGACCAAGCACTGCCCATAATTTGCTAAACGATTCATAATCCACTGGCGTATCAAATTGACTCTCTGGCAAGTATGCCCCTAGAGGTCCACCAACCTGTACTGCTTTAATCGGGCGCCCACTCGCAGAGCCACCACCATAGTCATAGAGCAGCTCTCTTAAAGTCACGCCAAACGCCAGCTCAACCAAGCCGCCTTGTTTGATATTACCCGCTAGTTGAATAGGCAAAGTACCACGTGAACGGCCCATGCCGTAATCGGCATAATACTGTGCACCCTTGTCTAAGATGATCGGTATCGTTGCGAGTGAAATCACATTATTGACAATCGTTGGCTTGCCAAATAAACCTTCAATCGCAGGTAAGGGTGGTTTAAAGCGTACGAGACCGCGTTTACCTTCAAGACTCTCCAGCATGGAGGTTTCTTCCCCACACACATAAGCACCTGCAGCACGGCGCACTTCCAAATGGAATGCTTTGCCGCTGCTCATCACATCTTCACCCAAATAGCCGGCTGCTTCGGCTTTGGCAATGGCTTCGTTTAATGCAGTGAGGCAATCAGGATATTCACTACGTAAATAGATATAACCTTTGGTTGCGCCTACAGCGATACCTGCAATCGTCATGCCTTCAATCAAGACATAAGGGTCATCTTCCATCACCATACGGTCAGAAAATGTCCCTGAATCACCTTCATCGGCATTGCAGACAACATACTTCTGCTCTCCAGTACAATCTAAAACCGTTTTCCATTTAATCCCAGTAGGAAAAGCCGCACCACCGCGCCCTCTTAATCCAGAATCAGTCACCGCTTGTACAATCTCAGCACCACTCATCTGCAATGCGTTGCTTAAACCTTTGTAACCATCATGCGCAATGTACTCATCTAAGTCAGTAGGGTCAGTAATACCAATCCGCGCAAAAGTTAAGCGCTGCTGATTTTTAAAATAGGCAATGTCTTCGGTTAGCCCTAGGCTCAATGGATGGGTTTGCGCGCCTGATAAAAAGTCTGCATCAAATAAATCAGACACATCTTTTTGTCTGATGGGCCCGTACGCCACGCGACCAGCATTTGTTTCTACCTCAACCAATGTTTCTAAATACAACATACCTCTAGAACCATTGCGCACAATTTGAATCTCAACATTGCGCTTGCTCGCTTCCAGCGCAATGGCTTTTGCAACACGATTTGCACCCATGGATAAGGCTGCAGAATCTTTTGGGATGTAAACTTTAACGCTCATCCTTTACTCCCTTGCGTAGTCTCTTCTAGCAAAAGGTCGAAGTCTTCCTTACTCACACGGCCATGTAATTCATCATCGATCATGACCGCTGGAGATAAGGCACAATTTCCTAGACAGTAAACAGGCTCTAAAGTGAACTCGCCACTGGCCGTTGTTTGATGATAATCCACACCCATACATTGTTTAGCATGACTTTCTAATTGCTTACTACCCATGGCCTGACATGACTCCGCACGGCAAATCTGTACAATGTGTTTGCCTGGCTTTTCGCTACGGAAATAGTGATAGAATGAAACAACACCATGCACCTCCGCCACTGAAAGATTGAGTGCTTTGGCAATATGAGAGTAATATGTTTCAGGGATGTAACCAACACTATCTTGAATGGCATGCAAAAGGGGCAATAAACCGCCCTCAACCGAACTAAATTTATTGGTTAACGCAGTGATATTGATAGGATTTGATAGGACTTGTGCTGACAAAATACACCTTTAAAAAAACTGATACACTTAGTTACATATTAATACAATATAGATTACTGATGCTAATTAATTTGACAAGAAGCGTGATAAAAAGTGCGTAATTCATTGACTAAAGTTGATTCGCCTACCAACAGCCGACTCATTGATCAATTTGGTCGAGAAGTTGACTACATCCGCTTGTCAATCACCGACCGCTGTGACTTCCGCTGCACCTATTGCATGTCTGAAGACATGCAGTTTTTACCACATAAGCAGATCCTAAGCCTCGAAGAATCGCTGCGCATTGCGCGCGTGTTTGTTTCTTTAGGCGTGACCAAAATCCGGCTCACTGGCGGCGAACCACTCATTCGTAATAATGCCATTTGGCTATTTGAACAGATCGGCCAACTCGACGGACTTGAAGAGTTAGTACTCACTACCAATGGTAGCAAGCTTACGCGAGATGCACAAAAACTACGTAATGCTGGCGTTAAACGCGTGAATATCAGTATTGATTCACTTAAACCAGATCGCTTTAAGCAGATCACCCGTATCGGAAATCTGGCAAAAGTATTAGAAGGTATTGAAGCCGCTAAAAAAGCAGGCTTTGAAAAAATCAAACTCAACAGCGTGCTCATGCATGGCATCAATGATGATGAGGCACTAGACTTAGTACAATTCGCTATTGATCAATCAGTTGATATTGCTTTTATTGAGGAGATGCCTTTGGGAGATGTGGCGCATGATCGCGATAAAAGCTATTGTAACAATGCAGAAACACTGGCAAATATCCAACAACATTACGCATTGAGCAAAAGTGCATACCAGACAGGCGGCCCTGCCAGTTATTGGAATATTGAGGATACCAACTCACGTGTCGGTTTCATCTCGCCCCACTCCCATAATTTTTGTGAAAGCTGCAACCGCGTTAGAATCTCCTGCAAAGGAGAGTTGTTTCTATGTCTCGGACATGAATCAAAGATCGAACTCATGCCTTTATTACGAGATAACCCAGATAATGATCAGCCTCTGATCGACGCCATTA
>CAZCBF010000218.1:0-2825 GCA_964496895.1 uncultured Methylophilaceae bacterium | reverse complement strand
ATATTCTTGATGAGTCTGGTCAGCAAGTAGAAGCTGGCAAGCAAGGTAATATCGCTATCAAATTACCTTTACCGCCAAGCAGCCTAACCAATATTTGGAGAGATATGCCACGATTTAAAAGTGGTTATCTTGCGACCTACTCTGGCTATTATTTGAGTGGTGACGGTGGCTATTTTGATGAAGATGGCTATTTATTTGTGATGGGCCGGATTGATGATGTGATTAATGTAGCAGGCCATCGTTTATCAACTGGAGAAATGGAAGAAGTTATAGGCAAACATCCGCAAGTTGCTGAATGCGCTGTTGTGGGAAGAAGTGACGACCTCAAAGGACAAGTACCAACTGCTATGGTCATTTTAAAGAGTGAAGTTGATGAGAGTTCCGAAGACAGTAAAACTAAAATTCGCCAAGCCTTAATTCAGTTGATTCGTGATGAAATTGGTGCGGTTGCTTCACTTAAAGAAGTTTATTTAGTGCCCGCTTTACCTAAAACACGCTCTGGAAAGATACTTCGAGGCACTATTCGAAGTATTTTAAACGCTGAGGAATACACAATGCCATCAACCATTGAAAACCCTGATTCATTAGAAATTATTAAGTCAGTCGTCGTCTAAATAACTTTGCTTGTGCTTCTGCTGTTTTTTCGCTGAAAGCAGTTAATTTACCGTGCCACGCTTACGCCAAAAGGCACATATCAGTATCTTTCAATCCTGATTATTAAGGTGTTGCAAAAGAGGTAATTATGAATGTCATTTGCTTTGATATAGAAGGCGTTCTTATTCCTGAGATTTGGATCAAATTTGCTGAAAAAGTTGGTGTTGACGATCTTAAAGTGACTACTCGCGATATACCTGACTACGACGAGCTCTGTACTCAATACATTAAAGTTGCTTATAACGCTTTTTATATCAAAGCTGCTTGTGAAGAGTTGCTCCAGTGATCTTGCCTCGATAGATAAAAGCTTAACAGCAAGTATTGATGCGACACCTATGCTCAGAGCTTCTAAATTTTAAATAGATAGCTTATTACTTAATACTTCGCTATCATTTAATTTACTACTTTCTTTGCCCAACATCTGAAAAGCCTGCTAATACACATTTCCTGCTTTTCAGGGTATCTAATGCTAATTTTCACACTCTAGTTTGGAGTTTTTTCATGGCAATCCGCGTCGCTATAAATCATAAAACACATTATAAATTTGATAAGCCGGTTGAAATTCATCCGCATATAATCCGCCTACGCCCAGCTCCACACTCACGAACACCAGTTCACGCTTATACTTTAAAAGTTGGGCCCAAAGAACATTTTATTAATTGGCAGCAAGATCCATTTGGAAATTATCAATCACGCTTATTATTTACTGAGAAAGCAGACTCACTATCCATTGAAGTAGAGTTGGTGGCGGACATGACGTCCTACAATCCATTTGATTTCTTTATCGAAGAGTATGCTGAACAGTTTCCATTTGAGTACGACAAACAAACACGCAAAGAATTAACTCCTTATCTGAAAAAGGGTCATAAAGGCAAACTATTACAAGACTGGCTAGACTCTGTTCCCTTAGAGAAAATGGATACCAACGATTTCTTGGTTATGCTGAACCAGCGACTGGAACAAGAAATTGATTATTCCTTACGATTTGAGCCTGGTGTACAAACACCTCATCAAACTTTAAAGCGCATGTGTGGCTCTTGCCGTGATACATCATGGTTATTAGTCCAAATTTTACGTCACCTTGGCTTGGCTGCACGTTTTGCTTCAGGTTATTTGGTGCAATTGTCACCTGATGAAAAACCTATAGACGGTCCAAGCGGCCCTCATGAAGACTTCACTGATTTACATGCATGGTGTGAAGTATTCCTCCCGGGAGCAGGCTGGGTGGGCCTGGATCCCACTTCAGGGCTTTTTACAAGCGAAGGACATATTCCTTTGGCCTGTACTCCTGACCCTATTTCAGCGGCACCGATTACTGGCTCTACAGGCAAGTGTGAAGTAGAGTTTGAATACAGCAACGAGGTTGTTCGTATCCATGAAGATCCTCGAGTAACCAAGCCTTATACAGAAAGTGATTGGAAGAATATTAATGCATTAGGCGCATTGGTTGATAAAAAGTTTAAAGACAATGATGTACGCCTGACCATGGGTGGCGAGCCAACCTTTGTATCCATTGATGACATGGAATCAGCTCAATGGAACACAGATGCATTAGGCCAAGATAAATTAAGATTAGCCAAAGAATTGCTATTGCGCTTAAGGGACAGGTTTGCCCCAAATGGCTTATTACATTACGGTCAAGGAAAATGGTACCCAGGTGAAGAAATACCTCGATGGGCACTGGGGTGTTTTTGGCGCACTGATGGTCTACCAATTTGGAACAACAATGAACTTCTAGCACGAGTTGATAAAGACTATGGTTTTGACGTTAAACAAGCACAAGAGTTTGCCGATGAATTAGCAACTCGCTTGGGTGTTGGCAAAAATTACGTCAATGCGGCTTATGAAGACGCATTATATTACATCTGGCAAGAAGAAAAGTTACCCGAAGGTATCGACCCCTACACCGCAAAAACCAAAGACGGTTTAGAGAGAATGCGGATAGCGAAAGTACTACGCCAAGGACTAGACACACCAACCGGCTTTGTTTTACCTGTTGCTTGGGACTATCAAAATAAACAATGGATGAGCACACCTTGGAAACTCCGCGCTGAACGTGTTGTATTGATTCCTGGTGATTCTCCTATTGGTCTAAGACTACCATTAGACTCTCTGCAAATGATGGGAGAAGATGAAATGGAGCCTCAACGCGACCCTTTTGCCGAACGCGA
>CAZCBF010000217.1:0-2828 GCA_964496895.1 uncultured Methylophilaceae bacterium | reverse complement strand
GGTGAAGGCATTGAAAAAGAAGAAGTTGACTACGCGGCTGAAGTTGCTGCAGCGGCTAAAGTATAATACAGCAAAACTTCGCACCGATTAAAAAGACCAGATTAACATCTGGTCTTTTTTTATATGAGCTACCCTCTTTGTTCACCACAGCTACTACCGCTGAGCCTATCGCTTAAAGTGTGTACGTCTAGGCGTTGATAGTTGTGCATTGCCTGCCAGTCAGTTCTAATTTGCATTAAAAAGTAGATACCACATTACTTTTATTGTTTAAATCTCTGTTTTTATGATTAAATGATGTCAGTTTTTAAATGAAGGAATAATAATGGCACGACCAGCCTACAAGCGTATTTTATTAAAACTATCAGGCGAAGCCTTAATGGGCGATGATGCTTATGGGATCAACAGAGATACGATCAATAATATTGTGGCTGAAGTCAAAGCAGTGGTCGACATGGGCGTGCAAGTTGCCGTTGTCATCGGTGGCGGCAATATCTTTCGCGGTGTTGCGCCAGCAGCGGCAGGTATGGATAGGGCAACTGCTGACTATATGGGCATGCTCGCAACGGTGATGAATGCCATGGCCTTGCAAGATGCCATGAAGAATGCAGGGCTTGCGGCGCGGGTACAATCCGCTTTAAACATCTCTCAAGTGGCTGAACATTATGTACGCGGTCGTGCGATTCGCTATCTAGAAGAGGGCGTGGTAGTGATCTTTGGTGCCGGCACTGGCAACCCATTCTTCACCACAGATACTGCTGCAGCGCTACGCGGCATGGAAATGAACGCAGACATTGTAATCAAAGCCACCAAAGTTGATGGCATCTATACCGACGACCCTAAAACCAATCCAGATGCGATGCGTTATAAAACGATCACTTTTGATGAGGCAATCACTAAAAATCTCAAAGTCATGGATGCCACGGCACTAACCTTGTGTCGCGACCAAAAACTACCCATTTGCGTCTGTAGCATCTTTAAATCAGGTGCGCTAACCCGTCTTGTAGAGGGTGAAGATGAAGGGACGATGGTAACACCAGCCTGATTTTTGTATAATGATGCGATTTGCAGCATTCAATTGCGACTAATTAAAGCCATTAACGAAGTGAAGTAGGAGCTATTCATGATCGACGACATTCAACAAACAGCAGACCAAAAAATGCACAAATCAATTGATGCATTGAAAGTGGATCTAGCCAAAATCCGAACAGGGCGTGCCCATGCTGGCTTACTAGATCATGTGATGGTCGAATATTACGGTTCTCCTGTGCCCGTTAATCAAGTGGCTAACGTCAATGTTGGTGACTCTCGTACACTAAATGTACAGCCTTACGAAAAAGAAATGATCGCGCTAGTGGAAAAGGCCATCAGAAACTCTGACCTTGGTCTCAATCCAGCGACCAATGGCAATCTGATTCGCGTACCGATGCCAATGTTGACAGAAGAGCGTCGTCGCGACCTGACAAAAGTCGTCCGCTCAGAAGGCGAAAGTGCAAAAGTGTCTATTCGCAATATTAGACGTGATGCCAATGACAACTTAAAAAAACTCATCAAAGACAAAGAAATCACAGAAGATGATGAGCGCCGTGCACAAGATACTGTTCAGAAGTTGACTGACAAAGCAGTGGTTGAGATCGACAAACTGCTAGAAGCAAAAGAAGAAGAATTAATGGCGATTTAATCGCCTGATTCTTCAACTTTCAAAGGCATTATTTTGGGTTTATTTACCAGCTCTACCAAAGAAGTTCCAATCTCAAGCGAAGTGCCTATCCATGTCGCTGCCATTATGGATGGCAACGGCCGCTGGGCAAAGAAGCGCTTACTCCCTAGAGTAGCAGGGCATAAACGTGGCCTAGAATCGGTTCGTCAATTGGTCAAATATTGCGCCAAAATTAATATTCAATACCTCACACTCTTTGCTTTCAGCAGTGAAAACTGGCGACGCCCTAGTGATGAGGTAAGTTTTCTCATGGGCTTATTTTCTGAAGCTTTAAAAAGTGAAGCCAAAAAGCTCAATGAAAATAACATTCGACTCAGGCTGATTGGCGATAGAAATCGCTTT
The DNA here is from genome assembly GCA_964496895.1 of uncultured Methylophilaceae bacterium. Classification (GTDB taxonomy): domain Bacteria; phylum Pseudomonadota; class Gammaproteobacteria; order Burkholderiales; family Methylophilaceae; genus Methylotenera. Next base: position 769 of record CAZCBF010000217.1, on the reverse strand, counting down.
GACGCAAAACTCATACAAGAAATTGATGCGGCAGAAACCCTGACAGCTGACAATACAGGACTGGTGTTAACCATTGCTGCGAATTACGGTGGCAGGTGGGATATTATCAATGCCAGCAATGCCTTCCAAAAAGCCCACCCAGAGCGCAGTGGCAACATGACCGAAGATGACCTAGCGCCATTTTTATCCATGCCGTATGCGCCTGAGCCCGATTTGTTTGTGCGCACAGGAGGCGAGACCCGGATTAGCAACTTTCTCATGTGGCAGCTGGCATACACAGAATTATATTTTACCGATACGCTCTGGCCTGATTTTGACACCAACGCGTTTAATCTTGCCATTCAGTCCTATCAATCGCGTGAACGCAGATTTGGTCGCACCAGCGAACAGCTTCAGAACTAATGCACACCTTAACAAAGCCGTCTAACAATGCTTAAAACCAGAATAATTACTGCTGCATTACTAATCACTGGTTTCTTATATGCCTTGTTTTGTGCATCACATATAGTCTGGGCTTGCTTGTGCTTAACCTTTACCATTCTTGCGAGTCATGAATGGACACAGCTATCGCGCCTAAATGCTATGCAATCCTTTGTACAGCTGCTGATCACGACTGTGCTAGGCGGTCTTGTTGTCTATTTAATGCACACCAATCATGGCAACCCCAGCATTACCACTTTGCTATTAGCCGCCAGTATGGTTTGGTTGGTAGTGGTGCCTTTTTATCTATTTCATGAATACCTACTGAGCAATTCAAAATTATTTCAAT
>CAZCBF010000216.1:0-2838 GCA_964496895.1 uncultured Methylophilaceae bacterium | reverse complement strand
TTGCGCCAACAGCATTAACAGTCTTTATGTGGGTCTTGGTAATGAACTGCATGGATTTTATACCACCAGATTTAATGGCGACTGTATTAGGTTGGTTTGGTGTACATGTTGGCGAATGGCGAATGGTGCCAACCGCTGATGTGAATGCAACGTTTGCTTTAGCGCTAGCTGTTTGGTTCTTAATGATTGGCTTCGCCATTAAAGTTAAGGGCTTAGGTGGTTGGATACATGAGTTATTCTTTACACCATTTGGCACCAGCATTTGGGTTGCGCCGCTTAACTTCTTATTTAATCTAATTGAGTACGTTTCTAAACCACTATCACACTCACTGCGTTTGTTCGGTAACATGTATGCCGGTGAGGTGATCTTCTTACTCTTGTGGATGTGGGCATCAACCAGTCTATGGGGTGTTGGTTTTAGTACTTTGTTAGCAACAGGATGGTCAATTTTTCATATTCTGATTGTGACATTACAGGCCTTTATTTTTATGATGTTAACCGTGGTGTATTTAGCCATGGCACATGAGTCACACTAATATAGCGTGTTAATAATAATTTTTATTTAGTAGTAATTTAATCAAAGAGAGGGTAACAAAAATGGAAGCATTAGCAATGATTCAAGCCTACACAGGTGTTGGTATTGGTCTTATTATTGGTTTGGGTGCGGCTGGCGCATGTATCGGTATCGGTATTATGTGTGCAAGCTTCTTAGAAGGTGCAGCACGTCAACCAGAAATGATTCCACAATTGCAAGGTAAAGTATTCCTATTATTAGGTTTGATTGACGCTTCATTTATTATTGGTGTTGGTTTAGCAATGATGTTTGCTTTCGCTAACCCACTACTAAGTGTTGTTGCTCAATAAGAAACTTTGATTAGCAGTTGGTCTTAATCTCTGTAACGAGTAAGGCCAACTGAATATCAATGCAATAACAGTACATTTTGCAGTCTAAGCTCAACAAGACGTTGGAACGAAAATGAATATAAATTTTACACTCATCGCACAAGCACTCACATTTGCAGTGTTGATTTGGTTTACGGTGACATTTGTTTGGCCACCACTATTAAGAGCCATTGAAAAAAGGCAGAAAGATATTGCTGATGGTTTGGCGGCTGCACAAGAAGGTAAGAGTGCTTTAGAGGTTGCCTCTAGAAAATCTGAGCTTGCTATTAGTGAAGCAAAAGGAAAAGCGGGCGACATCATTGCACAAGCTGAAAAACGCGGTGCTCAGATTGTTGAAGAAGCGAAGCAACAAGCCAAAGCTGAAGGCGATAGAATTATCGCTGGCGCGCAAGCAGAAATTGATCAAGAAGTTAACCGTGCTAAGGAAGGCTTACGTAGTCAAGTATCAACACTAGCGGTTGCAGGTGCAGAAAAAATCTTACGCAAAGAAATCGATAAGAAATCACATAGTGAATTGTTATCTAAACTTTCTGCGGAGCTATAACAATGGCTGAGATTTCAACGATTGCACGTCCGTACGCAGTAGCTGCCTATAATTTAGCAAAAGAACAAAAAGACCTAGCACGTTGGTCAGACATGCTGTCACTAATGAGTGGTGTTGCACAAGATGATGCAATGCAAGCTTTTTTGACAGACCCAAAAGTACTTAAGTCTGAGCAAGAGACAGTGTTTTTGGATGTGTGTTCTAAGTACTTAAACGAGCATGGTCAAAATTTGGTTAAGGTGCTGGTTGAATATGGCCGGTTGAGTCTGCTACCAGCCATCAGTGCATCGTATGAAGCGCTAAAAGCAAAAGACGAAGGTGTTTTGCAAGCCGAGATTATTTCTGCGGTTGCCTTAGCCGATGCTGAGTCTAAAGAGATTATTCAAAAGCTGGAAGCGCGCTTTGACAAGAAAATTGAAGTTCAAAATAGCGTTGATCCAGATTTGCTAGGTGGTATGAAAATTATTGTGGGTGATACTGTCATCGATACCTCAGTACAGAGCCAGTTACAAAATTTAGCGTATACGCTTTCAGAATAAAGTATTAGGGAAACACCCAAAAATATTAGGAGTTAACATGCAGTTATCGACATCAGAAATTAGTGAACTGATTAAAAGTAGACTAGAGAATTTTTCTACCAGCACAGAAGCGCGTACCCAAGGTACTGTGATTTCTGTCACCGATGGTATCGTGCGTATCCACGGTCTATCAAACGTAATGGCGAATGAGATGATCGAGTTCCCAGGCAACACGTATGGTTTGGCTTTAAACCTTGAGCGTGATTCAGTCGGTGCTGTGGTGTTAGGTGATTACGAGCACATTTCAGAAGGCGACACAGTGACTTGTACTGGCCGCATCTTAGAAGTGCCAGTCGGTCCTGAATTGATCGGTCGTGTAGTCAATGCCTTAGGTATGCCAATTGATGGCAAAGGCCCAATCAATGCAGCCATGACAGATAAGCTTGAAAAAGTGGCACCTGGCGTGATCGCACGTAAATCAGTGTCTCAACCGGTACAAACTGGTTTGAAATCAATTGACTCAATGGTGCCAGTCGGTCGTGGTCAACGTGAGTTGATTATTGGTGACCGTCAAACAGGTAAAACAGCGGTTGCAGTGGATGCCATCATCAACCAAAAAGGTCAGAACATGACCTGTATCTATGTGGCGATTGGTCAAAAAGCATCAACGATTGCTAATGTGGTCCGTAAGCTAGAAGAGTATGGCGCAATGGAATACACCATTGTGGTTGCAGCTTCTGCTTCAGATTCAGTGGCACTACAATTTCTAGCGCCTTATGCTGGTTGTACAATGGGTGAATACTTCCGTGATCGTGGTGAAGATGCATTGATTGTTTATGATGACTTATCTAAGCAAGCGGTAGCTTACCGTCA
>CAZCBF010000215.1:0-2857 GCA_964496895.1 uncultured Methylophilaceae bacterium | reverse complement strand
CAGTGACTGGCGCGCCCAAGGCCTTGCTCATCAACTGTCCACCCAGGCAATGCCCCATGACGGGTATCTCTGCGCTAAAGGCTGTTTGAATAAAGTCGATTAATGGCGGAATCCAAGGTAGGTTGTCATTCACACTCATGGGCCCGCCCATGATGACTACACCACTATAAGCCTGTATCGCTTCAGGGATGGGTTGCGCCAAATCCAGCCTGACTTCTTCCCAAGGGATACTATTTTGTTTTAAAAAGGTGCCTAAATACCCTGCATTGTCGCAGCAGGCTTGACGAAAAATGATGATTGGTTTCACTTTGATAACAATGCATACAATGTTTAAACAACTTTATAACGGCCTGGCTGCAGGTTTTCTAAAGTGTATGGCCCTATGGATGCTCTAATTAAGCGAAGTGTGGGAAAGCCAATCTTAGCGGTCATTTTGCGGACTTGTCGATTTTTACCTTCGCTGATTTTAATTTCCAACCAACTCGTCGGAATGTTTTTGCGTTCACGTATGGGTGGCGTTCGCGTCCACAAACCATTGGGAGCTTGCACGATATTCGCTTGCGCTGGTTTTGCGCGGTATTTACCCAAATCCACCCCTTGACGCAAAGGCACCAGATCATCATCTCGTGGCTCACCCTCTACTTGCACCCAATAAGTTTTTACAGCTTTGTGTTTGGGGTGACTCAAGCGATGCTGCAAGTCGCCATCATCCGTTAATAGCAGCAAACCTTCAGAGTCTGTGTCTAACCTACCAGCCGCATAGACATCAGGTATTGCAATAAAGTCTTTTAGGGTTGGATGCCCTACTTCACCATTTGGCAATAGATGGGGGCTAAACTGACAAACCACATTGTAGGGTTTATTAAATAAAATCAACATATGAAAATTAAAGCCTACAGATAGTAATAGGGACAACTGAATATTTTAAGCCAGTACTTAGATAATACTAGGAGAGTGTTGCACTTTTTTCAGTATTCTTATCGATGCAATCAAGGAAATGCTAGTTTAACTGAATTTAGGTGCAAAGTTGGTGAGCACTTGTGCTTTTGCCAAGCAGGTCTATGATGCCATTTAAAGTTCAGGCAACAAACAGTGATCTGATACGGCTTCAGGCAGGAACTGAAGCAATCATCTTAAATGTATTACGGCCCTTTGAAGGGCCGTTTTATTATTATTTTATTCAATCAACACTTATTCAGCGCTTTTTTGAATATTTGAAGCTTGTTTCCCCTTTGGCCCTTCAGTTAGTTCAAACGATACTCGCTCGCCCTCTTTAAGACTTTTATAACCAGATTCTACAATCGCAGAGAAGTGAGCAAATAAATCGTCCCCACCGTCATCTGGTGTAATAAATCCAAAGCCCTTCGAATCATTAAACCATTTTACTGTACCTGTTGCCATTTCTAAATCCTTACCTCTTTATGAGATGGGTTCTCCCCCAAATTTATAATGTGAACCAAATCAACTATCTACCTCTCCTTTAGGTATTACTAGGTCAATACTCGATTTGAAACGCGAAATTACTTTATAGAATAGCTTGCATACAATTGTCAAGATTTTTTTAACATAATATTAACATTTTGTAATAATTTAATTTCATTGTGAAAATCCGTTGTTTTCTTGCATTTAATTTGACTAAAGCTGCGTATGCTAGAGATCGTCACCTATTGAGCCTACATAAAGGCCGTAAACAAAAGCAGCAATATCAAAACAATGACCTTAATGAAACGATGCTAAATGACAGAAGTAACTAAACAATTAAATGGTCTAGCCATTATTCTGGTAAGAGAGCAACTGTTATCAGAAGCGCAAGTGCATGCCATACAAGAAGAAGCGATAGCGAAGAAAACATCTTTTATCCAACAAATCGTTGATTCAAAGGTTATTACTGCTCAAAAGATTGCCATTACTGCTGCCAAGTCATTTGGTTTTCCTTATCTGGATCTAGATGCGTTTGATACTGCTTACCTGCCAGAAGAACAAATTGATGATGAAGCAATGCTGGCCAATCAAGTCATCGGCTTAAAAACACGCAACAATGTCATGTTTGTGGGTATTTCTGACCCCTCTAACCTGAGTACGATGGACACCATTCGTTTTCAAGTTGGCAAGTCACTAGCGCCGATTGTTGTCGAAGAAGACAAGCTGCGTGCTTTGATTGCAAACGTGACCACTTCTGCCTCTGACACCATGGAAGAGATGCTGTCAGAAGACGATTTTGATCTAGAAGAGCCACCAGCGGGCTCAGATGAAGGGCCTGAATCTGAGGATGATGTTGATGATGCCCCTATCGTGAAGTTCATCAATAAGATGTTACTTGATGCGATTAACATGGGTGCTTCAGACTTGCACTTTGAACCCTATGAGAAGTTTTATCGCGTGCGATACCGTACCGATGGCGTGTTGCAAGATATTGCACAACCTCCCTTGGCGATCAAAGACAAGCTGGCGTCACGGATTAAAGTCATTTCCAATCTGGACATCTCAGAAAAGCGCGTGCCACAAGATGGCCGTATGAAATTAAAGATTTCTAAAAATCGTGCGATTGATTTTCGTGTGAGTACACTGCCATTGGTCAATGGTGAAAAAATCGTGATGCGTATTTTAGACCCCACCAGTGCCACATTGGGTATCGATGCGCTTGGCTATGAAGCCATCCAAAAAGAAAACTTACTCAAAGCGGTACATCGCCCGTATGGCCTTGTGCTTGTGACCGGTCCGACGGGTTCAGGTAAAACGGTATCACTCTATACTTGCTTAAATATTCTCAATAACGACAGCATTAATATTTCAACCGCTGAAGACCCTTGTGAGATCCCGCTAGCCGGTATTAACCAAGTCAATGTCAATGATAAAC
>CAZCBF010000214.1:0-2860 GCA_964496895.1 uncultured Methylophilaceae bacterium | reverse complement strand
AAAGGCGGTATTTTACCAGGTGCTAAAGTCAATGCTGAAATCGCTAGGATTCGAGGGGTGGAAGAAGGCAAAGATGCGATCAGTCCCAATCGACACCCTGAAGTCAATAGTGTCGATGAACTACTGGACATGATTCATTATGTGCGTGAAACCACAGGTAAGCCCGTTGGATTTAAAATGGTGGTTGGTGCTTATGGTTGGATTGATACGATGTGTGAAGCCATTCAAACACGTGGTATCGAAAGCGCACCAGATTTCATCACCGTTGACAGTGCAGATGGCGGCACAGGCGCTGCGCCGATGAGCTTGATGGATAATATGGGGATTCCGATTAAAGAGAGTTTGCCCTTAGTCGTCGATATCCTCAGAAAACACCAATTAAAAGAGCGCATTAAGGTTTGTGCCAGTGGTAAATTAGTCACACCAGCCGAGGCCACTTGGGCATTTTGTGCGGGTGCTGATTTTGTCAATTCAGCACGTGGTTTTATGTTTGCGTTGGGTTGTATTCAAGCCTTACAATGTAATAAAAATACTTGCCCAACTGGCATCACTACGCATAATAAAAAATTGCAAGCAGGCTTAAACCCAGAGGATAAAGCCGTGCGTGTAATGCAATATGCGCAAAACATGCATAAAGAGATTGGCACGGTGGCGCATAGTTGTGGTGTGACTTCACCGCGTATGCTTAAGCATAAACATGCACGTATCGTGCTGGCGACTGGGCAATCGGTGAGTATGGCTGAACTGTATAAAGACGATGTTCATTAATCAAATTTTTGTCGATCGTCGTGAATTTGTAGCCGTGGTTAAAGCCATGCCACTAAAGAAGGGGAAACATCATGAATGCATCTGATTTGTTTGTTAAAGCACTGGAAAACGAAGGGGTCACTGTGATTTATGGTGTGCCAGGCGAAGAAAACCTCGACCTTTTAGAGGCGCTGCGGCGCTCAAAGATTGAGCTGATACTGACACGACACGAGCAAGGCGCAGCGTTTATGGCGGCAACCTATGGCCGCTTAACGGGTAAAGCTGGCGTATGCATGGCTACCTTAGGCCCTGGCGCAACCAATCTCGTCACGCCTGCTGCCTATGCGCAACTAGGTGCGATGCCGCTGTTGATGATTACCGGGCAAAAACCGATTAAACACAGCAAACAAGGCCAATTTCAGATTGTTGATGTGGTGACAATGATGAAGCCGATTACGAAATACGCCAAGCAAATTGTTAGCGTAGACATGGTTTCTAGCATGGTGCGCGAAGCCTTTAGGACAGCTCAGGAAGAGCGCCCTGGTGTTGCTTTGTTAGAGTTCCCAGAAGATGTCGCAGCTGAGGAAGTCATGCCATCCACATCTCCCGTGTTTGTCAAAAGTCATGTCCATCGGCCCATCGCTGATGACAGAATCATTGACGAGGCAGCGGACATGATTCGTGCCGCAAAATATCCTTTATTGTTGTTTGGTGCTGGTGCTAACCGGCACCGCATTCGTGTTGCCTTGTGCGAGTTCGCCAGAACAACAGGTATCTATTATTTTAATACCCAGATGGGCAAGGGTTGCGTCAGTGAAAACCGTCGCCAGTTTATTGGCACTGCCGCATTGTCAGACAAGGATTACATTCATTGTGCGATTGATAAGTCGGACTTGATCATCAATGTAGGCCATGATGTGGTCGAAAAACCGCCATTTTTTATGCAGCATGGTGGCAAAAAAGTAATCCACATCAATTTTAGTTCAGCCATTGTTGATAATGTTTACTTTCCACAGTTAGAAGTGGTCGGCGATATTGCTTCTACTGTTGATCGGTTAACTAAAAACCTGGGCTATATCGAGCATGATTACGACTACTTTTCACGTGTTAAAGATAGTTTATACCAGCGTATTTATGAAGAGGCGCACTATGCGGACTTTCCGATAAAACCGCAGCGTCTCGTTGCGGATGTACGAAAAGTGATGCCATCGGACGGTATCATCGCCTTGGATAATGGTGTCTATAAAGTCTGGTTTGCCCGCAACTATCTAGCAGAAGAACCCAATACCGTGTTGCTCGATAATGCTTTGGCGACAATGGGCGCTGGATTGCCTTCTGCGATGGAGGCCGCACGACTCTATCCAGAAAGGCGCGTCATGGCGATTTGTGGTGATGGTGGGTTTATGATGAATTCACAAGAGCTGGAAACAGCGCTTAGACTGAAGCTTAATCTGGTGATTCTGGTCCTGAATGATGGTTCGTATGGCATGATTCGTTGGAAACAATATGGCATGGGTTATGAGGATTATGGCCTGGAATTTAACAATCCGGACTTTGTAAAATACGCTGAAAGTTATGGTGCTCAAGGCCACCGAGTCACTGAGACAGAGGCTTTTGTACCATTGGTTGATCAATGTTTTAGGCGCGGAGGAGTTCACTTAATCGACTTGCCAGTGGATTATTCTGAAAATACCAAAGTGTTGATTGATGAGTTAAGAGAAAAGGTGTGTATCGTATGACAGCAGCCCAAACACTTAACGTAACAGCGCCGTTTGATGGGGCGCTGATTGACACGATACCCATGCAGACGGCTGCAGAGGCTGAAGCGATGTTGCAAAAAGCCAATGCCGCATTTGCTGACAAAGCAAATCACCTTGCGCCATACCAACGTACAGCCATCTTGGATCGACTGGCCACTTTAGTGAAGCAAGAAGCAGACGCTTTTGCGCAGTTGATCGCAAAAGAGGGGGGTAAGCCGCTGACCGATGCCAGGATAGAAGTGGCTCGCGCGATTGATGGCATTTACTTGGCGCTAAAAGCGTTATCCCATGTCATGTGCGGTGAAGAGGTGCCGATGGGCCATACGGCGGCGTCAGTTAATCGCACCGCGCAT
>CAZCBF010000213.1:0-2862 GCA_964496895.1 uncultured Methylophilaceae bacterium | reverse complement strand
TCCTTGTGAATGAGTTTTATTTGTACGCCCGGCCACGCACTTATGGCGTAAATGTCGGTTATCAGTTTTGATCGCGTGTTGTTCGCGCTAAGCTAATTTCTATGGCACTGAGCTCTGAATAGAAACTAGCGAATTTCTTGTCTATAATAAATATTTATTTCTCATGGTTATTTAAAGCGCTCGAAATAGACTTGGTGGCGCGACTTTAAAAAACGTCATTTCCTAACCTTAATACTTAAAGCATAGACGCGATGATTGAACACTTACCAGCAACACCTGCCGAAAATCTTGCTATTTCTACTTGGAAACTCAGATTTAACATCGCGCTTAAGATGACATTAGCTGAGATGTTTGGATTTTGGCACCATCCTCTCAAAGAAGCGGCCACTGCAGTTGAGGAGATGACGCTGGAGGATATATATTATTGGGTGTATAAGTCGAAAAACCCGATTGAACGTTGGGAAAAAGGCCAGCAGGTCAGTCATTCGCTACAGACAGATGCTAGCAAAGTTATCTTGCCAGATGGCTTTTCAGCACAAACCTCGCTTACGATGGGCGCTGTGGGCGACTTGTTTCGCTCAAGAGGGATTGCGCATTCAGAAAATATACTGTTTGAAAACGTGGCAGACCTCTTATTTGACCAAGACATTGCCTATGCTAATTTAGAATCACCCATTACCGACCAGCCATTGGTGGAAGAAGTCATCAGTGATGCAGCACCTCCGATTGAATGTTGCTCGCGCGAGCAGTTTAATATTATCAAAGGCCACCAAGGCAAAAACTTCAATGTATTAAACACTTGTAACAATCATACTTTAGATATGGATTTGGAGGGGCTGGATACCACACATGCCGTATTAACAGAGCATAATATCCTAAATGTTGGGGTCAACCAGACGCCAGAAGCCTATGGTCAGGCGCAGATCATGACGCAGAACGGCATTAAGATTGGTTTTGTGTCTGCGACTTTTGGTTTAAATGGGCGTCAATTATCAGAGGAAGAGGCCCATAGAATTCATGTGTCTCAATTGCTGTCTAAATTTGCTGACCCAGATCTAAGTTTACTCAAACAACAGATTGATTATTGTACAGAGCAAGCGTGCGATTTTATTATTGCATCAGTGCATTGGGGGTTTGAATTTGAGTGCTTTCCACGCGAACGTCAAGTCATTGCGGCAAGAGCATTGGCTGAATACGGCGCTGATGCGGTGATATGCCACCATCCGCACTTGGTGCAACCAGTAGAGTATTACCCGACACAAAGAGACCCTGATCGCATTGTTGTGATTGCCTATTCACTGGGTAGTCTAGTCTGGGGCTTTAAAGCACCGCACCTTGTGCTGAGTGCCATACTAAACTTAACCCTCAGTAAAGGAAACTTTGCTGGGCAGACGCGTACTTATATAGCAGATGCGAAAGTAACACCAACCTTTCGCAGTGTTACAGAAGAGGGCGGGAAAACAATCTCGCGTATTGAAAAGCTCGCTGAATATATGAACAAAGCAGACGGCCAACATTCCGCAGCCTATATGAATAAAATCAAACAGTATGCGCAATTGGTGTTTGGCTAAATGGCTAATTTGAACCATGGTTTAACACTAAACAGACTCTCGTTTGTTTGAAAAAAACGAATATGCTATAGTTTGGCGTTATTTTGCTATAAACGACGCAATAAAGAGTTAACTTTCTTCATCAAAAATAAAGTGTTATCGATGATAGTTAAAGCTTTGTTGAAATTACATATTATTAACCGTAGTGAATGCAGTCGATAAAAAGCTGACAAAAAGGCGCAGCATGACGGTTTCATTACGCAATCCCTAGGAATGAAAAAAAGCATGGCATTAGAAAATGTTGAAAACCTCAGTGACTTAGAACGCCGTATGACCATTACGGTGCCATTGGAACCACTAAAAGCACAAGTAGATGCGCGTTTAGCCGACGTTGCCAAGACTGCACGTTTTTCAGGTTTTAGACCAGGAAAAGCGCCAATGGGTCTTGTTAACCAACAATATGGTGATCAAATTCGTGATGAAGTGTTTTCTGGTGCGGTGCAAGATTCGTTTGGCCAAGCTGTAGAGGAATCTAAGTTGCGCGTTGCTGGCTTCCCTAATATTCAGCATGATCCTTTTGATGAGCAATCTGAAGTGCTTTCTTATACAGCAACCTTTGAGATATTCCCTGAAGTGACGATGGCTGACTTAAAAGACGTGACCATCGCAAAGCCGGCACTAGACATTAAAGCCGCTGATGTTAAGCGTACTATCGATGTGCTAGTGAAACAGCGTACCACTTTTGAGCCTGTAAAACGTGCAGCTAAAGAGGGCGACCGTATCAGTGTCGTGCTTAAAGCTTCAATGGATGGAGAAGAAGTTGAAGCCACTGACGATAAAGGTATTAATCTGATCATTGGCGAAGGCGGTCGTTTGGCTTCTTTTGATGAAGCCTTATCTGGTGCTAAAACTGGCGACAATAAGCAATTTGATGTGACATATCCTGATGACCATCAGCCTGCGCACATCGCGGGTAAAGTGGTTACTTATGACGTGACCTTTAATGAGGTAGCAAAACCAGTACTGCCAAAAGTGGATGAAGAATTTGCAAAAAGCTTAGGCGTAGCAGATGGCAATGTTGATCAAATGAAAAAAGAGATCGAAGAAAGTTTGACGCAAGAGGCTGACAAACGCATTAAAGCACAAGTGAAAGACCAAGTATTTGCTGCATTGGTCGATAATGCAGATTTTCCTTTGCCAAATGTGATGGTCGACGCTGAAAGCAATCGCATGATGGAAACCGCTAAGAAGAATTTGCAAGAACGTGGTACAGATCCAGAAAGCGTGCCAATGTCTGCTGAGATGTTTGCAG
>CAZCBF010000212.1:0-2879 GCA_964496895.1 uncultured Methylophilaceae bacterium | reverse complement strand
CATGTTCAGCAACATGTTGATCACCATCTTGCGGCGGCACCAGTTCATAGTCCACCGCAAGCCCTTTAAATTTCTTGAGGGCATTGCGATTGAGCATGATCAAGTGATCATAGTTTTTTGCGGCGGTGGCAAGTTTTCGCGCACCAGTGAGGACTAAGCACTGGTTAATGTCTTGATTCTCTTCAAACACTTGCGCGGTGAGTGCATTGAGCGTTACCACGTCTATCACCGCATTAGGCAAGTGCTTACGTAATAACCGTATAGCTGGCGTACAAAAAATATTATTGCCAGTGCTGGAAGAAGTGACTACCAGTATTTTTTCATGATCTTTTAACATGTCATTCTATTCTTTTCGTTTAGCTTACGAGTAAGCAACGACTCAGCATGCGTTGCCACCAACTCGTTTTAATTGTTCTAAAGTAATTTTGGACTAAATACGCGCTATCCGAAGCGGTTAATTGCGGCGAGCGTTTCAGCAGTCGCTTTAAATCAAACAGGCTGCGCCAGCGAATCAGGCGTGTTCGTCTGGATTTTTCAAAATCAATAAAAGCAACATTGACCTGACCATGCTCAACGTTGATAAAAATATGCTTGAGATACAAAGCACGGTGCTCAATACCCGTCTGATGCAGCGCTGAAATTGCGTTGGCGATCGCACGCAAGGCCGGCTGCTTGTCTTGATCAGCGTGTTTTACAAACCACTGATCTGCAGAGACAAACCCTTGCAACTCCGCTGTCATCAATATTGATTGCGTATCCGACTGGGCGTAGTATACCAAGCTAGGTGTCTTCACTGGCTTGTCTTCAAGATACTGTAACACCTCAAACTCACGTGCATAAGTAGGCTCTCCAGTGAGCGGTGCAAGCCAAGTGCGGCGCTGGTAATTGGATTGACGCTTCAAGTAATAGCCTTTTGCAATACCTTGTGGTTTAGTCAAAGACAAATAATTAACACCGCTCCAACCACCGCGCTTTTCATTAGGGGGCTCAAACCATTCGCCTTGATATTCCCAAATATCCGCTTCACTACCCAAGCCATGCTTTGCGAGTAAGTCTTGATGCTCAAGCGAAGAAAATTTAATTGAAAGATAGTTTTGCAGTACTGTTACCATGACACGGTTATTTGTTATCTTTGCGTTTGTTATCTATTTCGTATGCGCGATTGTGCGTTTACTGTTTTGTATTCAGTAGCGCTGTCACTTACAATGCTAGCTATCACTTTCTACGACTTTGTTAACACGGCTGCTATAAGCTCGCCTAAATTATAAAAATCATCTTTTTGCATGCAAGCCATACTCAGCCTATTCCGCATTTTACCATTAAGCACGACTCATCGGCTCGGTAGCCTTTTAGGGTATGTAATTTATGCGCTTTCTTTACGTACGCGCAAAAGGCTTAAAAACAATCTTCGCAAAAGCAGCCTTGCGCAAAATGCCGCGCATTTTAACCAGCTCAAACATGCCAACATTAAAGAACTGGGCAAGAGCCTACTAGAAACCTTCGCCATCTGGCAAAAAGACGAAGCGACCTTGCAAAGCATGGTCAAAAATGTCATTGGGTGGGAGCATGTCGAAGTAGCACAAGCCGCAAAAAAAGGCATTATCTTTTTAACACCACACCTTGGTTGTTTTGAAATCGCACCCATTTTTTATGGCGTGTGCGCGCCTATCACTGTGATGTATCGCCCGCCTAAAATAAATTACTTTCACCAAATGATCATCAACGGTCGCAGCCGCAAAGGTGTCACACTGGCGACAGCAGATGCCAGTGGCGTGCGCAAACTAATGCAAGCCCTGAAGAAAGGTGATGCGATAGGCATTTTACCTGACCAAGTCCCTAAAACAGGAGATGGGGAATGGGCTGATTTCTTTGGTGAGACCGCTTATACCATGACGCTTGCCAGCAAGCTCGCCAATAAAACGCAAGCCATGGTCATTATGGCATTTGGTGAAAGACTGGCAGATGGCCAAGGCTTTAACATTCACCTCAAGCCGATTGATTCAATCGCCGATGCGACATTGCTCAATCAAGCGATTGAAAAGCAAGTGGCGCAAAAACCAGAACAATACCTATGGAGTTACAACCGCTACAAAAAGCGTGAGTTTGCATTGAGCAAACCCGGTGCGCCCAAAGTTTGAGTCAGCACCAGAAAAAGGCTAATCAGCATTCATGTTGATTTGATCGCGCTCTTGATCAAGGCGCGCCTGAAATTTTCCAGAATGAAACTTCTCGTATAACTGATCAGCACGCTTAAACACCTGCGCCCAAAAATCATCACTACGCGGCAGATAGTGCGCTCTAAATACCTGCCAGTCTTCTTCAGTAAAACCACAATCTTTAGCACTAAATACTAAAGCGGCGATGTCTTTCATCACAGCTTTTCCGCTAACAGGTTGATTAAACAGCATACGGTGCAAATCGATTAACACCAATTTGAGCTGACCTGATTCAAAATCGCTCGTTTTCAATACAAAGTGACAAAGGTAAAAGTCTCGATGGCACATGCCAGCACTATGCAGTTTAGTGGCTAGTGCTGCAAGCGATTGCAATAACATTTGCTTAAATTTTGGATCAGGCGGGTTATTCGGCCAATCTGCACAAAACTTATCCAAAGAGATGGTTTCGCCCAAATCTTCTGTCATCACAAATGATTGCAACTTAGCAGGGTTGCAGCCGCGCTGACCAAAAGCCACCAACGGCGTGGTTTCTATGCCCAACATGGTGAGCTCGCGAATCGCTTCCACTTCTGTCATGGCATCCAATACTGGCTTTTTAAAAGAAACGAGATTCTTTATGATTTCTGACCAGCCGACACCGAAGTGTTGCTTAATAAAGTAGCTTTTTCCACCGAGTGAAAGTTGGCTAGTTTTACGCCCAGG
>CAZCBF010000211.1:0-2880 GCA_964496895.1 uncultured Methylophilaceae bacterium | reverse complement strand
ATAACTTCCAAACCTCATAACCGCCATCCACGCTATAAGCTTGCTTAAAGCCCAAGTTGAAAAAGTAGTCAGCCGCCCCTTGGCTGCTATTACCGTGGTAGCAATAAATAATCACAGGTTTTTCTTTGTCGGCATCATCGACAACACCCTCAAGGTTTTCATTCGTCAGGTGAATGGCATTGTTAATATGCCCAGCCAAGTAAGATTGTTGATCTCTAATATCCAGCAAAGTGACGTTTTCAGCGTCAATCATCGCTTTGGCTTGTGCTACTGAGATACGTTGGAATGACATGGTTTCCTTTGGTTAAGGGTTAAGCAGATGATTTTATATCAACACTCTTAAAGCGTGTATGCGGCGCAATGCGCTATCGCTTATTGTCGTCCTACTATTGCATGCTACGCTTGCTATTAATAGCTTCAAAATAAATTACCCAGATCTTTCGAGTGGGTAACTTTCCCGATCATATTTTCGGAGGATACCAATCCCCACATTCTTGAGTCAGCAGAGAAATCTCTGTTATCACCCAATACATAATAATGACCTTTAGGAATAGTTACTTCTTGATATTTGAAATTAGGATCAAACTTATCTGAGGTAAGTATTTCCCAAGACTGATCCTTATATTGCTCTTTAAGTTTTCTAAAGTTAACAGAAGCTCTATGCACCTTTTGCGTAAATTTTTCAATTTCATGCGTCGTGAGGCTTTTGTTATTAATGAATAGTTTTTTTGATTTGTATGACACTTTATCACCAGGAAGACCAACTACACGCTTAACATATGTTGTTTTTGGATCATGAGGGAATTCAAATACCATGATGTCACCCCTCTTAATTGATACGCTAGCCTTGGTTTTATACAAGGGAATGCCATAAGTTTTGTAGTTACCGTACCCCCATTTTTTAACAAGTATCGTAGAACCTTTGGGTAGTGTGGGGCTCATGCTTTGGGATGGAGCTTTAAATGGTTCAATGGCAAAGGCTCTAAATAATGCCACACCAGTAAAAAGGACTAATATCATAACTATAATTGACCTAGGTTTAGTGCTCCATGGTCTACTATATGTTGGTGCTACTCTATGAGCTTTAATAAAAGTAAAAATACAAATTGCTATTGGTAAAATAAGCCAAAACAGACTGATCAAACCGTATATTAATGGCGGCAAAGAAATAGTAAAAAGAGTTCCAAAGAGTCCGAATCCAAAAGTAAGGTATATAAGCGCTAGCTGCCATTGACCAACATATAGCAGACCAATTGGACCAAGGAACAAGCCTAAAATAGCAGCGATCCAACGATTAGGTTTCCATGCCTTATTAGCCATTTTTTTAATGCGCCCCTTCCCAATTAGCACTCACACCAACCTCAGCCAACAACGGCACGTCTAACTTAGCAACCCCTTGCATCAATTCAGGCAGTTTGGTTTTTACGACTTCCAGCTCCGCCTCAGGCACTTCCAAAATCAATTCATCGTGTACTTGCATTATGAGTTTGCTTTCTAGTTTCTCAGCCTTCAACCAATCATTAACGGCAACCATTGCGAGCTTGATCAAATCAGCAGCAGTACCTTGCATCGGCGCGTTAATTGCTGCGCGTTCTGCTCCTGCGCGGCGCATACCGTTGGGGCTATTGATTTCTGGCACCCAGAGTCGGCGGCCAAAGTAGGTTTCGACATAGCCTTGGGCTTTGGCGGCTACGCGGGTGTTGTCCATGTATTCACGTACGCCGGGGTAGCGAGTAAAGTAGCGTTCGATATAATTTGCCGCAGCGCTACGTTCGATATTGAGGTTTTGCGCTAACCCAAAGGCGCTCATGCCATAGATCAGGCCGAAGTTAATCACCTTGGCATAGCGGCGTTGCTCACTTTCGACAGCCTCGAGTTCTACTCCAAACACTTCACTCGCAGTCGCACGGTGAATATCTTCATCGTTAGCAAAGGCTTTGAGCATGCCTTCATCTTGTGACAAGTGCGCCATAATGCGTAGCTCAATTTGAGAGTAGTCGGCAGAGATAATATGACTGCCTTCTGGCGCGATAAAGGCCTCACGAATACGGCGACCTTCCGCGGTGCGTACAGGAATATTTTGCAGGTTCGGATCTGAACTGGCTAAGCGACCTGTGTTGGCTACCGCTTGGTTATAGCTGGTGTGTACGCGCCCAGTATCGGGGTTGATCATGCCCGGCAATTTATCTGTATAAGTTGATTTGAGCTTGGCTAAGCCACGGTGCTCTAAAATTAACTTAGGCAATGGATAGTCCAATGCCAGTTCTTTTAAGACATCTTCACTGGTACTCGGCTGGCCGCCTTTGGTTTTTTTGAGCGGTTTGATTTCGAGTTTGGTAAATAATATTTCTTGTAATTGTTTAGGTGAGGCAAGGTTGAACGGCTGACCTGCCAGTTCGTAGGCCTCTTGCTCCAGTTCGATTAGCCGTTGTCCAATTTCATGGCTTTGCTTTTGCAACTTTTCTGCATCGATCAGCACGCCGTTGCGCTCCATAGTGTAAAGCACTTGCATGGAGGGCATTTCAATCTCTTGATAGATAAAGTTTAGCTTTGCATCATCTTTCACTCGCGGATGCAGGTTTTCGTGTAGTTGCAGCGTAATGTCCGCATCTTCAGCCGCGTAATCACTCGCAATTTCTAGGGCAACTTCATTAAAGCCGACTTGTTTGGCGCCTTTGCCAGCAATGGCTTCATAATGCACCGTCTCTAGCCCTAAATGACGTTCTGCTAAGTCATCCATATTATGCGTGCGGTGGCTTTCAAACACGTAAGATTGCAACATGGTGTCATGTTGGATGCCTTTTAAATCGATGTCGTAGTTTGCGAGTATGTGTTGATCATATTTAAGGTTTTGGCCTACTTTTTTGATGATTGGGTTTT
>CAZCBF010000210.1:0-2899 GCA_964496895.1 uncultured Methylophilaceae bacterium | reverse complement strand
CTTTAATAAACATATGACGAATAGTCAGATAATGACTAGGCTCTATCCATCTAAAGGTTTGCATTGATCTACATATATTACGCCCTATTAAAACCGCATTAGTAAATATTAGTAAATACTAAAAAAAAGGAGCCTAATGGCTCCTTTTCTTAAACAAGCAATTAAGAAGCTTAACTACTCTTTTGCTGCTTCTTTTGCTGCTTCAATCGCAGCTTCTGCAGTGTTCTTTGTATCAGTAACAACCTCAGCTGTTGCATTTACTGCATCTTTCGTTGTTTCTACAGCAGCGCCAGCAACATCAGTCGCGACTTCTGCAGTGGCACTTGCAGCATCTTTAGCCGCGCCAACTGCTGTACCAGCAGCATCTGCTGTTGCATCTACAGCGTCTGCTGCAACGTCAACAGTTGCTTCTGCTGCAGAGTTAGCGGCATCACCCACTGCATTAGCAGCATCTTCTGCTTTTTGACACGCAGAAACAGCAACAATAATTGATAAGCCTAGTAATAGGTTTTTTAATAATTGACTCATTTGATTTCCTTTATCTGTCTTCATCTGAAATACTTCATAACGCAATAGTCCAACAAGACCAAACTACCTCTATGAATGCGCTGAATTTTACGGAAAAAAGCGCAGTCATACAATCAAAATCAATAACTTACGACAAGATAAACAATATTTAATCTTTTAAACAAAGCGCGGATTAATATATTGAACGTTGACTAGCCAGTTACTAGGCAGTTTATAATGGAGTATTAAAAGATACACACTATCCTGGTAACTACTTTTGTAAGTATAAGCAGCAAACTATGCTTGATGTTCAGACTAAAACCGCTGAAGGTGAAAATAAAATCCTTTTAGCAGCAATCGATATTGGATCCAATAGCTTTCGTTTAGAAATTGGCAGACTAGATCACGGCTTAATTCAGCGCATTGAATACATCAAAGAGCCCGTCAGACAAGGCGCAGATCTGGATGAAGATGGCAATTTATCCGATGCTGCAATGGCCCGCGGTGTTAAATGCCTAGCGCGGTTTGGTGAACGCCTAAAAGGCTTTAAACGCAAGCATGTTAGAGCTGTAGCAACGCAGACATTACGTGAAGCCAATAACAGTGATCAATTTTTAGCTATGGCTAAAGAAGCCCTTGGTTTTGAAGTGGAAATCATATCAGGCGTTGAAGAAGCCAGATTGATTTATCAAGGGGTCAGTCGCTTTTTACCGCAATCCGACGAAAAACGTATCGTGTTTGACATCGGCGGCCGTTCCACCGAATTTATTATCGGTCAAGGGTTTGAAGCGCAACAAACTGCTTCATTGTTCGTTGGCTCAGTGGCGTGGTCTGTTAAACACTTTAAAGAACAAACCTTTAGTGAAAAAACATTTCGCCGCGCACAAATTGCGGCTGAATCTGTATTTGAGACACTCGGTGCTCAATTTGATCATAAACACTGGGAAGTAGCCTATGGCGCTTCTGGTACTGTTGGTGCACTTGCGGATATTCTGTCTCATTACGGTGCGCCTGATGACACGATCACTCGCGAGGGATTACTTTGGCTAAAGCAAACATTGATTAAGGCAAAGACGGTCGACCAAGTCAAAATATCAGGCTTAAAAGAAGACCGAAAACCTGTCATCGGTGGTGGCTTGTCGATCATGCTAGCTATTTTTGACTTCTTAAAAATTGATACGCTTAAAGCGGCCAAAGGTGCGCTCAGGCATGGTTTGCAATATGACATGCTGGATAGGGACATTCATCGGCTGGATTTGCGTAACACCTCTGTAGACCACTTGATGCACAAGTTTCATGTTAATCAACAACATGCTAACAATGTTGCACAAGTCGCGAATAAACTGTTTACACTGCTGCGCTCAAAAAATGACTCTAACGAAGAGTCACAAGAACAACAGATGTCTCAGCTAAAATGGGCTTGCTTATTACATGAGATTGGGGCGGCAGTTTCACCTGTTAATGCGCATAAACATGGTTACTACATACTGGACCACATAGAGCCACCTGGCTTCTCTCAAACCGAGCTGCATATTTTGAGCCTACTGATTCTATGCCACCGATCAAAGCTAAAGAAACGCCCTATCGACTTTGACAATACCGCATTGATGACGCAATTAATCTGCTTGCGCTTATCAGTCACCTTTTGTCATGCACGCCGCTTGCCTGACTTACCTGAAATGCGCTTCTCTCATACAGACAAGCATAGCTTCACGCTAAAACTACCTGAAGCCTGGGCAGAGCAACATCCTCAATCGTACTATCTACTCGAAGAAGAAAAATCTATATGGCATAAAGTAGGCTGGAAATTACAACTTAAAACACTGTAAACAGTTTTGCTATTTCTAATAGACTAGTTCGTGTGTTGAGCGATTAGCTTGAGTTGTGCGCTAAGCCTATTTTTACCATTATTCAGTCGATGTTGTACGTACTGCCCCTCTTCTTGCAACAACCACGCATCTTGATTATCTGCCAGATACAAATCACAGCACTCGCGCAAAATGCGCTTACGGTGATCAGCATCTTCGATAGGCCATGCCGTTTCAATCCGGCGCATCATATTGCGGTTCATCCAGTCTGCACTAGACAGCCACATTTTCTCTTCACCATTAATATTAAAATAAAATACGCGAGAGTGTTCTAGCAAACGACCAACCACCGACCTGACACGTACACGGCCTTCTAAGCCGGGCGCATCGACAGGCAACATACAAGCGCCACGCACAATCAACTCTATTTCAACACCTGCTTGAGCCGCTTTAATAAGCGATTTAACCAAATCAATATCGGTTAAGGCATTGGTTTTAATGATGATAATCGCAGGCTTATTATTGTTAGCGGCATTTGTCGCTACTTTAATATGAGCCATCATGTTGCTGTGTAGATTAAACGG
>CAZCBF010000209.1:0-2963 GCA_964496895.1 uncultured Methylophilaceae bacterium | reverse complement strand
AATTCGTTCATGTATCCATCAAGGCTACACTGTCACAGACCCGAGAAGACCTAAGGAGTTTACATCGGAGCAATACTTCAAGTCGTCAGAAGAAATGCTTGAGCTGTTTAAAGATATCCCTTCGGCTATTTCAAATACAGTAGAAATAGCCAAGCGTTGCAATTTCTCTTTAAAGACAGGGGATTACCACCTGCCAGAGTTTCCAGTACCTGAAGGTGAAACAATTGAATCTCATTTACGCAAAGAAAGCTTTAATGGCATGGAGCGAATACTGGCTCGACTAGGCGATGAAGCGGAGAATCAGCGTCAGGTCTATGTTGATCGAATGAATTTCGAACTCGATATTATTGATCAAATGGGTTACCCGGGTTATTTCTTGATCGTTGCTGATTTTATTCGGTGGTCAAAAGAAAACGATGTTCCAGTGGGGCCAGGACGAGGTTCAGGCGCCGCGTCAATTGTTGCGGCTTCTTTAGGGATTACCGATTTAGACCCAATTAAATACGAACTTCTTTTTGAGCGCTTTCTCAATCCAGAGCGTATTTCAATGCCTGACTTTGATGTTGATTTCTGCGTTAAAGGAAGAGAGCGAGTGATTCGTTATGTAACCGAGCACTATGGTCACGATAAAGTGTCACAGATCATCACCTATGGAACCATGGCAGCAAAAGCGGTGGTTCGTGATGTTGGGCGTGTCAAAGGCATGCCATATGGCTTTGTGGATAAGATCGCGAAGTTAATCCCATTTGATGTCGGTATTAAATTATCCACAGCATTGGAACAGGAAGAAGAGCTACAAAAGCGCTATCAGTCAGAAGATGAAGTGGCAGAGCTAATTGATATGGCCTTGTCCTTGGAAGGCATCGTGCGAAATGTAGGTAAACATGCAGGTGGTGTTGTTATTGCGCCAACTGACTTGACTGATTTCACACCTTTATATTGTGAATCAAATGGCGCTGCGATTGTCAGTCAATATGATAAAGATGATTTAGAAGAAGTCGGTCTTGTTAAGTTTGATTTCTTAGGCTTGAAAAACTTAACAATCATTGATGCTGCGATAAAAGACGTGAATATAAAGCGCGCAGTAAGTAATCAAGAGCCGATTGATATTGCTAGGTTGGCGTTAGATGATCCTGCTGTTTATGAGTTCCTGCGAACAGGTTTGACTACCGCTATTTTCCAGCTGGAGTCAACGGGCATGAAAAAACTGGTTCAAGCGCTGGAGATAGAAAACTTTGACGAAATTGTTGCTCTCTTATCGCTATACCGTCCTGGCCCATTAGGCGCGCAAATGGATCAAACTTTCGTTAACCGAAAGCATGGTCGAGAGCCAATTAAGTATGATCATGAGTGCTTAGAGCCGATTTTAAACTCAACCTATGGGGTTATCGTCTATCAAGAGCAAGTGATGCAGGTTGCTCAGGATATGGCGGGCTACACATTGGGTGGCGCGGATATGCTGCGTCGTGCGATGGGTAAGAAAAAACCTGAAGAGATGGCGAAGCAGCGTGAAATTTTCTTAAAAGGTGCGGGTGAGAAAGGAATTGATCCTGATGTTTCAGGTTCTGTGTTTGATCTGATGGAGAAGTTTGCTGCCTACGGCTTTAATAAGGCTCACTCGGCAGCATATGCGGTTATCTCTTATCAAACGGCTTGGTTGAAAACACATTATCCAAGTGAGTTTCTAGCAGCATCAATGTCCGAAGATATGGACTCTACAGACCGTATTGTCATTTACTTGAATGAAGCTAAGGTGCTTGGTGTTGCTGTCAGTCCTCCGAGTATTAATAAGTGTCATTACCGATTTATCTCTTCTAGCCCGACGCAAATCATTTATGGCTTAGGCGCTGTTAAAGGTGTTGGTGAAGCAGTGCTAGAACATTTGGTTGAAGAGAGGGAAAATAATGGAGCGTATAAAGACCTGTTTGACTTGTGTAATCGCATAGATATTAAAAAGGTAAATAGAAGGGCATTGCAAGCGTTGACTAAGGCCGGCGTTTTTGATGATTTTGCTGATCATCGAGCAACCATTTTTGAAAGTATTGATTTGGCGATTGAGTCAGCCTCTCAGAGAGCTAAGTCTGTCGAGGCTGGGCAGAATGAGTTATTTGCTATCGAAGCGCCAGAGCAGAGTGTACAGCAGCTAAGAACGGTTCAGCCTTGGGAAGAGAATGAGCTACTGGCTTATGAAAAAGATAATCTAGGGCTTTATTTAAGTGGTCACCCAATTGATGTGTATTTGGCAGAGATTCGTAAATTTGCGGGAACGCAGTTAATTGATGTCGATGTTGATTACGGTAAAAAGCCGATGACCTTGGCAGGCTTGGTTGTTGGTTTTAGTACCAAGGTAACAAAGAAAGGCAAAAAGATGGGCTTCATTACGCTTGATGATAGGTCTGCGCGTTTAGAAGCAGTGATATATGAAGAGCAGCTAGAGTTGTATCAAGATATCATTAAAACGGATGAAGTGGTTGTCCTGCGGGTGACAGTCAGTAAGAACTTTCATGATGATAGTCTTCGTGTCGTGACTGATGAGGTTCACAACTTAGATGCAATACGAGGGCAGTTGGCAAAGAGTTTGAGTTTGCAGTTAGACAAGAATAAAGTGACTTCTGAATTGTTGTTAGAGTTAAAAAATATATTGATATCAACAGAGGATGCGCTTTGCTCTGTCCGAATCACATTGGTTGGTGATGAGAGTAATGTCGATCTTGTATCTCACGATGAGTGGCGAATTAAGCCAACTGAAGAGATGTTGAGAGGTTTGAAGGGTTTGGTTGGTGCTGAGTCGATAGTTCTGGGGTATTAGTAAGTTTAATAGGTGAATAAATGTCTAAGAAGATTACATTAAAGAAAGGAATCATTAAGACGGTAGATGGATTAGTAACTCCTGAGTTGAATCAAGAGGTATTCGAAAACTTGATGTCTCCTGTTTATAGTTGTCTGGGCTTATCAAATAAAGA
>CAZCBF010000208.1:0-2985 GCA_964496895.1 uncultured Methylophilaceae bacterium | reverse complement strand
CAAACTCAACACCAGTGTAGAGACACTTTTCAAGGTTGAATTAGGGATGTCTTATGGCAATCCAAGCATGAAAAGCGCGCTCGAAAAGCTTAAAGCCGAACGTTGTAATAAAATTCTGGTACTGCCGCTTTACCCGCAATATGCTGCAAGTAGTAGCGCAGCTGCTTTTGATAGCGTGTGGAAAGTCTTGCTCAAGATGCGCAATGTGCCTGCGATTCGCACGATCAAACATTATCATGATCACCCAGACTATATTGCCGCCATGGCAAACCAGATCAAAAGCCACTGGGATGCCAATGGCAAACCGACTAAATTAGTGATGAGTTTTCATGGCGTACCACGCTTTCATGTGGATAAAGGCGACCCCTATTTCTGTGAATGTCAAAAAACTGGGCGCCTGATTGGCGAAGCCCTAGGATTAACAAAGGAAGAATACGAAGTGGCCTTCCAATCCCGCTTTGGCAAACAAGAGTGGTTGAAACCTTATTTGGCAGAAAGACTCGAAACTTTAGGCAAGGCCAAGACAGCACGTATTGATGTGGTATGCCCCGGCTTTAGCAGTGACTGTCTGGAAACACTAGAAGAAATTGCCATGGAAGGTAAAGAGATCTTTCAAGACAATGGCGGCGGTGAGTATCACTATATCCCCGCATTAAACGACAATGCCGATTGGATCGATGCTTTACACAATATTACACTGGAACACTTACAAGGCTGGGTTAAACTAAAGCAGTAAAAGTAAAAAAGGAGCGCGGAAGATGTCAGACATTAACATTACCAAGGTCGATGAAACGCATTTTATCGTTGATGTGCAAAGCCGCTCTGCCACAACCCACATGATTACTGCTCCAACGCATTACGCACAAAAACTTTTAGCTGGCTCAAATTCGGATATTGAAACCTTGTTAAAAAATTCGTTCGAGTTTTTGTTAGCCCGTGAGCC
Source organism: uncultured Methylophilaceae bacterium (assembly GCA_964496895.1). GTDB lineage: Bacteria > Pseudomonadota > Gammaproteobacteria > Burkholderiales > Methylophilaceae > Methylotenera. The sequence goes on along the minus strand of CAZCBF010000208.1, from coordinate 2,042 downwards.
AAACACCAGTATTTTGCGCAGTTTTGAGCTCTCAGTGATTGAGCGCTACTTCCCTGAATATCTAACCGAAATAAAAAAAACGCTTTAACAGTCAGCAGTTTCTAAACCGACCTTAGGCACAGAACCATCTGAGTAGTTAATATAATAAACTCCACATTGCTGATTAAGTGTATAGCCTTCAGGCGCAATCTTAATGGCAAGACCTGTCCCTATAGGCTCTCCGCTAGGCAAATTCGCTTGGCCGCCAATCGCGCACCACTCTTCTGCACAAACAACAGTCTTATCTGTCCAACTATAATGGCTCATGTTAATGGCGTGTTTCAAGCTATTGTTCCATGAAGTAGACGGATAACCACCATTGATTTCTATACTTACATTTTCATACCAAAGCCACTGTGTGCCTGATGTTTTTGCGTCTAAATATGCTTTGGCATAAACGAGGCTTGAAGCACTCCGAATCGCTGCTTGCATCGCCGTAATTTTTGCAAGTACGGCTTCATCTTTTAAGGTGATGAACTTTGGCAGCGCCGTCGCAGACAAGGTGCCAAGAATGACAATCACGACAATTAACTCCACCAATGTAAACCCTTGATTATTTACTTTTGCGACCAATGTTTATAGAACCATGTGTGATTTAAAAATAAACCTTGAGATATTAACGGTCGTTCTGTTAAAAGCTTTATGCACAAAAAAAGCCCAAAGGAAAATCCTTGGGCTTTTAAAAACCAAAAGCTGCTTATTGGTTAATTTTACCTTCTAAACCCATTTGGTAGTATTTATGGGTAATGTTGTCTTGGTTTTCTAATAACCAGTCAATGTTTGGCTCATCTTGCACTGCTTTTCTGATCGCTTCAGTCGTTGCTTTACGATGGATCTCAAACAAGATTTTGTGATCTAGTTCTTTGTTGGTTGCAGCTGATGGGTGTAACCATACAGAAACAATCACACCTAAATTATTTGCCAGCTCTTTTGGCAAGTAACCTTCACGCACAGCATCTAATACGCCGTTAGCAATCGCACCTTGCACTGTACCCATTAAAACGTTTGTGTAGCTAGTGCTCTCAACCGTTACTTTACTGACCATTAGTGTCGCAGGACGTACTTGAACGTCTGTGTTCATGATAGCTAACACTTTACTATGACCTTTTGCTTGGTCAGCCATTTGGTTAGCAAACGCAGTACCCATAGGGCCACGTAGATCACCAATTGCGACTTCTGGCTCAGCTGCTGTACCTGGAGGCCCACCAGCAACTAATGCTTCACCCACTTTAATACCCATAAAATCTGTCATAAATGTTCTCCTTGAGAGTAGATTAAAAAAATTGTCTTTTTACTTTGGGCGCCATTATAACAAACCTCGGCACTACTAGTGCTTTTGTTCAGGTTTCTTAGACGGTATAATGTTTCTTTTGCAATTTTGTGGCCCACTATGATCGTAATTACCGGTGGTGCAGGCATGATCGGCTCGATGATCGCCTGGCATCTCAACCAACACCAAATTAACGACCTCATCATTTCTGACGACATCCAGCACCCCGACCAGTGGCAAAACCTAGTCAAACGTGATTATGCCCAATACCTACGTAAAGAAGAGTTATTTGACTGGCTTAAAGACCGCGATAATGTCACAGCCATTGTGCATATGGGTGCCATTAGTGCAACCACAGAGTCTGACTTTAACAAGCTAGTAGACGATAACATTCGTTATTCGCAAGCCCTGTGGTATTACTGTACTGAAAAAGATATCCCATTCTTTTATGCTAGCTCGGCAGCGACCTATGGTGACGGTGAACATGGCTACAATGATCTAAGTATTAAAGACTTACGACCACTCAATGCTTATGGCTACTCCAAACACTTTTTTGACCAATGGATTGAAAAGCGCCTGCAGGAAAACCACCCTGAACCAAGCCAGTGGGCTGGGTTTAAGTTCTTTAACGTCTACGGCCCTAATGAGTATCATAAAAACCGTATGGCAAGCGTGGTGTATCACAGCTACAACCAATTCAAAGAAAATGGCACGGTAAAGTTGTTTAAGAGCC
>CAZCBF010000207.1:0-3035 GCA_964496895.1 uncultured Methylophilaceae bacterium | reverse complement strand
CGAGAACAATTAGAAGCCATGCCGCGCAACATTGAAAAGCTAGAGTCAGAGCAAGCTGAAATCAATGAAAAGCTAGCCGATGCCAACCTCTACCGTGACGAACCAGACTTAGTAAAATCAATGCAAGCAAGACTAAGCGAAATTGATCATGAAATTGAGTCTGCAATGACCGTTTGGGAGGCATTAGAAAGCAGAGCTTAACCGCAGATTCACCCAATCATTTCAACGCTCAAAAAGGCCCAAAATGCACCCATTTTTGGCCTTTTTTCTTAAAATTGCTATGTTTTTTTACGAAAATTCGGCCCTAACAACACTGTTCACAATCAGGTATAACACACCGTTTCAACCTTGAAAAAGTCCCGATTCAGTGTTTTTTCAACAAGTATATCCAGCATCAATTTCACTCAAAACAGCCTGATTCAAGCCCCTCAATAAATAACGATTCTCATTAACACACCAAAAACGTAAAAATTGGGCCAATCGGGCTATATGAACCGAATATACAACTCCCTATAATCCGAGTAAACAGGTTAAAAAAGTTTCACATTCATCGCACTACTAATAATAAGGGGTCAACATGAAGTTTCATAAACCGCCTAAGTCTCGCAATCGAGGATTGGCAAAACTCAAACAATGTCTTTCGGCACTCACACTGATAGGTGTCGTCGGAGCAGGGAATACTTCTGCCCTTGCTGCACCAGCAGAAGAAGCGCCTGACTTCGAACCACTAGCATCATTAAAAAGCATGGTTGTTCCAGAACCATCTTATTATTATGAATTAGTTAAAAATAAAGACGCCGCCATTGCATTAGGTAAAGCCCTTTTCTGGGAAATGCGTATTGGTACTGATGGCGAAAAAGCCTGTGCCACTTGTCACTTTAGTGGTGGTGCTGATAACCGCTTAAAGAATCAATTAGCGCCTGCTAAATCTTTTCATAACTTTGATGAAAAACTGCCTAACGACACTTTAGCGTTAAGCGACTTCCCATTTATAAAATTTACTGATGTGTTTAGCAATGACAAATCTGACTCGGATTTCAGCGCTGGCACGCTAGAACGTGATGTGCGAGATGTTGCTGGCTCTCAAGGCGTATTTTTGGAAAAATTTATCAGCGCAACCCCAGGTGAAGCTGCTGATGAAACAGAACTATTGCCTATCCCACAATTCACAGTGGCGAATACGGGCTTACAAGTGTATCAAGTGACACAACGTAACGCGCCTACAGTGATTAACTCTATTTTTAATCTACGTAACTTCTGGGATGGCCGCGCACAAACCATTTTCAATGGTGTTAATACGCTTGGTAAACGTGACCCTAATGCTGGCATCTATGTCAATACGAATGGTTCTGTAGATAAAATTGCTTTAGAGATTAACGATGCAAGTATTGCTTCATTAGCCACTGAACCAATCTTAGATACGATCGAAATGAGCTCTGTGGGTCGCACCACAAAAGATATCGCTAAACGCGTGATTCCAATGCGTATGTTAGAAGGTCAAACAGTTGCGAATGACGATAGTGTATTAGGTCAGTATGTTGGCCCTAATGGTGATGGCTTGGCTTATACATATCAGCAAGCAATTGAGTATATCTTTAACGACAGTTTGTGGAACTCAAATGAGTTAATCACAGTCGATGGTGAAGACGTTACCCAAATGCAAGCTAACTTTGGTTTGTTCTTTGGTTTAGCCATTCAATCTTACGTGGCGACGCTAGTTTCTGATGACTCACCATTTGATCGTTATATGGATGGTGATGACGAAGCGCTAACAGACGCACAACTGGCAGGCATGAAAGTCTTTTTAGACAAAGGTAAATGTGTCAGCTGTCATGATGGTGCTGTGTTCACTGGTGCTGCGATCTCTCGCGATAGCACGCTGGGTAGTACAGAGCGAATCGAGCGTATGATCATGGGTAATGATGAAGAAGCCATTTACGATGCTGGTTTCTATAACATTGGTGTGACGCGTACTGAAGATGACATTGGTGTTGGTGGTGTAGACTCTCTCGGCAACCCACTCTCATTCACACGCTTAGCGAAACAAGGTTTTACTGAGTTCTATTGGAAAGAGCTAGACAATCCAAACGAAGATGTATCACCTAATGATCGTGCTGCTGTTGATGGTGCCTTTAAAACACCAACACTACGTAACGTTGAATTAACTGCGCCTTACTTCCATAACGGTGGTTATGCGACATTACGCCAAGTGGTTGAGTTTTATAACCGCGGTGGTAATTTCCCACATAATAACCGTAATAACTTAGATGCTGACATCGAACGCTTAAATCTATCGAATGAAGAGATGGATAACTTGGTTGAGTTCTTGTTAACACTCACAGATGAGCGTGTCACCAATCATGCTGCGCCTTTTGATCATCCTATGATTGAAGTGGCAGATGGCTTTACTGGTGATAAAAATGGTAATGGTATCGAAGTAGATTTCCCAGGTGCTGCACTTGATATTGGTTTAGAGATTCCAGCAGTTGGTCAAAATGGCTTTGCAAATGTTGAGTCAGTCATTCCTACCTTTACGCAACGTATCGGTGGCGATCAATTTGTCGATACTGATGGTAAGACACGTGCGCAAAGAAAAGCTGATCAATTCGCAGCCTTACCTTTACCAAGCACTATTTATAGAAAGCTTGATAAATGTGCTAGTGAAGGTAGAGTTTGTGACTTGACTGACGTACCAAAACCAGTGACTGTGTACTACGCTGATAACAAAAGTGACCTAGAAAGAGATATTCTTTATACAGGTATCACTGGTATTACAGCAGATACACTAGACTGTAATGATGGTGTTTTTGGTGACCCGCATCCAAGCGAGCCAAAGGAATGCTATATCCTAAAAGAGTAATCAAATCTTGATTAAAAAAAGGTGCTTTCGAGCACCTTTTTTTATGCTACTACAGTTGCCCAATTCTGCTGGAATAGCATAAAAATTCACTTAAATAGCCCAATCGGGCCATTCAAAATACTCATTTTGTACCAGATGGGCTAACGACACCTCTACTTAAAATCAATACTATATT
>CAZCBF010000206.1:0-3069 GCA_964496895.1 uncultured Methylophilaceae bacterium | reverse complement strand
CTAAAATCTGCTCATAGTAAGGAATCGTTGTTTTTACGCCATAGATCACCATGTCATCTAGGGCGCGTTTACCGCGTTCAATGACTTTATCCCAGTCAAGAGCCCAAACAATCAGCTTGGCGCACATTGAATCATAGTAGGGCGGGATGACATAGCCACTAAAGATCGCGGCATCCATCCGAACACCTGGCCCGCCCGGTGCATAGTAACGGGTAATTTTACCAAAGCTCGGTAAAAAGTCATTTTGAGGGTCTTCTGCGTTGATGCGAAATTCCATGGCATAGCCACGGAAAGCGACATCTTCTTGATTGTGTTGTAGCGGCAGGCCGAAAGCGATACGGATCTGCTCTTGTACAATGTCGATACCAGTAATCGTTTCAGTAATCGTGTGCTCTACCTGAAGACGTGTGTTCATCTCCATAAAATAGAATTCGTCATTGACGTCTAGCAAAAATTCTACCGTGCCTGCATTTTCATAACCGACGGCCTTGGCTGCTTTCACTGCAAGATCACCAATGTGGTTGCGTTGTGTTTCTGAAAGCTGCGGTGAAGGGGCGATCTCAATTAATTTTTGATTGCGGCGTTGGATAGAGCAGTCACGCTCAAATAAATGAATCGCATCGCCATGCGAGTCGCCAATGATTTGTACTTCAATATGACGTGGCTCAACAATACATTTCTCTAAAAAAACATCTGGTTTACCGAAGGCTTTGCTGGCCTCTGAGATTACGCGGTCATAATTGATTGTAAGCTCTTTTTCGCTATCACAACGACGAATACCACGGCCACCGCCACCGTTAGTGGCTTTGAGCATGACTGGGTAGCCAAATTGTTTGGCTAAGACGATGGCTTCGTCTAGGTCTTTTAGGTTGCCATCACTACCCGGTGTACACGGCACACCTGCAGCTGTCATAGCAGTACGGGCTTGTACTTTATCTCCCATGCGTTTAATCACGCTAGCATCTGGACCGATAAATTTCACACCGCGGCGTTTGCAGATTTCGGCTAATGTTGGGTTTTCTGATAAAAAGCCGTAGCCTGGATGCAGCGCATCACAGCCAGAAGCAACGGCTAAATTAACGATGGCATGCGCATTCAGATAACCACTCACAGGGTCTGAGCCGATGTTGTAGGCCTCATCAGCTTTTTTGACATGTAATGCATGACGATCGGCATCAGTATAAATTGCAACTGATTCGATGCCCATTTCGGAACAGGCGCGCACAATACGCACCGCTATTTCACCTCGATTGGCAATGAGAATTTTTTTAAACACTTGTACTTTTACCCAAAGGTTAAGATTGCGACAATTAAATATTGTATCATGTGCTGCAATAAGCGCGTAAGCTTAGCGCCACATAATTATCTGTGGCGCACATGTTTTCAACGCAATAATATCTCGAGAAAAAGCGGCTATGTCAAATAATAATTTAGTGATTAATAACTTTGAGTTTGCAAAAAAAGCGCAATCATTATCCGGCGCGATGGGCTTGCAGCACATGCCGAGGCTCGCGGAATGGTTAGAAAGTTTAGGCGCGCTGCAAGATGAAATGGATGCGTCGAAAGAGCTTGTCACATACGAATTAATAGGCAGTACTGATAGTGCAGGGCAGCAGTTATTGCAGCTGAACGTACAGTTTTCAGCAGAGTTGGTTTGTCAGCGTTGTTTTGAATTAATGAATGTGTCGCATGATTTGTCGTTTGAGTATTTAGTGACTGATATGAGCGAGGAGGAGATTATGAGCGCTGAAGTCGACTTAGAAGAGTCCTATGATCTGATTACGAAAGATCCAGTCATGGATTTACGTGCCATGATTGTGGATGAGGTGATTGCAGCAACGCCTTATGCGCCGATGCACGAGCCTGTGTGTAAGGCATCTAAATTGGACGCAGGAGAAAAGCCTAATCCGTTTGCTGTACTACAGAGCCTTAAGAAAAACTAAATTTGTTAAGTGACAAAATTAAATAAGTGCAGTAAAATGCTGGATTAACTTAAAAAGCATTGCTTAATTAATTTTATGGCCTTGGAGCCATTGATGTAATGGAGTTTTATTATGGCAGTTCAGAAAAGCAAAAAGACCCCATCTAAGCGCGGTATGCACCGTTCTCATGATGGTTTAACAAATCCAGCATTGGCTGTTGAGCCAACGACAGGCGAAGCGCATTTGCGTCATCACGTGAGTCCGTCAGGCTACTATCGTGGTCGTAAAGTGATGGAAACCAAAGGCGAATAGTCGCAAGCGTTATTCAAACAGCAATCAAGCGTTGCTGGTTTGAATCGATATGCCGCACCTAACAGGGTGCGGTTTTATTTTATGGGTGCATTATATATAGTATGAGGGAAATCACAGTTGCTATTGACGCAATGGGTGGTGATCATGGACCGCATGTCACGATCCCTGCTGCATTGAAAGCATTGGCGCAAGACAGTAGCCTTAATATAGTATTGGTCGGTTTAGAAGATGCGATTCAAGCAGAACTAAAAGCGCTCAATGCACAGGCATCGCCGCGTTTGCGTATTCACCCATCTACCCAAGTGGTTGCGATGGACGAGTTGCCACAAAGTGCCATGAAGAATAAAAAAGATTCTTCAATGCGCGTGGCGATCAACTTAGTCAAAACAGGTGAGGCCTTAGCTTGTGTGAGTGCGGGTAATACAGGCGCATTGATGGCGACAGCCCGTTTTGTACTCAAGACATTGCCGGGGATAGATCGACCTGCTATTGCAGGTATTTTTCCGAATTTATTTGGTAAGACTTATATACTCGACTTAGGCGCAAATTCTGATTGTACACCTGAGCAATTATTACAGTTTGCTGTCATGGGCAGTATGCTGGTTGCGAGCGTTGAGCAAAAAGATAACCCTACTGTTGGTTTGCTCAATATTGGCTCAGAAGACATGAAAGGCAATGAGGTTGTTAAACAAACAGCTGATTTGTTGCGTGAAAGTCATTTGAACTTCTACGGCAATGTAGAAGGGAATGATATTTTTAAAGGCACCACTGATTTGGTGGTGTGCGATGGCTTTGTGGGCAATGTCACTTTAAAAGCTTCAGAAGGTCTGGTGCA
>CAZCBF010000205.1:0-3081 GCA_964496895.1 uncultured Methylophilaceae bacterium | reverse complement strand
CAGCCATTTGTTTATTCTAATCCAAACCATTATTTTTTATTTTTGGAAATTCAACTGATACTAAGGCACCCAAAATGGCTTGATCATTATCAGTAATGTTCTTAATTTTAATCGATGCTTTGTGTTCATCAATAATTTTTTTGACAATTGCTAAACCCAAGCCCGTTCCATGCGACTTGTTGGTCATATAAGGCTCAAATGCGCGCAGCAATAAGTCTGCTGAAAACCCCATACCATTATCTTGTACCATCAAGCTAACTGTCTGGCTCAGTTCTGTGGTCTTAATCTCAATGACCGCATCATCGGTTTGACTGGCATCGAGCGCATTTTGAATCAAATTATGCAAAACCTGTCTGAGCCTAGTACTGTCGCCTAATACGCGAGTATCTTCTTCACTGGGAGAAAAAATAATTTTAGCCGCTGCGTATTCATGGTGTGTTTCGTATAAGCCAATCACCTCACTCACCAGCCGATTTAGGTTGATTGGTAGCAGCTTAGGTGCAGGCGACCTGGCATATTCGCTAAATTCTGCCACCATTTTTTTCATGGCATCAACCTGATTAACAATGGTTTTAGTCGAGCGCGATAAGATACTCGCATCTTTTTCTGACAACTTATCGGCTAGCTTATGACTTAAACGCTCTGCTGACAGTTGTATCGGGGTCAAAGGATTCCTAATTTCGTGTGCAAGTCTACGGGCCACTTCACCCCAAGCCGCGTCACGCTGCGCTTGGACCATTGCAGTTGCATCATCAAACACCGCCACATAACTACCATCTGGCAACCGTGTACCACTCAAAGTGATAATTTGTTTACCATTTGTACCCACCACCTCTAGCTGCACCTGTTTTTCTTCTTTTGACTCGGCAGCTTTTGTCTGCCGTATGTTAATCGTGCTAAAGACCTTCATCATACGCTGCTCTAGCAAAGCTGTGTCATCTAAACGTTGGCCAATATATTGCCCGAGGTCCACATCTAATATCTCGATTGCAGCCTGATTGAATGTACGTAAAGTACCATCCGGATTGATTGCGATCACGCCAGAAGATAAATGTGCAAGCACGGTTTGTAGATAACCTCTGGCTTGTTCTACTTTTTCTCGGTTTGTTTCTGCAGTAAGCGTTGCCTCGCTGAGCTGTCTTGTCATGCTGTTAAATGACTTAACCAGTATGCCTAATTCATCTTGATTGTGGTGCTCTGGTAAGACGATGTCGTAGTCACCACTGGCAATTGACCGCGTGCCCTCAGATAACATCGAGATCGGTTTTGACATTCGATTACTCAGAAAAAATGCAATCGCAACGGCGACTAACATTGCAAACATGACAATAAGCGTCAGTGACAGTGCGAATACATCACTTAAGGTTTTACGGTTAAATGCCAGCGACTGGTAATCCTGATAAACAGATTGCACCGATTCAGCAGTGGTGGCTAGCGACTTAGGGACGGGCTGAATCAACTGCAATATGCGCTTTTGCAAAGCAATCTGGTGTGCATTGACTGGCACTAAAACACGCAGATATAAACCTTTATTATCAATGGGTTCGACGCGCGCCATCATGCGATTACCGGCCTCTGATAAAAAGGTCTTATCTGGTAGAGAGGGTAAAAATCCTGTCGGGTCAGAGCTAGAGACTGCGATAATACGCCCTTGCTCTGTTAACAAAGTCGCTTCTTGAATGCCACTACTCTCACGTAGCTCATTCAATAATGTGTAATGAAAAGTGGCTGGTTGCAAAGCCAATGTCTGCGCCATCTGCTCGGCATTGCTTTGCACGCCCAGCAGCAAAATATCAACCGCCGTTTGCCCTAGGTTAAGCCCGCCCTCCAAAGCCGCCTCCACTTTGACATTAAACCAAGACTCTATCGATTTGGTAATGAAATTGACCGAGACTAGGTAAACCACCAAGCCAGGGATAAAAGCCATCATCGCAAAACTGGTCAGCAAGCGTAAATTCAGTTTTACACCCACTACTTTTCGCTGTACCTGTTGATATAAATTCCAACCCTGAATACAAATCAACAAGATTAAGAAAACAGCAAAAGCAATGTTTAAAGTAACGAGTAAGGTATAGTATTCTGCAGAAGTGGCAGTACTAGGACTGGCATTTGACAGCAAATAGAGTAAAAAACTGCCAAATACGATACTAATGAAGACGATGATTTTCATTACTTAAAGAATAATGGTGTCCATTCGTAACGCTGAGAGGTTAAATGCCAGTCGTCCAGATCATCGGCTTCACTTTGTAAGTCATTAGGCAGTTTTTTGTAATCTAGCCTAAATAGCACAACCGCACGATAGCGGATAGCTTTGTCTAAAATGTTATGGTGAAAGACTGGCGCTGGTTCCAGGTGTGCAAATGCGCTTTTGACCGCTTCCAACGATGAGAAGGTCTGCTGCTGGCCCGCGACCATTAATAAATATTGTCGCGATAACGCGTGATATGACAGGGTAATGGGCCTGACAATCGTAATGATCTCATCATCAAACCAGTATTTTCTCGGTTTTAATAATTGAAATTCCTGAATAAAAGACAGCTCAAAACCTTTTTTTAACGCATTACGCACGGCTTGGGCAAAAGTAATATTCACTTCGGTGAATAAACGATAGGCTTGCTTACTCTCTATAAAGTTAGCGTTGACGATCTTCAGGTTCTGCGGCTTCTCAGCCTGAGCAATCGTTGGCATCAACACACACATGCTGATGATGAGGCCGATTAAATAAACACTATACTTTTTGTAATAATGCATAGTAGAACCCATCATGAATGGTGTTTGGTAGCAGCTGCTTACCTTGGATCTGCAGCTGTGGGAAGGACGCTGATCGCAATTGTGGTATTGACAATAATTGAGCATCGGCCGTTTTAGATAAAAATTGATCAATTTGTGCTTGGTTTTCTTCATCAAAAATCGAACAAGTGACATAAAGTAATTTACCACCCTTTTTTAACATCTGCCACAAATTGCTGAGGATTTTCTGCTGCTGCTCTGCAAACTTTTCGATATCATCCACCCGACGCAAAACCTTCATATCGACATGACGACGTACGATACCGGAAGCGCTACACGGTACATCAGCTA
>CAZCBF010000204.1:0-3100 GCA_964496895.1 uncultured Methylophilaceae bacterium | reverse complement strand
TGGGCAGTGAGGATGTGAAGCGCCAAGCGCCCAATGTCTATAGAATGAAGCTGCTGGGCGCTAAAGTGGTGCCAGTTGAAAGTGGCTCTAAAACACTCAAAGATGCGTTAAACGAAGCAATGCGCGATTGGGTCACCAATGTGCATGATACTTTCTATATCATTGGTACTGTTGCAGGGCCGCACCCATATCCGATGATGGTGCGTGATTTTCAAGCGGTCATTGGGGTTGAAGCCAAGCAGCAAATGGATGAGATGTTAGGTCGCCAGCCCGATGCTGTCGTTGCTTGTGTTGGTGGTGGTTCAAATGCGATGGGTATTTTCTATCCTTATATAGACGTGGAGAATGTTCGCTTGATCGGCGTAGAAGCTGCTGGCCATGGTATTGAAACAGGCGAACATGCGGCGCCATTAACGGCGAATAGCCCTGTTGGTGTTTTGCACGGTAACCGTACTTACCTTATGCAAAATAAAGACGGACAAATCATTGAAACACATTCAGTGTCTGCGGGTCTGGATTATCCTGGTGTTGGTCCAGAACATGCTTGGTTAAAAGATATCAAACGTGCGGAGTATGAAGCGGTTACAGATGACGAAGCGATGGCGGCATTTCATAATCTATGCCAAACTGAAGGTATCATCCCTGCATTGGAGTCTAGTCATGCGCTTGCTTATGCACAGAAGCTGGCTAAAACCATGTCAAAAGATGAGGTGATCCTTGTCAATTTATCTGGTCGTGGTGATAAAGATATCAATACAGTTGCAAGCCTGGCCAATATCACACTCTAAAAACAACAATTAAAAATAATTATTAAAGCTATCTATCATGTCTCGTATTAAAGCTACCTTTTCTCAGCTGCGCTCCAAAGGCCAAAAAGCATTGATTCCTTATATTACAGCAGGGGACCCACATCCAAAACACACGGTCGATATACTGCATACATTGGTCAAAAATGGAGCGGATATGATTGAGTTAGGGATTCCTTTTTCTGATCCCATGGCTGATGGCCCGGTCATACAGCGCGCTACAGAACGTGCATTGGCACACAAAGTTGGCTTGTCAGACGTACTTGAAATGGTGAAGACTTTTCGAGAAACTGATCAAAAGACGCCCATCATATTGATGGGCTATGCGAACCCCATTGAAGCGATTGGTATTGAAAACTTCGCAGATCGAGCCAAGGCGGCAGATGTGGATGGTGTGATTACCGTAGATTATCCACCTGAAGAATGTGCTGAGTTTGTACAAGCGCTGCAGAGCAGAGAGATTGACCCAGTCTTTTTACTCGCACCTACCACTGAAGAAAAACGTATTGAATTAATCGTGAATCAAGCGAGCGGTTTCGTGTATTACGTTTCATTGAAGGGTGTGACAGGCGCTGCCAACCTTGATGTTGAGGAGGTTGCAAAACGTGTTGCACAGATCAAGACTAAAACGGACTTGCCCATTGGTGTGGGTTTCGGTATTCGTGATGCCAATACGGCCAAAGCCATGGCGCAAATTGCCGATGGTGTCGTCGTAGGCAGTCGTATCGTCAATGCAATTGAAACATCCGATGAAGAAAGTTTACTTACGAATATTGCAGCCTTGATGGTGACATTGAAATCTGCAGTGCTAGAAGCCTAGTATCAGGTTGTAATAATCGCTAGAATGAAGCAATGGCTGATAATGAAGAACAAGATAACCCAGAGAAGAGGGAAGAAGGTATGAGCTGGTTAGACCAAATTCCACAAAAAATAAAACGTGTTGTTGGTGTAGAAAATAAGAAATCGATTCCAGAAGGACTATGGCGAAAATGTGATTCCTGTCTTTCGGTGTTGTATAACAAAGACCTTGAAGAAAACGCGAATGTTTGCCCTGAGTGCGGACATCACAACCGCATAACTGCGCGCGTACGTTTAGACTTGTTGCTCGATCCAGAAAATCAAGTTGAAATTGGCGGCAACGTCCAACCTATCGATCCATTGAAGTTTAAGGATAGCAAGGCTTACACGCAGCGCGTCAAAGACTCTCAAAAAGCAACCGGTGAAAAAGATGCGCTGGTTGTCAAACAAGGGACGATTAACGAAGTGCCCGTTGTGATTGCTGCATTTGAATTCAAATTCATGGGTGGCTCCATGGGTTCAGTTGTTGGAGAGCGTTTTGTGTGTGGCGTGCAAGCAGCGATTGAGCAAAAAGCCGCTTTTATTTGTGTAGCCGCTAGTGGTGGTGCACGTATGCAAGAAGGTTTGTTTTCATTGATGCAAATGGCTAAAACCAGTGCTGCACTGACTAAATTAGGTCAAGCGGGTTTGCCTTATATTTCAGTATTGACTGACCCAACCATGGGTGGTGTATCTGCGAGTTTTGCGATGCTAGGTGATGTGATCATTGCAGAACCACAAGCTTTAATTGGGTTTGCTGGCCCTAGAGTGATTGAGCAAACCGTCCGTGAAACATTACCTGATGGCTTTCAGCGCTCAGAGTTCTTGTTGTCACACGGTGCAATTGATATGATCGTTGACCGCAGAGAGATGAAAGACACCGTAGCTTCTGTGCTGTCGAAATTCATGCAATTACCTGTGCCTGAGTAAATCAACATTACCTGCTTGATTTATGCCTGAAACCCTTACCGAATGGCTAAGTTATATTGAGCAACTTCATCCCAAATCCATAGACATGGGTTTGGCTCGCGTGCGCAAAGTTTGCGATAGCATGCAACTGTCATTAGACTGCGTTGTGATCACGGTTGCAGGTACTAATGGTAAAGGTTCCACAGCCGCAATGCTGGAATCAATTTATGTCGAATCTGGTTATCAGGTAGGCTGCTATACCTCACCACATTTTATTGATTACAACGAACGTTTGCGCATTAATCAGCAGCCCGTGAGTGATGCAGACTTTTGCCGTGCATTTGCACGCGTAGAGTCTGCCAGACAAGCTGAGTCATTAGATCTGACGTATTTTGAGTTTGGTACATTAGCTGCGGTGTATCTGATTCAAGATTACCAGCTAGACGTGGCTGTGTTGGAAGTGGGTCTTGGCGGACGTTTGGATGCGGTGAATATCTTTGATTCAGATTGTGCGATCGTGACTAATATCGCACTCGATCATCAGGATT
>CAZCBF010000203.1:0-3191 GCA_964496895.1 uncultured Methylophilaceae bacterium | reverse complement strand
CCGACATCCTGCTCCCAAAGCAGGCGCGCTACCAGGCTACGCTACACGCCGAAGAAGGCGAAATATACTGGAATATTCGCAATTGGTCAATTCTTATATGATAAAATCGCCGTATAATTTTGATATTTTATTGAAGTAAATACATGACTGCAAAAATTATTGATGGCAAAACTATTTCAGAAGATTTATTACACGCATTGAAGCAGCAAGTAGATAAACAGTTGTCCTTAGGAATGCGGGCGCCATCTTTGGCAGTTGTCTTGATTGGAAATGATCCAGCATCTGCCATTTACGTACGTAATAAGCGCAGAGCCTGTGAAAAAGTGGGCATTCATTCTATCTCGCATGACTTACCTGCCACGACATCAGAAACTGAGCTTTTTGACTTGATCAAGTCTTTAAATAAGGACACTGCAGTGGATGGTATTTTGGTGCAGTCTCCGCTACCTGAAGAGATTGATGAAGCTAAATTAATCGAGTATATCGATCCAAACAAAGATGTTGATGGATTTCATCCCTACAATATAGGTCGCTTGGCAGTACGCCAGCCAATTTTGCGATCATGCACGCCTTATGGCGTGATTAAAATGTTGCAAACCATTGATCAGCCCATTAGAGGTATGGATGCTGTGGTCGTTGGTGTGTCTAATCATGTAGGTCGTCCGATGGCGCTAGAATTATTACTCGCTGGCTGTACAGTCACTTCTTGTCATCGACATACCAAAGATTTAGCCGGACAAATTAAAAAAGCAGATTTAGTCATCGCAGCTGCAGGCAAGCCGAGCTTGATTAAAGGTGAGTGGATTAAAGAAGGCGCAGTTGTTGTCGATATTGGCATTAATAGGTTGCCCAGTGGTAAGCTGGCAGGAGATGTAGACTTTGATGCCGCTTGTAAAAAAGCGAGTTGGATTACGCCTGTACCTGGAGGCGTAGGGCCAATGACAGTCGCAACTTTAATGCAAAATACAGTGTTGGCACAATCGATGCTAGTTAAAGACTAATAGGATTCTTAGGGCTTGCAAAAGCCTTCAAACAGAGTAAACTCAAGCGCTTGGTAAATTTTATCGCGTGATTACGCATAAAAATAGCATAGCGAAAATTAAACAGTAGTTAGGTGTAACCATGGCAGAAAGTAAACAATTCACGCCTTACAAGGAAAAACCTGGTGAGGAATACATGAGTAAAAAACAACTCAAACATTTCCGCAAGATATTAAATCAGTGGAAAGAAGAGTTGAGTCATGACTTAGATAAGACTGTGCATAATATGCAAGATGAGGTCACAATGTTTGCCGATCCAAATGATCGTGCTAGCCAAGAGTCTGATATGGCACTTGAATTAAGAAATCGTGACCGCGAGCGTAAACTGATTAAAAAAATCGACGACACTTTACGTAATATTGACGAAGATGATTATGGTTATTGCAACGGTTGTGGCATTGAAATCGGTTTAAAACGATTAGAAGCACGTCCTACAGCTACGCTTTGCATCGACTGTAAAACGTTAGATGAAATTCGCGAAAAACAAGTCGCAAAATAAACCTTAGCTATTGTCCGTAAGTGCTTTAGATGATGTAGGTCGAAAAACTTACATGCGATTGTATCTACATAGTTTAGCAAGCTTCGTTGTATAGCTCACATCATGTCACGGTGTTAACGCAATAATGTCTCATTCACAGCGCACTTCTCCATCCCGTAACGTACTTGGTACAGCATTACAAACATGCAGTGTTAATCCAATGACTGGTTATCAGCGCAATGGCTGCTGTGATGCCTTGATGGGCGACAGTGGTAACCACACGGTATGTGCTGAAATGACCGACGAGTTTTTGGCTTACTCAGTCTCTGTAGGCAATGACTTATCTACCCCCAACCCGACTTATGGTTTTCCTGGCTTAAAAGCAGGTGATCGCTGGTGTGTATGTGCTGCAAGATGGTTAGAAGCCTCTGAGGCGGGCTATGCACCACCTGTGGTATTAGAATCAACGCATGAAAAATGTCTTGAGATTATTAGCTTGGCTGATTTGCAATATCACGCCTTACGCTAATCATTGTATCAATTAAGGGGTTCCCCACGAATACGATAAGACCAGCATCCTGAACCATAAGGTTCAAGGGGTAATGGCCTAAAGTGCATTAGGTACACCCGCTAAGGGGCGCGCGCACAACACTCGATTAACCAAAACCGGTGCTATTGACTAGTTCAAGGAATTATTAGCCTTAAACGCACCGTGGGGAACAAACGAAACTATACCTAGATTGTACCGAATAAAAATAGTACTAATTGCTTGATCACAAGAGTAATATTGATTATTTTTGAAAGATTACTAGTTGTTCAACTACAGGCAAGCGCTATCAATCTGGGCTTTAAGCTCTTCGATTTTTTGTTTGCACTCACCTACATTGATATCGCCAGACTTAAAGCTCAATACTTCATTCGCTAGGTTTAATGCAGCCATCACGGCAATTTTCTCAATACCAATAAAGCTACCGTTATCTTTAATTTCAACCATCTTGTTATTGAGATAATTAACTGCAATATCTAAGGATGGTCGTTCCTCTTCGGTACAGCTCACGGTAAATTTTTTATTGAGTACTTGGATATCGACGCCAGTAGGTTGACTCATTGTTATCGCCTCTATGGCAAGCTTCGCATGAGCTTTTCAATGCGTTCGCTAGCGGTTGACATTTTTTGTTGTAGTGTTTCAGAAGTCGTTTTAATTGATTTAAGTTCTTCTTTTAAATCAGCATTTTCTTGTTTCAAATCATGAAACAATCCGAGCAAATGCGATAGTTTTTCTTCTAAAGCCTGTAAGTCTTCATTCATGTGATCACTATAAGTGAATCAAACTCGCTTAGTCAATCGATAGTGCTAAAAAATTGAGTTTCTATTTCTAAAATCTAGGGCAATTGCCAAATAAAAATATTGTCCAGATTAATTTGTGCTATATTTGCACCCGTTGTCAGGTGTCTTTTTATTTTTAAAAAGGTGAAACTGGGAATCAGGTGCATCAAATCGTTTGATAAGTCCTGAGCTGCCCCCGCAACGGTAAGTGAGAAAAAACGTTAGTTAACAAATGCCACTGAGAGTGATCTTGGGAAGGCTTAGCGTAATCTGCTCACAAGTCCGGAGACCGGCCTCGCAACCACAGTTGGAAATACCGCGGGGTGACGGTGTAACGATTCGGCTTG
>CAZCBF010000202.1:0-3210 GCA_964496895.1 uncultured Methylophilaceae bacterium | reverse complement strand
TCTGCGCTTGGCGTAAGCGGCCCCGCAGCAGGTTTGGCGGTCATTGTGCTCAATGCCATTGATAGCTTAGGCGGTTACGAAATATTTCTAATCGCTGTTGTGATAGGCGGTATATTACAGCTGGCGATGGGTTATCTCAAGGCTGGCTTTATTGCTTATTTCTTCCCATCATCGGTGATTAAAGGCATGCTTTCTGGCATTGGTCTATTGATTTTCCTTAAGCAGATCCCACATGCACTAGGCTTTGATAATGAAGTAGAAGGTAGTATGTCTTTTGAGTTGGTCGATGGTCACAACACCTTTACAGAGATTGCCGATGCAATGAGTTTATTTACCCCTGGCGCGGTACTGATTTCGGTTATTTCATTAGTCATTCTGATTCTTTGGGATCAGGTGTTAATGAAAAAGCACAAAATTTTTCAAATGATCCAAGGCCCAGTAGTGGTGGTGCTAGTCGGTATCTTAATGTACAACCTGTTTCAAACGGATGCAGTAGACTTAAGTTTGTCACGAGATCAAATGGTTAATTTACCTGTGGCCAGTAGTTTGTCTGACTTTGTTTCGTTTTTTACGATGCCAGATTTTTCACACTTGGGTAACTTAGAAATTTATAAAGTCGGATTTGTAATCGCTATCGTGGCGAGCTTAGAGACATTGCTATGTGTAGAAGCGACAGACAAATTAGATCCGCACAAACGTGTGACGCCTACTAATCGCGAACTTAAAGCGCAAGGTTTAGGCAATATTATCTCTGGTATGGTGGGTGGTTTACCCGTCACACAAGTGATTGTGCGTAGTTCGGCGAATATCGCCTTCGGTGCAAAGTCAAAACTATCAGCCATCGTGCACGGTTTCTTCTTACTAATCAGTGCGATTACTATTGCGAATTATCTCAATATGATTCCATTGGCAAGTCTCGCAGCGATTTTGTTTATCGTTGGCTACAAGCTTGCTAAGCCTGAATTGTTTATCGAGATGTTTAAAAAAGGCTGGGGTCAGTTTATCCCTTTCATCGTCACAATCATTGCTATCATCACCACTGACTTGCTAAAAGGTATCAGCTTAGGTTTGTTAGTTGGTTTATTATTTACACTTTATCATCGTTATCGCCTATCTTATGATATTGAAGATACTGAGCGTAGTGACGGTGGAGAAAAAGTACGCCGACTAGTCTTGTCTGACCAGGTATCGTTTTTCAGTAAGGCTGGCATTATCGAAACCTTGGAAAATATTCCTGAGCATGCCAAAGTCATCATCGATTGCACGCAATGTAAAGTGATGGATTATGATGTGCAAGAGGTGATTACAAACTATCAGGTGCATGCAGAACTTAAAGGTATCGATGTACAGGTCATAGGCTTAGACACAGTGCTAAAACATTAATTTTAAAAGAAAGGATAGGGATTGCTTATGTATAAACACCCACTATTAGATCGCGATAAAATGACGCCAAAAGAGGTGTTAGATATCTTAGTAGAAGGTAATGAGCGATTTATCAACCAAAAGTCAGAGACCAAAGACTTTAAGTTCTTGATTCAAGAAACCACTGAGAAGCAACATCCGTTTACCACTGTACTAAGTTGTAGTGATTCACGTGTGCCAGTAGAGCTGTTATTTGATCAAGCCTTGGGTGACGTGTTTAGTGTGCGTTTGGCGGGTAATATTGCTTCAGACAAAGCCATAGGCAGCATGGAATATTCCTCTAAATATACAGGTAGTAAACTAATAGTTGTGCTTGGTCACAGTAGTTGTGGCGCAGTAAAAGCGGCTTGTGATGATTTTAAAGATGGCCATATTGGTGAGATCGTTAATTTGATTCGCCCAAGCATACGCCATGAAACAACCGTGTGTGATGCAGAAGACCGCTGCTCAGACAATGCCGACTTTGTTGAAAAAATTGTTGAGCTCAATGTCAAATATCAAATCGAAAGCATTCGTCGTCATAGCGATATTCTCGATGATATGTTGAATGATGGCAGCATTGGCATTATCGGCGGTGTTTATGATTTGACTAACGGTAAAGTGACCTTCTTGGAAGACACGTTTGTTGGCGGCTAGTCTGTCAGCGAATCTAAAAAAGGAGGCGAAAGCCTCCTTTTTTATTTGTTGAGAAGGCTAATGGTAACTACTTAGCCAAGTGGCGAATAGACTCTACCATTGCTTTTAAACCATTGCCTCGTGTTGGGCTTAAGTGCTTGATCAGATCAATACTGGCAAAATAAGCTTCCATATCAAAGTCCAGAATCTCTTTGGCTGTTTTGCCATTCACGGCGGCGAGTACAATCGCGAGTAAACCCCGTACGATAAAAGCATCGCTGTCCACTGCAAACTGAAAGCGCTCTTGTTCAAGGTTGCTTTCAATCCAGACTTGGCTTTGACAACCTTTCACCAGTCTTTCATCCGTTTTAAGCGCATCATCCATCGCAGGCACTTCTTTACCTAAGTCGATAATATAGCGGTAGCGATCTTCCCAGTCATCAAAAAAAGTCAGTGTATCAATCACTGATTCTGCGGTGATGGTATTGCCAAATGGGTTTTTAGAGGTGTTCATAAATAGCAGCGTGGTATTTGATGATCTGGATTAGAAAGATAGTGATAAGAGTAATGCCGCCGCTAGACCATTGCGAAGTCTAGCGAAGCATTATGGTCGCGCATCTAGTTGACGCTAAAGCTCGAACCACAGCCACACATATCGGTGACATTGGGATTGTTAAATTGCAATTCGCGGTTGAGGCCTTCTACTTTTAAATCAATTTCAGTGCCGACCAACATTAAAGCGGCGTCATTAGCGACAAAAATCGTTAACGCGTCATCAATGTTGATTGTACGGTCGGTAGCTTCGCCATCAACGACGGTATCCAGTACATAAGCAAAGCCAGTACAGCCGCTTTTTTTCACAGACAAGCGGATAGACTTATCTTGCTCATCGCCGAGCTGCTTTTTCATGTGTTTAACCGCTTTTTCAGTCACGGTGATGAATGGTTTGTTCTCAGTATTTTTGGTTGTTTCAATGGTCATAACATTACCTCATTTCAACATTATTTGCGCTTTTGTTAATGCCGCAAATAATTGATCAACTTCTTCTAACGTATTATACAGACTAAATGATGCGCGTATCGTTCCGCTGGGTGCTAGCTGCTCGGTGATGGGTTGGGCGCAGTGATGGCCTGTTCTCACCGCAACGCCTTGCTGGTCTAACAACATGCCAAA
>CAZCBF010000201.1:0-3237 GCA_964496895.1 uncultured Methylophilaceae bacterium | reverse complement strand
GGATATTGGTATAAATAGCCTTGGTATGCGTTTTGAGCTTGCCATCAAGACTAACCTCAGCACCAGCATCAACACCAAATGCGGCGCCAAAAGGAAAAGTACCATACCCGGGTATGGTAACCAAAGTATCAAGATCCTCGCCCAAAAAGGCATGCCGATCATTGCGCGCGTCTTGCTGTAAAAAATACAAGCCCACTACAAACGGCCAATCAAGGTCTTCTGGTGAGGTATAACGCAATTCCTGACTGGATTGCCGTGTCGTATCTTCAAATTCAGCATGCAGCACGTCATCGCGACTATAGTCATTATCATTGACCAGATTATTTTGAGTAGACCTTTTGGCGATGATCGCGGTAAGCTGTCCATCATTCTCAAGAAAATAGTCTGCGTTCAGCTGCAAGCCTTTTGTACGCACTGTTGAATTGGGTGAATCATTCACCTCTACGCGATCAAAAGCCGCGGGCGGATTTGCAGGCTGCCCAAACATTGCCGTTTGACCCTGTAATAGATAGCTGTCTGGTCTGCTCTTATTGTAATCCGCAGCAAACTTGATCTCGAGTTGCTCGGTGGCTTCCCACTTTAATTGCGCTCTTGTCGCAAAGCGCCAAAGTTGTTTTAACTTTTCATTATTAAAAGTATTGCGTACAAAGCCATCATGATCCGCGCTATTCACGATCAAACGGCCTGTCAGCTTTTCTGACAACTCGCCATTCAGCTTCAACGAACTTTCCAAATAGCCAAAGTTACCAATACCCGCAGAAAGCGAACGTTCTGATTCGTGTGTGGGTTGTTTGGTGATGATATTAATGGCGCCAGCATCAGAACCATTACCAAATAGATAGCCTTGCGGGCCTTTTAACACTTCAATTTGTGCAATATCGTAAATAGGGCTATCAAGCGCCATGCCTTGCCCCATATAAACGCCATCCACATAGACACCCACACGCGAATCAAAACCAACATTACGCCCACCACCACCGACACCGCGGATGGTAATGGTTTTAAACGTTTCTGCTGTTTGGATCAATAGGTTCGCAGCATTGCCACTGATATCGTTCAGTGTGTCTACATGTTGTTGTTTGATTGTGTCTGCATTAATGACATCAATAGAGGCAGGCGTACGTGACAAGGCTTCATCACGATGATCGGCGGTAACAGTGATCTCACCGAGCTCAATAGAAGGTTGATCTTCTTGGGCACGACACGCTTGAATCAAGAAGATCTGACTCAGGAGAGCCAGAGCAGCACAGCATGCTAGCTTGGTCTTTAAGGGTTTGTTAACTGGTGTCATCGCTAGGAATTCAATGAGAAATATGACAGGGCAAAAAATACTTCAATTGCCACAATCTAAAACAGCAAACCAGATAATGGTGCGAAAGGAGAGACTCGAACTCTCACGCCTTGCGGCGCTGGTACCTAAAACCAGTGCGTCTACCAATTCCGCCACTCTCGCATTTTAGACAATCACGGCTACTGAAATTAGGCCGTGTTTGGTAAAGGACAGCATTATAGCGCATGAGATTTATTTTTTGTAGTCATTCGTTAAAAAATATTTCTCTGTCGTAGAAAACTGGGCATGTAATGCCCCTACATAAGCGATTTAAAACCCAGAATAGATTAGTGAACGAATAGCTCACTGTGCATTACTGAGGACCGCAATTTTTATATAATATAACTTAGCAAATGATTGATTAAAACTCATCTTTAGAATACTCTTAAACTATGACAAATACTATCAACTCACCAGAAATCGATTTAATCAGTAATGAAGTCGAGCTACTCATGCGCGAGCGTAGTTACTTATTACGTGTAGCAGGCGCAGCGGCTGGTTTAATCGCCGAGCTTAAAACTTCAGACTTACCTATCGGCACCATCGAAGCAGCTGATCTATTGGCCACACAAGTCAATACGCTGAGTGAAGAAACATTACAAGATGCACTCACTTCAGTACATGCCGAAATCATAGATTAGTCCGCTGATTACGCTAATTTCCGCTAGCCAATGCGTGAAATTAGCGATCAATCGTCAGAATCAGCTATTTTTGGTATAAAATCTAATGACTAACACGACAAAGATAAATGATAAATGTGTGAGTCATGCGCCTAGTTTGTTCACCCTATTACGTTGAGCGATACCCTATAGCAATCTTGCTCATTGCTTTGTGTTGCCTGCTTAATGGCTGCAGCTTGCAGCAATACACTGCCCAACCAATCTCCGCTCAAAAGCAACACCAAGCATTCAAGCAACGCACCCTATCCGATCCAGAGTTACATGCTTTTATAGCGCTGCATGGTGAGACTTTGCCAAAAGCTGATGCGTATTGGAACTTAAACACGCTCATCTCAACAGCTTTATTTTGCCATCCAGAATTAGCCGTCGTCAGGGCTGAGTATCGAACAACATTAGCAGCCATCGAGCAAGGAAAGCAAAGACCCCTGCCTAGTATCAGCACCCAAGTTGCACAAAGCAATCGTGCCAATGGTGATATTGATCCTTTCGGCTTATCGCTCAGTATTGCGCTACCCATACAAACCAATGACAAACAAGCGATAAAAGTCACCAAGCTAGAATTCTTATCCGAAATCGCCAAACTCAATATTGCGCAAACCGCTTGGGATATTCGACACAATGTTGTGCAAGCGGCCTTAAACTTAACGCTACAGCACCAAAGCACTCAGCACCTACAAGCAACCGTCGATGTCAATCAAAGCATCGTCAAACTCCTCAGTAAACGCGTTGAATATGGTGAAGCGTCAAACTTAGCCTTGCACCAAGCTCAAACCGACCTACATCTCAGTCAGTTAGCACTGAATCAAGCCCAACAGGCATTCATACCACTACGCGCTGAATTAGCTAAGGCACTCAGCTTACCGATGAGTGAGGTCGAAAACATCAACCTCAATCCAACGATATTTGATCAAAAACATCAGGCTTTAATATTGCAACCGCTCAGCGACGAAACAGTTCAGACACAAGCACTGTTAAACCGTCTTGATATTCGCAAAGCTTTGCTCAACTACGCCGTGGTCGAACAAAACCTTAAACTGGAATACGCGAAACAAATACCTGATATCGTCCTGACACCTGGTTATGCGTTTGAATTTGGTGACAGCGTTTGGTCCTTGGGTTTTAATCAGCTCTTTACGCTACTCAAAAAAAATAAACTAGGCATACAGCGTGCTGAAAATTTACGCGATCTAGAGGTGGCCAAATTCACGGCTTTGCAAAGTCGCGTGA
>CAZCBF010000200.1:0-3238 GCA_964496895.1 uncultured Methylophilaceae bacterium | reverse complement strand
GCGTCCAAGCCACATAATCGTTAATGGCTTTTTGGTCTTTTTTGGCTGCCAACATTCGCAAGAAGTAATCATCATTACCCAGCATTGCATAACCACCTTTATCAATCATCGGTGTGTCAGCCATTTCTAAATGGGCTTGACGCGCATTCGCTGGGAGTATGGCAGGTTCAAACGCTGCGGTGTAACCCATCTCGATATATCTAAAACCAGTATCCATCGTATTGGGTACCGCATGATGACTACAGTGAGGGCCACAGACATGCGCTTCTGGCTCTTCGTAGCTCATGGTCTCTTGATATTTTGCGTGATACTCAGGCAACATCATCCGCGCGATATTCATCTTGCCGCCGCCAATATGACTGTGCATATCAATCGCGCCAGACATCACCACTTTGCCCGTTAGATCAATCGTTTCATCAATCTTTTCAGTGCTACCGAGTTTGGGGATGATGTAGCCATCTTTGATGTAAATGTCCTCTACCACCCCGTCTTTATTATGGGCTGGGTCGTAGACTTTGCCGTTTTTTAACAAGGTAATCATGCGAGTTCACTTTCAATTTGTTCAATCACACTGTGTAGTGTGGGTAAATCCGAATCTTTAAATTTGCGCAATGGCAAGGTGATCGAGCTATCCATTCTAAACATCTGCCCGTCACTATGTACACCTGGTACAGCTACTGGAATAAACACATCTGGTATTTGTGTGAACGTTGTATTAGGGTGGCCAATCACAATGGTTGGCGCAGTAGTCTCTGGCGGTGTAATAGGGTTAAAGCTGCTCGTCCATAACAAGGTGTCAGTCTGGTCGATTTGTTTAGCCGTGCTGAGGTTGCGCGGATCATACTTAGGCATACCATTCACAAACTTAGCGCGTGTGGCATAGCCAGTTAACCAAGTGAAGGTGTTATTTACGGTCGTATCACCATCACCACTATTCAGCGGCAAACCCATCACGCGGTTTTCTTTATTCAGTGTGTTGATAAACTGCACAATCGTTTGCGTCACTAGCTCTGCTGCGGGCAAGGTTTTTAATGCGCTTGCAGCCCAGATCACTACGCCATATTGTGCGGCTTTAAGCTGTGCGACGATGTCCTTTAATTGGCCTAGTGTGACACCTGCAATGTTGGTGTCATCGTCCATACGGTTAAGCGGGTTTTTATCTTGCAGCAATGCTTTTAACGTATTGGTGATTTCTGGAATCGCGCTGTGCTCAGCGTCAATCACCTCAATAGGTGATTCATATTTTGAACCTGCTGGTGGCGCCAGTGCGATCACTTTAGGGCTTGGTTTATCAAATAACGTCTCGTCATGCCAAACGATTCTTTCTAAAAATTTAGGCACGCTCGCATTCAAATCAGCACCGATCACCACAATCACATCGGCACGATTTTTTACTTCCATTAGTGTCGTGGTTTGGTAGCCAATGTTTTGTAAGGTCAGCGTGTTGTTTACTGTGCCTTCTGAATGCATATGATCCAGTGTTGCATTGGTTTTTTGTGCTAGCTTGGTGATGGCGCGCATGCCCATCACCTCTGTGCCTAAGCCTGCAAACAGTGGTTGCTGCGCGCTGGATAATAACCTTGCAGCCTCTTTTACGGCATCGGCCAAACCTACAGATGCACCATTGACTTGGGCTTTGGTTTGGTTTGGGTTAAGCGCGTTGTGGTAAAACTGAACTGACTTAGCGCAAGGTGTGGCGGTTTCGCCAGTTTCAGAATTTATTGCAATATCGTCGCAAAGCAATCCGCATGCTGAACAGGTTGCAATTACCGTAGGGTATGTGTCTTGCATTAGTTTTTTATTACCTCTCTCTTAAGGCTTATCTCTTTAAGCCTAAAGTCATTTGCTAGGACTTTTTGTTAACCATTTGTAAGTTTAATTCTTATTTTAATTTAATCAACATCAAAACAACCATGTAATTCTCTGTTATTTAACTCTTTTTGGTGAAAATTGCAATGGTTGAAAACATACTTTACAGGGTAGGTTGGTATATTGCCCCTGATTTTTGCATGTCCTTAAATGATCTACATTCGGGCTTTTAGCCGTTTTATCTAGGACATTTGGCTGACTTTATTGTGTATGAAACTTTTTTCCGCAGTGAAAGGAACTTGAAGTGGGGTGAGATTGATTTTAGTGCTCGAGCTTGCTTTCAATGGAGGGTACAGGGTTACCCACCATTGAAAGCGGCATGGCATTCATTGTTTACAGCTTTGCCTTATCTTTATCTTGCTGTTAATAAGCGCTGCTGCGTTTCTCGATATTGCTTGATGAGTAGTGTCGTCATTATTGCGGTGTGAATGAGTGCAATCATGGGCGCGATTAAATGCCCCCAATCTTTATAAGTCACTAAAAACTTCATTGGGTAAGCAATTCCACCCATCGAAGAGAGTAAGAAGGGTAGAAGGGCATATAAGAGCACTAAATATACTAGTGTGGTCACGACAGCTTTTTGCGGTTTATTGCCAAGGCTAAAGTAATACAGCAGCCCAATGTCACGTAATAATAAGATAAAAGTCGTCAAGCAACCCGTCGCAATAAGATTGTTCGTCAAGCTGCCTCGCAGCACGGTGTCTTGCAGATAGTTTTTCTCACCTGCGCTGAGTTCTATGCCAAAAATGACTAATAAACTAATCAAAGCCAAACTGGCTAATGCGATAAACGAGGGTGTTTCTTGTAATGCCTGTGTTGTGTTGCCTTCTTTCCAGCTGCGAAAAAATCGCTGCACATTCACCAGCGTTCTTTTTTCATACAGTACAGTTAAATAAGCAAATCCAATTGAAAGTGCAAAGCAAAGGTAAATCGCCGCACGTGATACCGCCAGCCAATCAACTGCTAGCCCACCAATGAATGCAAATCCAGTCAAGAAGGTGCTTAGAAATAGCACAAAGCCAATCATTGCCCACGGCCTGACTTTGATTTGTAAGGCGCTTTGCATATTACGGTAGGCGCTTAATAAAGCCCACGCAGCAAAACACAATAAGGTCAGTATTAAAAAATCAACTGTTGGAAAAGTGTTTTGATACCAGTCCAGCGTTGGCTGGTCTGATTTAAGCGCCTTAGGCACAATAAAAGATGAGGTGAGGTATGCCAGCAACAGCACTAACCCAAAGCCTGTATATGGCTTACTGGTGTCCATCTCACTTTTGACTTGTAATATGCCTAACGATAATGAAACAGCATGTGCGAGCAGGGCAGAGAGAAGGAGTAATAACACTTGAGATAGATTGCTGATGTTGGG
>CAZCBF010000199.1:167-3265 GCA_964496895.1 uncultured Methylophilaceae bacterium | reverse complement strand
CTTTTAAGCCTTTTGCACGCCCTGCTGTCGCGTTATTCGCACCGATATTTTTAAGATCTCGCATCACCTCTTTGACTTCCTGATAAGTCAATGTGTAGCGCTCTACATCTAAAACTGGTGCTTCAAAGCCAGCACGCACTAAGGCATCGCCAATATCATGCATATCGATAAAACGGCTCACACTGGTTTCTTCATGCGGCATAGCCTGACGCAACTCTTTGAGTGTATCTGGCCCAAAGGTACTAAACATCAATAAGCCTTCAGGCGCTAAAGTACGATAAAAGTGCTGGAACACTTGATCAAGATCATTACACCATTGAATGGCAAGGTTCGACCAAATCAACTGCAAGCTTTGATCAGCAAGCGGTATTGCCTCTAAATCAGCACAGAGCAATTGATGAGGCGTCTGAACTTGCATCATCCGCTTGATTTTAGTCAGCAGGCTACCTGTATTGAGTGTTTCCTGCGTTTGCTTGAGCATTGGCAGGGCAAAATCCATCGCAGTAATATTCGCCTTAGGGTACCGCTGTTGCAATGCGGCAGCACCCTGACCTGTACCACAACCCGCATCTAAGATCGAAGTCGGTTGTAGGCTGACTAAGTCCAAACGGCTCAGCATTTCATTACGCACTTGCGCTTGCAAAATCGCATGCGCGTCATACTGAGGTGCGGCCTGACTGAAGGCCTGACGCACACGTGATTTATCTATTTGGAAAACATCTGCCATAGGCTTTTTTTGACCTTTAAAAAGTCAAATAACTCTTTCTGAAAAATTTTGTCATGGGATAAAAAAGGCGCATGCGCTGCGCCGTTAATCACGCGGATTTGAGTATTGGGGATGGCTTGTGCAAGCCAATTACCTGCTTGCAATGGTGCCAAGCGGTCTTTGTCACCATGAATAATCAAGGTCGGTTGCCCTATTTCGTGGACGATCTGGCGTAAATCTGTGTCTTTTAAGATAGTTAATGCCTGCTGTAGATCATCCATCTCGGGCACTGGCTGTTGGCTGAAATCAGTTTTGAGCTGACGCAATAGTTGATTGGCTCGCTCACTACCAACACATTGCAAAGCCAAAAAGTTCAACATGGCTTTTTGATAGTCTGCTTTGACATTTTTAGCAAATGCCTTAAACACACTTAATTCAACCCCCGCTGACCAATGCAGGCGTGTTGTTAATCCTTGGACATTGACAAAGCAAGGGGTTGCACCGATGAGCACCAGTTTACTGATGGCATCAGGATGGTGTATGGCAATGTGCATTGCGAGTAAACCACCTAAAGACCAACCAATGACGATCGTCTGATTGGGTAAATGTTCGGCGATGGTTTCGGTGACGGTATCAAGCGTGTATGGTGTAATGCTTTCACTATTACCCATGCCCGGCAAATCAATGAGATGCACTCTAAAGTGCTTGCTGAGCTGCTGCGCGGTATGCAACCAGACAGTATTATTCATACCCCAACCATGCAACATAGCAAGGTGTGGGCCTTTTTTGCCCAAAGTCTGAATGTGTAATCCGTTTGGCATGGTTAAGGGTAGTGTTGTAAAGCTTACTTTTTAATTCAGGGTTTCTTCTGCTGCTAAGATAGCATTGACCAAAGTTTCTACATCCGCTTGTTGATGTGCTGCTGATAACGAGATCCTCAGCCGTGCGGTATTCACTGGTACAGTGGGTGGTCTAATCGCGGGGACTAAAATACCTCGTGCTTGTAAATGCTCGCTCAGTGCTAATGCTTTAAAATTATCCCCGACAACTAATGGTTGAATCGTTGTATCAGATGGCATTAAATGCCACTTTTTTAATTTAAGATTACGCTTGAGGTCATCGATCAAACCGAAAAGGTGATCGCGTAAATCATCACCTTGCGCAATGATACTTAGTGATTCGGATAATGTCGCCGATAATGCGGGCGGTGCTGGTGTCGAGCAAACATAACTTTTAGCGGTTTGAATGAGATAATCAATCACCACTTTTTCACCTGCGACAAATGCGCCGGCAACCCCCGCCGCTTTACCTAGCGTAGCCATCATCATAAGCCGTTCAGACTTCAGATTGAAATGACTTAAGCTACCTGCCCCGTGCGTACCCAAGACACCAAAACCATGCGCGTCGTCAATATATAAATAGGCATCATATTGTTCGCACAGTGCAAGGTAGTCAGGAATCGGCGCAATATCGCCATCCATACTAAACACCGCATCGACGGCGATCAATTTACGACGCGCCGTACTGTTTTTGAGTAATGTTTCAAGCGCATCTACATCGTTATGAGCAAAGCGATGAAACTCAGCTTGTGAGTAGTAGCCACCATCGTTCAAGCAAGCATGGTTTAATTTGTCTGCAAAAATCGCATCATGTCGCCCCGTGAGCGCACCTAGCACGCCGATATTCGCCATATAGCCCGTCGAAAACAACATCGCCGCAGGTAAGCCTACAAACGCTGCTAATTGCTGCTCCAGCACATCGTGATAGCGATGATGGCCGGTAATCAGGTTTGACGCACCACTACCTACCCCAGCAGCACCTGCTGCGTCTTGCATGGCAGCGATGAGTGCTGGGTGATTGGCTAGCCCTAAATAATCATTGCTGCAAAACGATAAGTAATCCTGATCATCCGCCACAATCTGCTCTGCTTGAGGCGAATCCAGCAAGCGGCGTTGTCGCAATAAGCCTTCGTTTGCACGCTTATCTAAGTGTGCTTGTAGTGCAGTTAACATGATGAATGCTGTTCTGTTGGTTAAAGACTATGGATGCCGAGTTTGGCAAATAAGGCCTGATCTGCTTCTGCTTCTGGATTACCAGTGGTCAGGAGTTTTTCACCATAGAATATACTATTCGCACCCGCCATAAAGCACATCGCTTGTATGCCTTCGTGCATGCTTTGACGGCCTGCCGATAAACGCACCGCGCTTTTTGGCATGGTAATTCTGGCCACCGCAATGGTTTTAACAAACTCAAAGTGATCCAGCTCTTCCGTGCCATACATCGGTGTACCTTCTACCTGTGTGAGTAGGTTAATCGGCACGCTTTCTGGCGGCTGCTCCATATTAGCAAATTGTGCAATCAGTCCTGCACGCTGGGTACGTGTTTCACCCAT
>CAZCBF010000199.1:0-157 GCA_964496895.1 uncultured Methylophilaceae bacterium | reverse complement strand
CCGCTACACACATTGATGTCTGCATCGCGCACGCGATCTAAAGTGTCAAGACGATCCTGATAAGTGCGTGTAGAAATCACATCACCATAATAATCTGGCGATGTATCCAGATTATGGTTGTAGTAGTCCAAGCCAGCATCTTTGAGCTGTTCGGCCA
>CAZCBF010000198.1:0-3278 GCA_964496895.1 uncultured Methylophilaceae bacterium | reverse complement strand
TGAAAGATCGACACCATTTTAGCTTTTTATAAGCGCAATGTAAGCATAAATTTTGCCAATCATGCACATTTAACCGTTATAAAAGCAGCGACATTACAGATTATGATCAGTTAAAGTAGCTTGTCTTAAATGCGGTGCATGATGCTGTTATAATGATTTTTTTGCCGATTCAGGATAGTCACGCATTGTTGTTTAAGAAAAAGGGATTGCCAGTTAATAAGAGGCGTAAAAAACCACAAACGGCACAGCCTTTTGTGAATGAAAAAGTCCTCAAAGAAATGCTACTACTGACATTGGCAGCGGTAGCCGTGTATATGGCACTAGCGTTTGCTAGTTTTAACCCCAACGACCCCTCTTGGTCACAAATGAATCATCCCGATAATGAGACGCTTAATCGTGGTGGGACCATCGGTGCTTGGTTGTCAGATGTGTGCTTAGCACTGTTTGGCTTTTCTGCTTGGTGGCTAGTTGTATTAACCTGTATTGCGATGTTTTATGTTTATCGCAGCTTGCAGTTTGACGATGATAATGCGCGACTATTCTTACCCTATAACGGTTTAGCCTTTTTAGTATTTTTAATGGTTTCATCTACGCTAGAAGCGGGTTATATGGTCTCATTTTCGAGTAATTTACCCCAACAAGAGGGCGGTATTGTAGGCATTACAGTCTTTGCTTTACTCCAGCACGCGATTGGTTACGCAGGGACATTTTTATTGTTAGCGGTGTTGTTTATGGCTAGCTTTAGCTTGTATACCGGTATTCAATGGATGAGTGTTGCTGAGCGCACAGGTGACTGGTTGATTCGTGTTTATGAGTGGGCGATTGAACGCTGGCAAGATTGGCAAGACAAACGGCTTGGTAAGGTCGCAGAACAAGAGCGTAATGAGTATGTGAGTTATCAGCGAAAGAAAACCAAAGACCGCAAGCCTGTGAGGGTTGAGCCTGCTGTGACAGAAATACCCAAAAGTGATCGCGTCTTTGAAGAAAAACAAACACAGTTGTTTGAATCCTCGTATGCTGGATTACCCGCATTAGAATTGCTAGACCCCGCGGCCAATAAGGTACCACTGCCTTCTAGCCAATCATTGGAATTTACCTCACGCTTGATCGAGCGCAAGTTAATGGACTTTGGTATTGAGGTCAAGGTGATTACTGCATTACCTGGCCCAGTGATTACGCGTTATGAATTAGAGCCATCGCCTGGCGTTAAGGGTAGCCAAGTGATGAACTTGGCAAAAGACCTTGCCCGCGCTTTATCTGTGGTGAGTGTACGTGTGGTGGAAACCATTCCGGGTAAAACCCATATGGGGCTAGAGATCCCAAATAATCAGCGTCAGATTGTTTATCTTTCTGAAATCATGAGCTCTAAGGCGTACGCGAGTGTTAGTTCGCCATTGGCCATTTGTTTGGGTAAAGATATTGCCGGTAAACCAGCGGTGGTTGATTTAGCCAAAATGCCACACTTGTTGGTGGCTGGTACGACTGGTTCGGGTAAGTCTGTGGCGATTAATGCCTTGATCTTGAGCTTGTTATACAAATCTGATGCGAATGAAGTACGCATGATCTTGATCGATCCTAAAATGCTGGAACTATCAGTCTATGAAGGTATCCCACATTTGTTAGCACCCGTGGTGACCGATATGCGTCATGCGGGCAATGCGCTTAACTGGTGTGTGGCAGAGATGGAAAAACGCTACAAGCTCATGTCAACATTAGGCGTGCGTAACCTTGCAGGCTATAACGCTAAAGTGCGGGCGGCCAAAGACAAAGGTGAGCCCATCACTAATCCTTTCAGCATTACACCTGATGAACCAGAACCCCTTGATACACTGCCACTCATTGTGGTGGTGATTGATGAATTGGCTGACTTAATGATGGTTGTGGGTAAAAAAGTCGAGGAGCTGATTGCACGTTTGGCGCAAAAGGCTAGGGCTGCGGGTATCCATCTGGTGCTGGCAACGCAGCGTCCTTCGGTGGATGTGATTACTGGTTTGATTAAGGCCAATGTGCCGACCAGAATTGCCTTTCAAGTGTCGAGTAAGATAGACTCACGTACGATTTTAGACCAAATGGGCGCGGAAAACTTGCTGGGGCAGGGTGATATGTTGTATCAACCACCAGGGGGTGGGTATCCCAATCGCGTACATGGCGCGTTTGTATCTGATGAAGAAGTACATAAAGTGGTCGACTTCTTAAAACAGCAAGGTGAGCCTAATTATATTGAAGGTATCTTGACCGGCGAGTCTGAAGTAGGCGGTGCGAGCTATGTTGAAGAAAAGCCTGCAGGCGCCGAAGCGGATCCATTGTATGATGAGGCGGTTGCGATTGTACTCAAAACACGCCGTGCGAGTATTTCTGGCGTGCAACGACAGTTGCGTATCGGTTATAACCGCGCCGCACGCTTGATTGAAGACATGGAAAGAGCAGGGATGGTTTCAGCCATGCAAAGTAATGGTAACCGCGAAGTATTGGTGCCTAAGCAAGAGGATTAAAACAAAGTATGAAGCAATTCAGTAAGACGTGTTATTTTCAGCCTATTTTAGTGATGCTGGTGTTCTTCAGTCTATCGATTGATACGGCATTAGCCGATGGTATTGCGAAGCTAGAAGCTTTTTATGCCAATACTAAAGCGATGACTGCTGATTTTCATCAATTGGTCACTGATTCTGAAGGGCAAAAAGTGCAGGAAGTTGAAGGGAAAATGTTGATTCAACGACCGAATCGTTTTCGTTGGGATTATGCCCAGCCATTTGAACAAGAGATTGTCAGTGATGGAGAGTATGTTTATTTGTATGATGTCGAGTTAGAGCAAGTGACGGTTAACCCAGTGACTAAGACTTTGGGTGCTAGCCCTGCAGCTTTATTGTCAGGCGATGATAGCTTGTATGCCAACTTTGACATGCAGGCAATCAGTAAAAATGATGATTTAGATTGGGTGCAAGTCACGCCTAAGCAAAACGATACGGGCTTTAATCAGATTGCGCTTGCTTTCAATCAACAAGGTGATTTGGATACTATGGTTTTGGTGGATAGTTTTGGTCAGCAAACGGCTATCACTTTTAGTGCCCAAAATAATCAAGCCGATATTCCAGCAGATACGTTTAAATTTGTCGCACCTGATGGGGTAGATGTTTTAGGTCAATAACACGTGAGTGATCTCTTTCACAGTAATCAACCTGCCGCGCCGCTCGCAGAAAGGCTAAGGCCGCAATCCCTTGATCAGGTGGTTGGTCAAACGCATTTGCTTGGGCCCGGTAAACCGCTACGCTTGGCGTTTG
>CAZCBF010000197.1:0-3285 GCA_964496895.1 uncultured Methylophilaceae bacterium | reverse complement strand
AGTATGTGTTGATCATATTTAAGGTTTTGGCCTACTTTTTTGATGATTGGGTTTTCAAGTGTTGCTTTGAGTTTCTCTAAAGCGGTTTTCAGGGGTATTTGGTCAGGCGCATCGACATAGTCATGGGTGAGTGGCAAATAAGCCGCCTCGCCAGATTTGACAGAAAATGACATGCCGACGATTTTTGCTTGCATGGCATTCAGGCTAGTGGTCTCGGTATCAAAGCTAAAAAATAGCGCATGGCGCAGCTTGGCAATCCATTCGTCTAGTTGCGCTTCGGTTAAGATCGTGGTGTAGTCGCGGTCTGTGTTAACGGAAGCCGCAAACAAGCTATCAGTCGTGGGTGTGGTATTGATCGTTGCTTCTGAGACTGTTGGTTTGCCCGTGCCAGCATTTTTCTGACTAGAAGGATTGGGTTTGCCATCTTCCATGCCATCGGCCTCGCGGCGCCAAGTTTTAAATTCAAAACGATCAAATAGATCAATCAATTTTGGTTTGTCGACAGCTTGTGGCGCTAAGTCATCCCAATTTTCTTGACGGCCAACATCGGTGCGAATCGTAATCAGCTCACGCCCAGTGGGCAGCCATTCAATCGCAGCACGTAAATTTTCACCAATCTTGCCTTTAAATTGATCAGCATTGGCAATGATGTTATCTAAAGTGCCGTGTTCTTTGAGCCATTTGACGGCTGTTTTAGGGCCGACTTTTTCAACCCCCGGTACGTTATCCACTTTGTCACCGATGAGCGTGAGGTAGTCAATCATCAAGTTTGGCGGAATCCCAAATTTATTCTCGACACCAGCAATGTCCAAAATATCATCGGTTTTTCTAAACGCATCACGCATGGTATTCACCACGGTAATGTTGTCGTTTACTAGTTGCGAAATATCTTTATCACCAGTCGAGATGATGGTCTTAATGTCATCTTCTTCAGCTTGTTTGGCCAATGCACCAATCACATCATCAGCTTCGACACCTTCGATCATAATCATCGGCCAGCCTAGCGCTTGAATTGCTTCATGTAACGGCTCAATTTGTGGTCTTAAGTCATCTGGCATCGGAGCGCGATTGGCTTTGTACTCTGGGTAAATATCATCGCGAAAGGTTTTACCTTTTGCATCAAACACGCAGGCGCTATAATCAGCAGGGTAGTCTTTATGCAGACGGCGCAGCATGTTGAGTACACCCTGAATCGCACCAGTGGGCTCATTGGCCGCGTTGCGTAAATCGGGCATGGCGTGAAAGGCGCGATAAAGATAAGAAGAACCGTCGACCAGTAGTAGTGTCTTTTGCATAAGGCGAAATAATTACATTATCAATTGATAGATTGTGAGAGTATAGCTACTTTAGATAGAATTGTGCGCGTGATGGCGCGGCTAGGAATCACCAGAGGGACAAATAAACCATGACTTCAAAAAAATTACCTGAAAACAGCAAGCCCAAATTACTCCATGGCAGTACGCAACAGTATGATTCATGGCATGCGTTTAAGATCATGTCTGAGTTTGTCTCTGCCACAGAGGCCTTAGAGCAGATCACGCCTGCAGTATCGATTTTTGGTAGTGCGCGCACCAAGCCTGAGCACCCTTATTATCAGCAGACAGAAAAAATCGCACGATTGATTAGTGATTCCGGTTTTACGGTGATTTCAGGTGGCGGCCCAGGTATTATGGAAGCAGCCAATAAAGGTGCTTTGCCAGGTCGCGGTCAAAGTGTTGGCTTGAATATCAAGTTACCCTTTGAGCAGTCAGGTAATGCGTATCAAGATATTGGCATTACCTTTGAACACTTTTTTATGCGTAAGGTGATGTTTGTCAAATATGCATGTGCTTATGTTGTGATGCCTGGTGGAATGGGCACGCTCGACGAATTATTTGAGGCGGTGACACTGGTACAAACAGGTAAATCACGCAAGATTCCGATTATTTTAGTCGGTGCAGAATTTTGGGGTGGCTTAATTGATTGGATTAAGGATACGCTGGTGACTGAAAAAATGATCTCACCTGAAGATGTAGACTTGATTCAAATCATTGAAGAACCAGAGGCGGTTGTAGAGGCCATCTTCCAACACTATGAAGGCCGAGAAATCACGCCTTCACTAGAAGAAGAAGAAACGTATTTTTATTTATAAGTTGATCAGCGATTACGCCTGATTTTTGGTAAAATTTAATCAAGCATTAGGGATAGCACAGTGACACACCTAATATTAAGGATGTCTTGCGAAAAGGGAGATTTGCAGATGAAACCATACCAGAAGTTATTATCTCAACTACTCGTTGTGACCTGTTTTGTTGTCTCAAGTCAGGCTTCTGCTGAAGAAGAGGCATTAGAAACCATCGATGAGTTTGCCCCTCCTGCCATCACCAATGAAGACCTGACCAAGCCAGAAATTACGGTGATTGAAAAAGATGGTGATGTGATTGAAGAATATCGCGTCAATGGTCAGCTTTACATGATGAAAATCACGCCTAAGCATGGTAAGCCTTATTATATGCATAAGGAAGACCAAGAGGGAGGCTGGGTGATTGCTGGCCCTAATGAACCATTGTCAGTGCCTAAATGGACCCTGTTTACTTTTTAATGCGAGCCGGCTGGCTTGTGCACTCAATAAAACCATCCTTAAGCGGTGGTTTTATGCTTTTATAAAATACAATTATTATGTCTGTTTTTACTTCCGTAAATGTTGAGCAGTTAGCCGAGTGGCTTGCCGACTATCGTATTGGTGACGTGGTTGAGATCAAAGGGATTTCGGCTGGCATTACCAATACTAATTATTTTGTTACCACAAAAGTAAAGCCAGAAAGCACAGTTGACCACCTGCAAGCGCAGGCTGGCTTAAACCGCTATGTGCTTACCTTGTTTGAACACAGCAGCCTAGATGAGCTGCCATTTTTTGTAAATCTAATGGCGCACTTATCCAAGCATGAGGTGCCATGCCCTACGCCGATTGTCGACCAGCACGGCGAGGCGTTACATTTATTGCAAGGCAAGCCTGCGTTGTTAGTCAGTTGCTTGCAAGGCCGCGATGTTGAGCAACCTTCACTCATACAGTGTGAGGCGATTGGTCAAACATTGGCTAAGATGCATTTGGCGAGTGAGTCTTTCTTGGCCAATCAACCAGAAACAACAGCCAACCCGCGTGGAGGAGAATGGCGCAGCCAAACGGCAGAAGCGGTCATGCCTTTGTTAAGCCAGGAGGAGCAGGCACTGTTGCAAGAAGCACTCAACCTTCAAGCGAAATGCGATGAATCCCTGCCCAAAGGGATTATTCATGCGGATTTATTC
>CAZCBF010000196.1:0-3295 GCA_964496895.1 uncultured Methylophilaceae bacterium | reverse complement strand
CATTGGAATGGGCAAGCTTTATCAATAATTACATTAAAGAAAAAGACTTCGATGCGGTGATTTTAGGTTGGCAGTTGAGCTTAGATCCAGATCAATATGGCATCTGGCACTCGAGTCAGCAGGCGCCTGGTCAGTTTAACTTTGTCGGCTATGAAAACACCAAGGTTGATGCGCTGCTAGAGAAAGGCCGCACAGAATTAGACCCTAAAAAACGTCAGCCTATTTATCACGCCTTTGCCAAACAATTATTAGAAGATAGTCCTATCGTTTACCTTTCAGCTGGCTACGGGCTGACCGCGATTCACAAGCGTGTGCAAGGTATTCAAGACCCGATTCCACCTGCAGGCGTTGGCTACGATGATCAGCGCTGGTATATACCTAAAGCATATCGCCGCAATCAAATGAGTGACCGATAAGATGAGCTACATCATTAAACGCCTTTTATGGATGATACCCATGATGATCGGCATTAGCTTGATTTCATTTTTTATCATGCACCTGGCACCAGGTGATATTACAGATAACGAGACTGCATTTAATCCAGAAACCTCGGCTGCTGCAAGGCAACGTTTACGCGCGCTTTATCATTTAGACAAGCCAGTGATCGAACAATACGGCTACTGGCTAAAGCGCATCGTCAAACTGGACTTTGGACATTCGTTTAAACCTCACCAAAAGCCTGTGTTATTTGATGAGCCTACAGAAGATGGCGGTGTCATCAACGGCATGATCGCCCAATCACTACCCATTACACTTAAGATTAATCTTTTGAGTCTGCTCATCACGTTGTTATTAGCCATCCCTTTAGGGGTTATCGCTGCAAAATATTACCAAGGCTGGCAAGATCGCAGCATCACTTTATTTAATTTTATTGGTTTTTCCATACCTGGCTTTTGGTTAGCCTTGCTACTGATGTATTGGCTAGGCGTGGTGCATCAGTGGCTACCGATATCAGGCTTACACAGTCTCAACTATGAATCTCTTTCAACTTGGGGCAAATTCAAAGATGAAGCTTGGCACTTAATCATGCCGGTATTAATTCCTTCACTTACCGGCTTGGCTGGTATCACGCTATTCATTAAAAACGGCATGTTAGAAGTCTTAGATCAAGATTACATCACTACTGCGCGTGCAAAAGGCTTGCCCGATAACAACGTGTTTTATCAACATGCGTTACGTAATGCTTTATTGCCACTAATTACGATTGTGGGATTATCAATACCTGGTCTAATAGGCGGCTCGGTCATTTCTGAGACTATTTTTGCGATTGATGGCATGGGCAAGTTGTTTTATGACTCCGTTATGAGTAGAGACTTTCCAGTGATTATGGGCATTTTAACGATTGGTTCGGCGCTGACTTTGTTAGGCAACTTTATTGCTGATATTGCATACGGCCTTGCAGACCCAAGAGTGAGACGTGGGGTGGTCAATGGCTAAGCATCAGACCATTGCAGCGCGTAAACTTTCCACATGGCAAAAAGCCACGGCCAACCCACTCGCAAAAACAGGCTTAGCAATGATCATATTCATTGCCATCATCGCAATCTTTGCACCAATCCTCAGCCCTTATGACCCTAATGCTATTGATGTCAAAGCTATCCTGCTAGCACCCTCAGCTGAGCATTGGATGGGTACCGATGGACTTGGCCGCGATGTCTTTAGCCGCATGCTCTATGGTGGTCGCATCTCCTTAATGGTAGGTTTTGTAGCCGTAGGGCTTTCAACCATTATCGGTATGCTATTAGGGGTACTGGCTGGTTATTACCGCGGTTGGGTCGATACAATCATTATGCGCTTAGTCGATATTATGCTTTCGATACCCAGTTTCTTTTTAATCCTTGCAGTGATCGCCTTTTTAACACCGTCTATTTGGAATATTATGATTGTCATTGGCCTGACTTCGTGGATGGGTGTGACTAGATTGGTGCGCGCAGAGGTATTAAGTCTGGTTGAACGCGAGTTTGTGCAAGCCTCCCGCACACTAGGTGCTAGCCATCGGCGTTTGATGTGGCACCATTTACTACCCAATAGCCTAACACCCGTCATCGTCAGTGCAGTGCTAGGCGTTGCGAGTGCGGTATTAATGGAGTCAGGATTGAGCTTTTTGGGTTTAGGTGTACAAGCGCCACAAGCCACATGGGGCAATATCCTGACTGAAGGTAAAGAGTATATCCAATTTGCATGGTGGTTATCGCTGTTTCCTGGGATCGCGATTTTGTTAACCGTGTTAGGGTATAATCTGCTTGGCGAGGGCTTGCGCGATGCGCTAGACCCCAGAAAGTCCGTAGAATAAATAAAATAACACAGACTCTCATTCACTCACCTTAGGAAAATATATGGGATTTTTATCTGGAAAGAAAATTTTGATTGCTGGCCTGCTCAGCAATCGTTCAATCGCTTATGGGATTGCCAAAGCGATGCATCGCGAAGGTGCAGAGCTTGCTTTTACTTATCAAATGCCTAAGCACGAGTCGCGCGTCGGCAAATTAGCCGAAGACTTTGAATCAGACATAGTACTACCTTGTGATGTGGCAGAAGATGCACAAATAGAAGCACTCTTCCCTGCCCTTGGTAAACATTGGGATGGCCTGGATGGCATTATTCATTCAGTGGCTTTTGTACCTAAAGTCGCACTCGAGGGTGACTATCTAGATAATGTGGACCGTGAGTACTTCCGTATCGCGCATGACATTAGCTCTTATAGCTTTTCAGCCATGGCTAAAGCCGCCTACCCAATGATGGAAGGCCGAAATGGTAGCTTACTGACACTGAGCTACCTCGGTGCTGAGCGCACCATGCCCAATTACAATGTCATGGGCGTTGCAAAGGCCAGCCTAGAGGCAAACGTGCGTTACTTGGCACAAAGCCTAGGGCCACGTGGCATTCGTGTCAATGCGGTCTCAGCTGGCCCAATCAAGACGCTTGCAGCTTCGGGCATCTCTGATTTTGACAAAATGATTGGCTTTAACGAAAAGCACGCTGCATTACGTCGCAATGTTACTATCGAAGAAGTTGGCAACGCCGCTGCATTTTTATGTAGTGATTTAGCCTCTGGTATTACCGGTGAGATTACTTACGTGGATGGCGGCATGAATATTACTGCTGCTGGTCAGGTCGACTAAATAGCTAATTAATCAGCACCATAAAAAAAGCCACTGTTAATCAGTGGCTTTTTTATTGATCAATCTCTATGCCATTACTGACTCAATAAAACCGCTTCGTTGATTTTTACATTGCTTTCGCTACGCAAAGTGGCTTTATAAGCTGAGAGATATTCATCATTGAGCGCAGATTT
>CAZCBF010000195.1:0-3305 GCA_964496895.1 uncultured Methylophilaceae bacterium | reverse complement strand
ACCAGCTAGACGTGGCTGTGTTGGAAGTAGGTCTTGGTGGTCGCTTGGATGCGGTGAATGTCTTTGATTCAGATTGTGCGATCGTGACTAATATCGCACTCGATCATCAGGATTACCTCGGTGATACCAGAGAAGCTATTGCTTTTGAAAAGTCAGGAGTCTACAGAAGTGATCGACCAGCAATTTGTGGCGATGAAAATCCACCTGCGAAACTGATCAATCACGCCAGAGCTATTCAGGCTAACTTGTTATGTATTCAGCAGGATTTTAAATTTGAACCGCAACAGTCTGGGTTTAGCTATACTTTGAATGAGCAAGGTGTTCAGTATCAATCTGCAATCAGCCAGATTGGTTTATCAGGACAGTTTCAATACAACAATGCTGCTTGTGCAATTACGGCGACCCGATGCTTGCGCGATCAATTGCCCCTAAAAACAGATGCAATCGATAAGGCTTTAACTAGCCTCTCGTTGACAGGGCGTTTTGAGGTGTTGTCTGCAGGCCGACAGTATCCTGCAATTATCTTTGATGTTGCACATAATCCACATGCGGCAATTGCATTGGCCACACAGCTGAATGACGCCAAGTTGACCGCTAAATTACACACGGAAAGAACCATTGCCGTTTTTGGTATGTTATCTGACAAAGATTGGAGCGGTGTCATTGAGGCAGTTAATCCTGTCATTGATGATTGGCATATTGGCACAATTGAGCATCCACGTGGCGCCTCAGGTCGCCAGCTCAGCGAAGTGGTTCGTAGCCTTTCACCTGATACTAGTGTCACGGTTGATGCCACAATAGGAGATGCTTTTGAAGCAGCTGTCGCGCGTGCGCAAACTTATGTAAATAGTCATAAAACTGTTAAAATATTGGTCTTCGGATCATTTTTTACTGTGTCAGATGTTAAACTGCGCTTGCAACAATAAAGCAGTGTATAATTTCCTCGCACTCTGTTAAAGCACACTTATGAAAACAGAAAACCAAGAGCAGGAACTAGATAGCCTTGCGCTCAAAAAGAAAGCGAGGAGACGCTTGGTTGGCACCATTGCATTGGTGTTGCTGTCATTAATTATTTTACCGAATCTGCTCACGAGTAAGTCTAAATCTACCAATCAAACAGACCTCGCAGTGTTAATGCCACAGCAAAACAATGCAGTAGTCTTTGAGCCGGCTGAGTTGCCTACTGAAATTGTCAGTAGTCCGGAGACTAATCAGGACACAGATCAACCCGCACAAGAAAAAATCGCAGAGAAACTTCAAGGCGCAACAGATGAAGTGGTTGTCATACCAACACCTGAAAGCGAACCAGAAGAGGGTAAAGAAGCGGTTTCTGCACCTCAATCTGTCGCCATTAAGCCCTTCGGGGAATCAGAGGCTAATGCTAAGCCACAAACCAAGGTCGCTAACGCTGAAGAGGTAAAAGCTGAGCAAAGCCCTAACAAAGAGGCTGCTGAACTAAAAGCTAAGCCCAAAGCCAGTGCAAAGACCCTAGCTAACAAACCTAAGTTAGAGAAGAAATTGGTTGAGAAGCCTGCCAAACTGGTAAAGGTTGAGAAAAAAGTTAAGAAAACTACCGCGCCCAAGCCAACTAAGCCCGCTGCAATTACGAATCAACCACATGGTTTTGCCGTGCAGCTAGGCGTCTTTGGTAATCCTAAAAATGTGGAGCGTATGAAGGCTAAAATCGCACTTGCAGGGTATGAGTCGATTACTTCATCTGTTGTTAAAAATGATAAAAAACTCACGCGCTTGCGTGTTGGCTATTTTATCTCCCGCGAAGGTGCAGAACGTGCACTCAGAAAACTTAAAGAAAACGACTTGTCTGGCGCTGTTGTGCTGCGATAAGCCAAAAGTTCAATGAACAGCATTTTTGGGAAAAGTAAGCAATGACCATTTTTGACCATGCGTTGATTATTATTTTACTGCTGTCGATTATCTATGGCCTTACAAGAGGGGTTATTAAAGAGATATTGTCGATTGTTGGCTGGGTAGCAGCATTTGTTGTTGCCAATAAATTTGCAGGGCTTCTTGCACCCTATATGCCAGATAGTATTCCAGGCGACAACCTTAAAGGGCTGGCTGCATTGGTCGTCCTATTTATAGGGACTTTATTCGTGACTGGAATTATTGTTTCACTGGTGTCTTCTTTGATTAGTTCAGTGGGTTTAGGTTGGTTGAATAATTTCTTAGGCGCTGTATTTGGTCTGATAAGAGGTTGTTTGATTGCTGGAGTGATTGTGTATTTAGCAGGTTTTACTGCGCTGCCAAAAGCAGATCTTTGGCAAAATGCCAAGTTTAGTAAAACCATGGAAAATTTCGTATTAAAAGTCGTACAGTACGGGCCTGTTTTTTTCAAGGGAAAAATTCAGTACCCGCCACGTGACGCTTTAAATACGTAGGTAATGAGATTCAGTAGTTTAAGGTTAAATTTATGTGTGGCGTAATCGGCATAGTCGGTAAGAATCCTGTTAATCAATTATTGTACGACGGTCTGCTCGTATTGCAGCACCGCGGCCAGGATGCTGCTGGTATTGTGACGACGGATGGTGATACCTTCTATATGCACAAGAACAATGGTTTGGTCAAAGATGTGTTTCAAACGCGTCATATGCGAAGCCTGATTGGTAATGTGGGT
Organism: uncultured Methylophilaceae bacterium; assembly: GCA_964496895.1. Taxonomy (GTDB): domain Bacteria; phylum Pseudomonadota; class Gammaproteobacteria; order Burkholderiales; family Methylophilaceae; genus Methylotenera. Next base: position 670 of record CAZCBF010000195.1, on the reverse strand, counting down.
ATTGCACATGTGCGTTATCCAACGGCTGGTTCTTCTAGTGCTGCTGAGGCGCAACCATTTTATGTCAATTCACCTTTTGGTATCGTGTTGGGTCATAACGGAAATTTAACTAACTCTGATCAGCTCAAGACAGAGATGTTTCGTCAAGACTTGCGTCACATCAATACTAGCTCTGACTCAGAAGTGTTACTCAATGTATTGGCGCATGAGATTGAGAAAACTTCCAAAAATGTCGTACTAAACGTCGATATGGTGTTTGATGCTGTAACGCAAGTGCACGAGCGTTGCAAAGGTGCTTATGCCGTGGTTTCGATGGTGGCTAACTTTGGTTTGCTCGCGTTTCGTGATCCACACGGCATTAGGCCGCTGGTGATCGGTAAGTTAGAAACGTCAGAAGGCACAGAGTATGTTGTGGCCTCCGAAAGTGTTGCGTTAGATGTATTGGGCTTCGAGCTCGTGCGCGATGTTGCACCAGGTGAGGCGGTATTTATCTCGATGGATGGTGAGTTTCATTCACGTCAATGCGCACCTAGCCCTAATTTGACACCTTGTATTTTTGAATATGTTTACCTCGCGCGTCCTGACTCTATGATTGATGATGTTTCAGTGTATCAAACGCGTTTGGACATGGGTACCATATTGGCTGAAAAAATTAAACGCGACTGGCCAG
>CAZCBF010000194.1:0-3325 GCA_964496895.1 uncultured Methylophilaceae bacterium | reverse complement strand
TTATCATCATTAGCAAATTGATCAAGCATCACTCCCTTGCCTTCTGCGACCATTTGTTCTGCAATGTCTCTGGCGAGTAACATGCCACCTTCTTCGTGAGACACTAGAATCACTTCTGCGCCATAAGCACTCATGGACAACCTGCGTTCGGTGCTTAAATTATCTGGCATGATCAATATCATTTTAAAGCCACGCATTGCTGCAGCCATTGCTAGTGCGATACCTGTGTTGCCACTAGTTGCTTCAATCAAGGTGTCACCTGGTTTTATATCACCTCTATTTTGGGCTTCAAGAATCATATTCAACGCAGGACGATCCTTAACTGAACCCGCAGGATTATTACCTTCTAACTTGGCTAATAAAGTGACTGTGTCACTTTGAAACATACGTTGTATTTTAACGAGTGGTGTATTACCCACTGTTGTTTCAATTGTTTGATATTCAGACATGGTCGTTATATAAAAATTCAATAAATGTTTTAACTGGCAATGTGATTAACCATTAATTGTAATCGCTTCATACCTTTATAGTGGTTTATATCTAGCTTAAATGCAGCGTGAATAATACCACTAGGCAAATGTTCATGATCTCGTAAATAGCCAAAGCAAATGGCATCATAAGTGTCATCACTATCACGCTGACGAAGTACCATTTTCGCATGAGAATCGCCAACAATTCTGGCATCTATCACTTGGAAATAACTATCAAACAACGGCGCTGGAAATTGACTTCCCCACGGTGTTGAGTAACGCAGCTGCTCTGCTACTTCAATTGTGTACTCATGATCAGCAAGTTCTCCATCTGATAATAAGGTTTGTTGCCAATTGAAACCTTCTGTCATTTCCCTCAACACTTGATCAAACGTAATTGTGAAGGCATTAATGTTTTGAAACTCAATAGACAAACCGGCCGCCATTGCATGACCGCCAAACTTCATAATTAAACCAGGGTTTAATGTGTCAATTCGCGCGAGTACATCGCGAATGTGTACGCCTTCAACAGATCTCAATGAACCCTTCCATTCACCTTGCGGTTGATCGATATCTGCAGGTGCAAGCGCAACTACAGGTCTTTTAACCTTCTCCTTAACACGGCTGGCAACTAAACCAACGATACCTTGATGCCATGTTTCATTGTATAAGCAATAGCCCACTTTATTCTTTGAACTGCGCACATCTAATTTCTTCACTAATTCCGATGCTTGCTGACGCATTGACTCTTCTGTTTCCCGACGAGATTGATTCAACTGATCTAAGGACTCTGCAAGACGGTTTGCTTCAGCCTCTGAGTTAGCCAATAAACATTCTATTCCAATAGACATATCATCCATTCGCCCCGCTGCATTAAGACGAGGGCCTACAGTGAAACCAAGGTCATCTGCAGCCAAATAGCGAAAGTCTCGTTTAGCCACTTTCAATAATGCATTAATTCCATGACATGCTTTGCCTGCTCGAATTCGATTTAAACCTTGTTGAACCAGAATACGATTGTTTTGATCAAGAGGAACAACATCAGCAACGGTTCCTAATGCAACATAGTCTAGAAATTGAGACATATTAGGCTCAGCTATGTTCATTTGCTGAAACCAGCCCTGTGAACGCAGCTTTGCTCGAAGTGCCAACATGACATAAAAAATCACACCTACACCTGCTAGGTTTTTACTCGCAAACCTATCGTTTGGCAAATTAGGGTTAACGATGACTTCGGCTGTTGGCAGCTCGTCACCCGGCAGGTGATGATCAGTTACAATAACTGAAATGCCTAATGCTTGCGCAGCGTGAACACCGTCAACGCTACTAATCCCGTTATCAACTGTGACTATCACGTCAGGTTGCTGACCTGCCGCTACACCGACAATCTCAGGAGATAATCCGTAACCAAACTCAAAACGGTTTGGCACTAGATATGATGGTTCGTTTGCTCCTAATGCGCGTAAGGCACTGATAGCTAAGGCACAACTAGTTGCGCCATCTGCATCAAAATCTCCGACGATAATAATTTTTGCTTGCGCTTGAATGGCTTCGGATAATAACTCGGCTGCACTATCAATATTTGTTAAGCCGTTTGGAGGTAATAACGCACTTAATTGGTAATCAATCTGGTTTATATTTGTAATGCCTCTCGCTTTTAACACTCTATCAAAAGCAGACAACTCAAAATTTGTTTGTTCTTGACGACGTTCAATTTTCACTTCAGACATATTATTTCTTTCCCTGAGTATTTAAAAATTCCAAACTGCAGCAATACCTAAGCCTTTGCTGCTAATTGATGCGTTTTTCAACCATTTAGGAGGATTATCCATCCAGAGCCTTGCTGCATCTAATCCCGCAGGAATTAATAATAAGGCTAGTGCTTCGTTTCTTGATAAATCCGATACTTCTGAGATCGCATATATATCACTGCGCACGTCATCTTTTAAGAAAATATATGCAGCAGAAATAATGACATGTCCTGCAACCATTCCAGTATAAAAGCTTTTCTTAGATTGATCTTTTTGTATTTTAGGTGATGAAAGCTTATGAAATGCTAACTCAGACGCCAACCACTGTCCTTGAAAACCTGCTGATGCAACACGCATTTGCTGTTTAGGTGTTGGCTCAAAACCAGGATAAACTATAGATAGACCATCTAAATCAACATCGGCGTCGTAAGCTTTTGCAGCTAAAACGTGGGAGCCTTCATGTGCGGCTAATGTCGTTATAGCGCCGCCTAAGAATGATTTCCAGTTGGTAGTTTCAGCAGCAAACAGCACTGGTGAAAACGACATCATAAATAGCGCTATGATAGTAGAAAACAACTTCTCACGATTATGTGGAAAATTCATGTTTATAATAGGTAAATAAAAAAATAATTATAGCGCACTTCAGCATGCAAAATTTCTGTAAAAATACGAGTATTTTAATCATTATCATTACTGCAATATTAATTGCTACTGGAGTTAGCCTGCTAAGCTCTTTTGATCTAACTACCTTCGGTTTAACTAGCTTTTATATTGTTTGGCTTTTTTTACTATGGTCTTTGTGTTTATGTGCGATTGGAAAATTAGAATGTGGCGAAAACCATCAATTTATATATTCTTTTACATTGTGTTTAACCGTTTTCATATTCTATGAATTACTTGCTCAAAAAGTATATCTAGATAATTTTGAATTGGATAGATTTATCAGATTTGGATTAGTCGCCTTAATTTTTATCGCCTTATCATTGCGTGGCCTGCAATTGACGGGCATTTATTCAGAACGCTCTAGAAATGAAGTGCAAAACAAACTGAATGCACTACAAGCCAGAATAGAACCACATTTTCTATTTAACAGCTTAAACACCA
>CAZCBF010000193.1:0-3336 GCA_964496895.1 uncultured Methylophilaceae bacterium | reverse complement strand
CAGTCCATTTGTTTATCGCTATTTACTCGGTGAAATCGCGGGGCAGCGTGGTGACTATGAACAATCAAGCCATATCTTTTATCAGTTAGCGCAATCTGAAAAAGACCCGCGCTTTGCTGAACGAGCGGCTAAAATCGCAGCCTTTGGCCGTGTTAGTAGTCTGATCTATCCATCCGTACGCTTATGGGCAGAACTCGCACCCAATTCGCGCGAGGCGCAGCAAGCAATAACCGAAATACTCATCAAAGCAGATAAAATCGAAGATGCCGAACCTTATTTGCATCAACTCTTAAAGACTAAAGAAACGCGTGCCTCAGGCTTTATCATGATGGGTAAATTGCTACACAACAGCCCAAACAAGGCAGGCATTTTAAAACTAGTACAAAACCTAGCAAAACCTTACCCAGACCTTGCTGAAGCGCAAGTCGCTATTGCGCACAGTGCCATTAATGCCAAAGCGTTTAAGTTAGCCATTCAGCACCTAGACCAAGCTTTAAATCTACGCCCCAGTTGGAATCTGCCTGCGCTCATGAAAGGCGAACTATTATTTGGACAATCTGTTCCTGAAGCCATCGCCTTTCATCAACAGTTTTTAGCGGACAACCCAACTTTAAATGACGTGCGTATCAACTTTGCTAAAGGGCTGATTCAACATCAAAAATACCCATTAGCCAAGCAAGAGTTCCCAGCAATTCTCAAAGAAGCACACGCTGTATTAGACAGAACGGATGCACTCAAGACACCAACCGGCAAAGCAAAACGCAATGCGCAAAAAGTCGCTGCAAAAAATCTAGCTGATACCGTTGGTATGCTAGGCCTATTATCTTTCCAAACAGAAGACTACTCTGCCGCGAATAGCTACTTTCAGCAAGCACTAGAACTTGATTATCACGACCCTGAGCAAATTTTCCTATACATGGGAGATGTGGCCGAAAAGCTGGACCGCTATAAGATTGCCAGAAGCTGGTATGAACGCATTGAAAACGGTCATCATTACCTTGCCGCCCAACTCAAAATAGCCAATTTAATGGAAACAACCGCATCTCTAGACGATGCAATTGAATACCTCAACAGGGTTGACCACCTTAATGTAGAACAGCAAATTATTGTGACACAAGCACAAGCCAGTATGCTGCATAGCAAGCAAAGGCATGAAGATGCTTTTTTACTACTTCAACAAGCAGTAAAAGAAAAACCAAACGCCGCCGCACTGCAATATGATTATGCACTAGCTGCAGAGCGCGTGCGCGATTTCAAGGTGATGGAAACACAACTCAAAGCAGTGATTGCAGCGCGCCCCTACTTTGCGCCAGCCTATAATGCGCTAGGCTATTCCTATGCAGACCGTAATATCAATTTAGAAGAAGCGCTGACCTTGATCGAAAAAGCACTCGCCATCAAGCCTGGCGACCATTACATGCTGGATAGTCTCGGCTGGATTCACTATCGCCTAGGCAACTTAGACAAAGCAGTCACCGTGTTACAGCAAGCCTATGACATTCAAGCCGACCCTGAAATCGCTGCACATTTAGGTGAGGTATTATGGCAAAAAGGCGACCAAGACAAGGCACGCCAAATCTGGACCAATAGTTTGGAGCAATACCCAGAAAATGAAGTCTTGCAATTAACAATGAATAGATTCAAAGTTTAAACACACAGTGTATGCACTAAAACTGCCCAGCAGCAAGCCCTACCTACTGTGCTGCCTGTGCTTCATGATTGCCCTACTCAATGGTTGTGCAACTACTGCACAACCTAAAAAAAATACCGTAACCAATACGGCACATTTTGCGCAACTCAACAACATTACTGCATTCAAATTCACGGGGCGCATCGGTATTCAAATACCAAAAAAAGGCTACTCTGGCTCAATTAAATGGCAGCATACCAACCCGCAAAGTGATGAAATTATCTTTTACTCGCCGCTCGGTAGCCAAGTGGCTGTGATCAAACAATCTGCGCAAAAGGCCACACTCACCAACCACAAAGGCAAGACGTTCTCAGCACCCACCGCGCAAGCATTGATCAAAAAACATTTAGGTTGGCAGCTACCTGTTAAGCAGCTCAGTCAATGGCTGATCGGCATGCCTGAGCAACAACTCAGTGCCAATACTAAGATCCAATATGACGAACAAGGCCATGTGGCTAACTTTTCATTTCTAGATTGGCATGTGAATTACAGTAAATATGCCAAATGGGACCATGTGACCTTGCCTGGTAAATTAAGTATTAAATCCAAAGACCTCTCCTTAAAACTGATTGCCAAGGATTGGCAAGTTACCCAACATCAATAATGCATGCAAGCCATCACAAACCCTAATCTCGCAAAACTAAACACTGGTGAACTCAAAGGTGCTACTCAGCTAGACCTTTCTAATTGCAAACTCACGACATTTCCCGAAGCGCTATTTACGTTAGCCGATACGCTAGAGGTGCTAGAGCTGAATAATAATCAGCTTTCATCATTACCCGCTGCATTCAGCCAGCTTAAAAAGCTTAAAATCTTATTCTGCTCTAACAACCCATTTACCACTTTGCCTGAGGTCATTGGTGAGATAGCGTCATTAGAAATGCTAGGCTTTAAATCATGCAAGCTCAATCATGTGCCAGCAGCGAGTCTTGGCAAAAATATAAGATGGTTAATCTTAACCAACAACCAAATCGAAATACTCCCAGATACTATTGGTCAATGCACAAAAATGCAAAAACTGATGCTATCAGGCAACCAACTCAGCACCTTGCCTAGCAGCCTTTCTCAGTGCCACTCACTGGAACTACTACGTTTAGCAGCCAACCAATTCACATCGCTACCCAGTTGGCTGTATACGCTATCGAATCTGGCATGGCTTGCGTTGGCAGGCAATCCTATGACGCTACCAATAGAACAAAATCGATTAGCCCAACACGCGCTAGCAATAGTCCCTTGGTCATCAATTACATTAGGGAAACTAGTAGGCCAAGGTGCCTCTGGAGAAATTTATCAAGCGCGCTGGCAAACACCCGAAGGCAAGCAACGTGATGTGGCACTTAAATTATTTAAAGGGGCGATGACGAGTGATGGCTTACCACTAAGTGAACTTGCTGCTGCGGTAGGCACTGGTTTTCATACCAATATCACTTCTACCATCGGTATCGTTACAGAACATCCTGATAACAAACAAGCGACTATGATGGATTTGCTCGCGCCTGAGTATACTGTCTTAGCCGAACCTCCCTCTTTTAAGACGTGCAGCAGAGATGTATATGACGCTGACTTAGCACTCACCATCACTCAAGCCATGTCCATTGCACTGAATATGGCCAAAGCATTACACCACCTGCATCAACAAGGCATCA
>CAZCBF010000192.1:0-3381 GCA_964496895.1 uncultured Methylophilaceae bacterium | reverse complement strand
GTGATTCAAATGAATTTAGAAGATGGTTTGCATGGCTTTGAAGATCAATCGTTTGAAACAGTGATTTTGTCACAGACCATACAGGCCATGTTTAACACCGAAGGCATTGTCAAGGAAATGCTAAGAGTGGGTAAAGAGGCAGTGGTGACTTTTCCTAATTTTGGTTATTGGCGCAATCGTTTACAGATCCTTAGTGGCCAAATGCCCGTCTCAGATAACCTGCCGTATGCATGGCATAACACACCTAACGTGCATCTATGTACGATTCAAGATTTTGACCAATTTTGCGCCGATCATCACATTACAGTGCTGGAGAGGAAAGTGATTACCGGTGGAAAAAACGTGAGTACTTTGCAAAATTGGTTGGGCGAACTAGCCATGTATCGGATTAAAGCGGGCTAGCGCAATCATTGATTAGCTGTGCTAGTCATCTTTCTTGCAATTTAAAAGCTTTGCAGCCTGCTCTACCGCGGCATGAATCTCACCATTGGTGATGCAGTGGCAGACATTGCCACCCATGCCTTGTGCAATTTCTATTTCATTCGGTGCTGCGTTTTGGGTGAGTAAAGCAGTGGCGGCCATGATTTGCTCTGACTGACAAAACCCACATTGGTCTAAATCACGCCATGCTGCAATGACTGCAGCGCCTGGCTTTTTCTGCACTGTCATACTATGCCTTGTCTTGTTGATCATTCAATGCAACACGCATTTGATCATTCGTATTTATGATATTGTAAAACAAATTGTCATCACGGATCGCAAACAATGAATGCGCTTACAACAATAAAAACCATTTTCTTTAATCAGCGCATGCTGTCTTGTGTGGTGTTGGGCTTTAGCTCTGGCCTACCTTTGTACTTATTACTACAGATGCTCCCCGCTTGGCTGCGTACAGAGGGCTTAGATCTCAAAACCATTGCGGCATTTTCATTGATACAGTTGCCCTATACGTGGAAGTTTTTATGGGCGCCATTGATGGACAGGTATAGCCTGATCAGCCAACTAGGCCGCAGGCGTAGTTGGATGTTGGTGACACAAATCAGTTTGTTGATCAGTATTGTGGCCTATGGGTGGACTAATCCAAGCCTAAACATCACCAGTATTGCCATCATTTCTACATTACTAGCTCTTTTTAGTGCTAGCCAAGATATCGCGATTGATGCTTATCGCCGTGAAATTCTGTCTGACGAAGAGCTCGGCTTAGGTAATAGTATTCATGTGAATGCCTATCGTATAGCTGGTTTGGTACCTGGTGCACTGGCACTGATCCTAGCCGATCACTTACCTTGGTCATCTGTGTTCTGGATTGTGGCGCTATTTATGATCCCAGGTTTATTGATGACCTGGTTTTGCCGAGAACCACATCGCGCAGCTTCGCCGCGTAGTTTACGCGCTTCAGTCATTGAGCCATTCACCGAATTTATACAGCGTGCAGGTTGGCAGCATGCGGTGTTAGTGCTCACTTTTATCCTGCTCTACAAACTCGGTGACAGTATGGCGACAGCGCTAGCCACACCATTTTATTTAGACATGGGCTATAGTAAAACTGACATTGGCGCGATTGCAAAGGGCAGTGGCTTTGTAATGCAGATTGTGGGTGCTTTTGTCGGTGGTTTGTGGATGCTTAAGATCGGCATAAACCGTGGTTTGTGGGTGTTTGGTTTTGTCCAGTTGATTACGATTTTAGGTTTTGCATGGTTGGCGAGCCATGGTCCGTTTGACACCATTGCGGCGGCCGAACGGTCCATGCTGGCTTTGGTTATTGGTGGAGAGGCGTTTGGTATCGGGCTAGGTACTGCAGCCTATGTCGCCTATATGGCACGCGAGACCAATCCTGCCTATACGGCAACACAGTTAGCCTTATTTACCAGTTTATCAGCGGTACCAAGAACCTTTTTTAATGCGCTGACCGGTTCAATGGTGGAGCAATTAGGTTGGGAGCAATTTTTTTATGTATGCACTTGTTTGGCCGTACCGGGGATGCTGTTGTTATTTAAGGTCGCGCCTTGGCGTAAAGATGATAAGCAATAAGTGAGTAAGCGCTAGCTTGCAAAATAAATTGTAAGCTTTTAACTGAAAAGTAGACTAAGGGTTTTAACTCACATGAGAAGGTCAAGACTATGTCTGCGCGCTTTAATGTTTTCGTCCTACTAGTTAGCTTTTTGAGCTTGAATGCTCAGATGGCAAGTGCAAGTACTTGTAGTGCTAAAAGTGGCACAACGAGTACCTCTTTACTCGAACTCTATACTTCAGAAGGGTGTAGCAGTTGCCCGCCTGCTGATGAATGGATTAGCAAGCTTAAATCCGAAAAAGCCAATGTGACACCTTTAGCCTTTCATGTCGATTATTGGGATTATATTGGCTGGGCAGACCTGTTTGCCAAACCTGAATACTCACAACGTCAGCGTAATAATGCGGCTGTGGGCGGCTCACGTTTTGTCTACACACCACAGTTTATGCTCAATGGTCGTGATTATCGTAACTGGCGTGACTATAATCTCGCCCAGCAAACCAAACGCCATAATGGACAAGCGGCAAAAGCCACTTTGCATTTAGCCTTAGATCAGGGCAGTGATTGGCGTTTGAAGGCAACCGCCAATCTAGCACAAGGGGTTGCGCCAGATGATCTGCATGTGTATGTGGCCCTGTATCAAAATGGTTTGCAAAGCACTGTGAATGCGGGTGAAAACCGCGGCAGAACGTTAAAGCATGATTATGTGGTGAGAAAACTATTTGGTGGCTACGACATCAGTGATGTATCGCAGTTTTCGCAAGAGTTTAAATTGAGTTCAAAATGGCACAAACGTGATGCAGGGGCAGTGGTGTTTGTGCAAGACAAGGCTTCCGGCGCTATTATTCAAAGCCTAGCGTTACCTTTTTGTAAAACTTAGCGAATGGTTAAAGCATTGTATTTTGGCGATGCTTGTTTAACTAAGGAGCACAGTTGTGTCAGAGTTAACCCAGGAAGAGCAAACACAATTGGCGCGTGCTAGTGCCAAAATTGAGAAGATTGCTATTCAAGTGATTGCAAAAAGTGAGCATGTTAAACAAGTGCCTCACTTTTATCAGCAGGTACATGCCGAGGTAGATCAAACAGTCACTGCAGCGTTTGAAGCAACACCGCCAGCTGAGTGTGAAGCGGGTTGTGCGCATTGTTGTAAGGGGCGCAAGGTTGAAGTTTCATTACCAGAAGCCTTCTATATCGCAGATCAAATCAAACAATTAGCAGAGTCTAAGCAAGTGCGCATCTTGGAAAGTCTGGCGGCATCAGTTGAGCTGGGAGTAGATGCACAAAAAAAGCAAGGGTGTGCTTTTTTACAAGCAGGTTTATGCAGTATTTATGAGAGTCGCCCAGCGGTATGCCGCAAGGCGCATTCACAA
>CAZCBF010000191.1:0-3402 GCA_964496895.1 uncultured Methylophilaceae bacterium | reverse complement strand
TTTGTTTGATTGACGCCAGCCCACCAATTAAAAAAGCTGCTTTTAAAAGCAGCTTTTTTTTTCATCAAATAATGCTACCACCAGCACCCCATACGATAAGGCCACATGCAGCGGTAACCAGCACCAAAGCCTATGCCTACGCGGCTTCTGATTGCTGCGCGTTGCTGAAATTCGCGAATGTTTTCGTCTAGCTCAACATAAAGCTTTTGCCATTCGAATTTGGCATCTAAATTGGTCATGTCTTTGTTTAAGACTTTTTCTTTGAGCTGTTCGCCTTTGAGTAGGTATAGCTCAGCACTTTGGGTGAGGCTTTTGTCCACCTCGGGTTTGGCTTGTATGGCAGCAACTTGATCTTTGGTACATTCAAAGATTTCTAAAAATTGCTCAGATTGCTGTTCACATATTGATTGACTGCTTTTGACCTTGTAAATGCCAGTCGAGCTGGCGCAAGCAGTGACTAGTAGCAGGGTGAGGCTTGTAATAATCCAGTGTTTGATCATATGTATTCCCTAGTTAACACATTGTTTTGACAGGGCTTTTGAGAAAAAGTTCACCTGTACTTAGTGTTGGTGATATCAGTCTAATACGTTTTTACTAAACCTTTAATGAATATAACGTTAAAGATTGATAAAAGACGACAATAAAAAAGCTTCATTAGCCAAAATGTTATTGGCTGAATGAAGCTTTTTTGTGCGCGCAGCAGATGTTTAGTAAACGTCTCTAACGTAGCGCTTTTCTTTTTTAAGTTTATTCACATAGGCTTCTGCATCGCCTGCTGATAATTTACCGTGTTCGGCTATCAGCTGATGCAAGGCTTTGTCGACATCTTTTGCCATGCGGAAAGCATCACCACAGACAAAGAAGTAGCCGCCACGTTCTAGCCACGCAAAGAGTTCTGCACCTTTTTCAATCATGCGGTCTTGCACGTAGATTTTCTCTGCTTGATCACGGGAGAAGGCTAAGTCTAATTTTGCCAATACGCCATTGGTTTGCATGGATTCGATTTCACCTTGGTAGATAAAGTCTGTTTCGCTGTTGCGATCACCAAAGAATAACCAGTTATCACCTTTAGCCCCTGTGGCCAGTCTTTCTTCAAGGAAGGCTCTAAAAGGCGCGATACCAGTACCCGGGCCGACCATGATCATTGGTGCTTCTGGGTCGACAGGTACTGCAAAATTCTTATTGGGTGAGAAGAAGCATTTTATGGTTTGACCAACTTCTGCAATATCCGCCAAGAAGGTTGAGCACACACCGTTGTGGTCACGGTCGTTGCTGTTATAACGCACATTACCAATCGTTAGGTGTACTTCTTCTGGATGGTGCTTGATACTCGATGAGATCGAATAGGCACGCGGCGCGAGTGGTCTAAGCAGTTTGATGAATTCATCAACACTAAAGCTAGCAGCAGGGTAGGCTTTGAGCAAGTCGACGACATCTTTACCCCACAAGAAGTCACTCATGGCGCTGTTGTCATTGGCTGCGACCAGTTTGCTTAATGCATCATCGCCTGCTTTTGCAGCCAGTGCTTCGATAAGGTCTTTGCTAGGTGTGCGGATTTCAAGCTGTTCAGTCAAAACATCATTGAGTGATAGTTCAACATCATTATAGTTAACGCTTTGTGCGCCATCAGCGTTGATGGCACTGAGTAACTCTTGCACAAGGTCAGGCCGGTTTAGCGGAATAACATTGAGTGCATCACCAGCTTCGTAAGATTCGCCAGAGTCTTTTAATGAAAACTCATAGTGGTAAATTTCTTTACTCGAATCTGGGTGTGTGACGGCTTTCTTACCCACAATCTCAGAGACTAATGGGTTAGCGCGGTTGTATTTTGATTTGGCTTTTTTAGGTGCGCTTGCAGGCTCAGCTGCTGGCGCATCACTGCCACCTTGCTCACCTTTTTGCGTGATGATGGGGAGTACTGCTTCTGTCCAGTTATTGGCTGGTTCATCAAAGTCCACATCACAATCTACACGGTCAACAACACGCTGTGCGCCCAACTCAGCAAGGCGCTCATCCCATTGGATACCGGCCAAGCAAAAGTCATCATAGTTGGTATCACCTAATGCGAGTACTGAGTAAAAGGTATTGGCAAAGCTAGGTGCATCATCTGCACTAATCGCTTCCCATAGGCTCTCTGCATTATCAGGCATTTCGCCTTCGCCATAAGTACTGGTCACCACGAGTAAACGTTCAGTCGCGGCGAGCTGTGTTAAGTCAGCATCATCCATGTCTAGCACATGTGCTTGCATGCCATGTGTTTTGGCAACATCGGCAACATCTTCAGCCACGCTTTGAGCATTGCCTGTTTGTGTGCCGAAGAGGATGGTTAACGGTTTAGCACTGGCAGCGCCTTCTGGTGCTGCTTGACCTGCTTCGTTTGTCACCATTAGGCGACTATATAAACCAGCAAAAAAGCCACTCATCCATTGTTTTTGATCAGGGCTAAAAGGGATGTTTTCAGGTAAAAATGGGACTTGTTTAGCCTTATCTAATTCATTATTCATACATGCTCTCCAAATTAGGCGACTAGCAGATTGTTCTCTGCTAGTGTTTGGCAATAGTGTTTGGCAAGTAGCTCGTTAAAGGCTGTGTAGTTTGCCAGTTCTTCAGCATTGGTGCGATCGCGCTCGATAATCCAAACGCTGAGGCTCCATGCGCGCATGTCCCAGATTTCACGCATGCTCAATGCATCTTTGTAGTCTTGTAAACGTTTTTGTGCGAGCAATGTTGCTAATGCTTCTACTTCATAGTCTGCCAGTGCTGCTTTGCAGTCTTTTGCGATGGCATCAATGAGTTTGCGGTCTTCACTGTCAAACATATGGCGCGTGACGGCATCAATGGTTTCGCCAGCAGTGAGTGCCGGTGATTTTTCTGCCGCTTCTACACCACGTCTGATTACACCTGCGGCATTGATATAGTCGCAAATTAAACTTGAGTCTCTATCGCCATAACCCGGTAGTGCATTGTTAAATAAGTATTGCCCTTGGGCTGCATCAGCATAGCCACGTTTGATCTTGCTCACAAACTGTTTGGCATAGGCTGTTGATAGCTCTTCGATCATGGCTTTAGGCTCAGCTTTGCCTAAGATGCGATCACTGCAGTGATAGTTAAACAATGCTTGCGGGATTAAGACAAAAAAGTGTTTTTGCTCGTTTTTCCAATCGTCTAAGATCGCCTGGATTTTTTTAGAGCCAGTAGCATCAACGTGGCCTTGAAGGTGATAGTGTAAGGCTTGGATTTCACCGGTGATTAAGCTGCTGTCTTCAGTCAAGCTAATCGCACGCACCGAGTCTTTACTACAACGCGTCGCAATATCACCTGATGGGTCATATTGATAAGCCGCGCCACCACTCATGCCGTTACCAAAGCCTTTGCCGTAGCTGCCGACATTGACGACAGTAC
>CAZCBF010000190.1:0-3408 GCA_964496895.1 uncultured Methylophilaceae bacterium | reverse complement strand
ATATCACGATGTGTAAAGCCAAAGCCAATGGCAACTACATGAACAGCATTTTGGCGCACCAAGAAGCACAGCAAGATGGTTATCAAGAAGCTTTACTACTCGATGTAGATGGCTATGTCGCAGAAGGCTCTGGTGAGAATATTTTTATCGTACGTAAAGGTAAATTGCTCACGCCAGACTTGACCAGCGCTTTAGAGGGCATCACCCGCGACACCATTGTGCAACTGGCGCAAGAAAACGGTTTGGAAGTGGTTGAGAAACGCATTACGCGTGATGAAGTGTATACTGCAGATGAAGCTTTTTTCACAGGCACCGCAGCAGAAGTCACCCCCATTCGTGAGTTAGACAACCGCGCCATTGGTAATGGCGTACGCGGGCCAATTACCGAAAAACTACAATCGCAATATTTTGATATTGTGCATGGGCGTTCACCCAAACACATGGATTGGTTAACTTTTATTTAGAACGCTAACCACACCCAATAGGAGATCAAGATGTCTGAAGCAAAAACGTTTGAAGTGACTGCAAAAGATTTACCACTGCACTGCCCTACCAAAGAGGTCGCATTGTGGTGCTCTCATCCACGTGTTTTTTTAGACCTTGACGAAAACGGGGAAGCTAGCTGTCCATATTGCGGCACCAAGTACAAACTTAAAGCTGGCGAAGTGATCCATAAGCATTAGCGCAAGCTAAGCAAGATTATTAGCCCAAGCCACCACCTAATCAACTCTTCAGATTTAAAGTAGACACTTAATGACCCCAACCCCGTTTTACCGATGGCTTAAAAAAGTCATCCCTTTTGTGTTTTGGGGCAGTTGTCTCGTCACAGTCATCATGCTGCTGATTCCAAGCCATGCCATTCCTAGTAGCTTTAACTTTTGGGATAAGGCACAACACGCGCTGACCTTTTTTGTACTCATGTTTACTGGCTGCATCGCCTATTCCAGACAAAGTGTTTTTATTGGTCTGGCGCTGATTGCCTACGGCACGGGTATGGAGGTGATGCAAGAATATTTCACAACCTCTCGCAATGGCGACAAAATGGACATCGTTGCAGACACGGTAGGTGTGGTAATCGGATTTATTGGTTTTTACATCGTCTACAAAGTTTCTCACAAAGCAAACCCCGACCTCACCTAAAACTAAAAGCCCTCATACTTTACCGTCACTGATGCTAAAGGATATAGCAACTGTCTAATCACCGCTGCGGCATCCTCACCAGGCTGGTTAGTCAGTACTAAAATATTTCCGTCATTTGAAGCATTTGAAGCTTCGCTCAACAAACCTAGCGCTTCTAGCTGACGTTGCAATTGCTTGGCCACGGCCAAACCAGTCTCAATCAACTCGACTTGATCACCCACAATCTGCTGAATTAGCGATTTTAAAAAAGGATAATGTGTACAACCCAACACAATCGTGTCCACTTGCGCTTGTATTAATGGCTCACAATATCGTTTTAATAATGTCATGGTCTGAGGTGTATCCAAAGCACCTTTTTCCACACACTCCACCAAGCCCACGCAAGCTTGCGTGCTCACTGTCACTGACTTCCCATAGTTTTCTAACAAAGCTGCGAACTGTGCACTTTGTAAAGTACCAGTCGTGGCAAGCACGCCTATCTTTTGGTTGCGCGTGGCTAGCACTGCTGGCTTTACCGCTGGCTCCATGCCAATAATCGGCAGATCCAAACGCGCGCGCAGTAAATCTATGGCCGCTGCAGTGGCGGTATTACAGGCCACCACAATGGCATCAACCTCTTGTGCGATTAATTGCTGCGCAATGTGCAAGCAACGATTGCGAATTTGCTCCGCAGTTTGACCGCCATAAGGTGCATACTGACTGTCTGCCATATAAAGGTAATTGGCTTGCGGCATTCGGTTTAAACAATGTTTGAGCACAGATAAACCACCAACGCCAGAATCCATCACGCCTACCCTAAGTGGCTTAATCTTAGATTGCTGAATCTCAGTATTGGATGGTTTTGCTAACATATCACGCTATCTACAATTGCTCTTTTACAGGATGCTGAGCAGCTAACGACAGTATCATCGGTTACAATGATCACTTTTATTAAATTAAGATTGTAAGGCACTTAAGAGTATGGGTAACCGCTTAAGCAAACTATATACACGTACTGGCGATGATGGTACCACAGGCTTGGGTGATGGTAGCCGCATTGATAAAACCGACTTAAGGGTGTCGGCGATGGGCGATGTCGACGAACTTAACGCAACCATTGGACTAATACTATCCCATGAAGTGTCTGATGACTTATTGAAAGTACTGACCCGCGTACAACATGACTTATTTAATATTGGTGGTGAGTTATGCATACCCAATCAAACTTATTTTACCAATACATCGGTAGAATGGATTGAGCAACAAATCGACCATTACAACCAAGATTTACCGCCGCTAAAAGAATTCATTCTACCTGGTGGCGCACAAAGTGCCGCCCACTGCCACTTGGCTAGAACCGTTTCTAGAAGAGCGGAACGTACCGTGATTCAGTTAAGCCGACAAACGAATATTGGCAACCCAATATTACAGTATTTAAACCGCTTGTCTGACCTATTGTTTGTTTGTTGCCGTATACTTAACAAACAAGCAGGAAAATCTGATATTTTTTGGCAAAAGCTGTAACAATCAACAATCATTGTTTTGATGCTTCATGATAAAAAACTTAATTAACAAACTACTAAAATTTAAAGAAAACGAGCAAACTTCTTCAAAAAATAAAACAGGCAAACGCAGTGTGCAAGCGCATACAGAACGACCGTTGAAATCTGCGACCAAAATTGCCCATAGTCAACACCAAATCAATCCTAGGCTGATTAGCAAAGCTGCGCTCAAAACAACTGACGCATTACAAAAAGCAGGCTATCAGGCTTATATCGTCGGTGGCGCGGTGAGAGATTTACTACTCAACCAAAGCCCCAAAGATTTTGATGTTGCCACTAATGCCACACCAGAAGAAGTCAAATCGGTATTCAAACGTGCTCGCATCATCGGCAAGCGCTTTCGCCTTGTACATGTGATGTTTGGTAATGAGATGATTGAAGTCTCAACCTTTCGAGGTCATCACGAACAACAATCCGAAAAAACCGCCAAAATCGCTGAATCTGGTCGTATCTTAAGAGACAATGTCTTTGGCACGATGGAAGAAGACGCACTGCGACGAGACTTCACCATCAATGCGCTCTATTACGATGCTGCCACAGCGTCTGTTTTTGACTTTCACAATGGCTATACCGATGTAAAAAAAGGCGTCTTGAGCATGATTGGCGACCCTGTTACACGCTATCAAGAAGACCCAGTACGCATGCTGCGTGCCGTACGCCTTTCTGCCAAGCTCGGGCTAAACATTGCGCCGAAAACTGAAAAACCCATCGCAAAACTCGCAGGCTT
>CAZCBF010000189.1:0-3446 GCA_964496895.1 uncultured Methylophilaceae bacterium | reverse complement strand
ACACCAAAACTAACACTTAAAGTACGTGGTGATTATGTCAATGCAAAAGAGTCTGATACAGGTACTTATCTACCACGTATTGCTCCTGCAAGATTAGGCTTGGGCGCTAATTATCGTCAAGGTAGTTTTAATGCACGTTTTGATGTATTGCATGCATTTGACCAAAACAAAACTGCAGATAATGAATTAAGGACGGATAGTTATACCAACGTTACTGCATTAGTAGCCTATAAGCTGCCAACCAATAAGTGGAATGTAGAGCTGTTTGCGAGAGCAAACAACTTACTAGATGATGAGATTCGTGATCACTCATCTTATTTAAAAGACATTTCACCCGCAGGTGAACGTTCATTAACCATTGGTGCAAGGGCTAACTTCTAAGTCATTGTCATCAATAAAAAGCCGGCGATTGCCGGCTTTTTTAATGTGTGCTCAAAACAGTCTAAAGACGACACCTATCACTTGCCAATCAATAATCCGCCATTGACAAGAAGTTTGAACTAGCCAAACAGTATCAAAGCCCAAATGATTAGCGCATTGGCAATCGCAACAAATACCGCAGCACTACCAATATCCTTAGCCCGTTTAGCCAGCGCATGGCGCTCAACTGACACACGATCAACCACTGCCTCAACTGCAGAATTTAATAATTCGACCAGCAATACCAAAAATACACTGCCGATCATTAAAGCACGTCCTGTAGCAGTAGTCTCCAGATATAACGCCAGTGGGATCAGTACCGCTGCAGCAAATACCTCCTGACGAAAAGCGTCTTCGTGTTGAAACGCAGCTTTTAAACCTTCAATCGAATATCCAACCGCATTAACTAATCGCTTAATACCCGTTTTGCCTTTAAATGGGCTCTCGTTTACGGCCATTGATTCTGCTTGTGTGTGTTTTTCTGACATGTTTGATCACTTAAACAAAGTATTTAACCATTTTAACATGCGGTATTCAGTACTTTTAAACAGCTAAATTACCAAGTGAAAACAAGATTACTTCAGCAATCAAGATCATTACTCACCTTCTATAATGCAATCAATCACTTTTACTCATGATTAAGTCATGATGAAACAGTAGTCAAAGTAATCAATAATAAAAATACAAAAACACGCGTTTATGGTCAAAGCTAAATCAGTTAAATTCAAAAAGGTAAAACAAACATTTACCTCATTGCTTATCGCAAGCCTGCAATGTCCGCCTGGTAAGAATCAGAGTTTACATTGGGATTCTGAGACACCAAATTTTGGCCTTCGGATAACTGCTAGCGGCAACAAAGCGTATATCTTTGAAGCCTCATTACATAACAAATCCATTCGCATCACGATTGGAAATATTCAAGATCATTCCTTAGAAGAAGCAAGATCACAAGCCACAAAGCTACGCTCGCTCATTCGCATGGGTGTCGATCCAAGAAAAATTGAACAGAAACAAGCCTCACAATGGCGATCGACAGAAGCGCTTAGCAATAAAAAACAACTCAAAAATGAAACGGTACAGTACGCATGGCTCAATTATATTCAAGCGCACTATGAACCAGAACACGGCATCAACACTTGGTCAAAAAGACGTTATGAACAGCATAATCAACTAATCGAAACCGCACTAGCACCACTGGCCAATGTGAAGATGTCGGGCTTATCAGTCGCTCATATTCAAGCTTGGGGAGAAAACCTCAAAGACATACCAGAAAGCCACTTACGATTTAACGCAAAACTGTGCCTTAACTTTTTGAGATGGTGCCATTCACATGATATTTATCAATATGCCATTCCATCATCAATGCTGGTCAAAATGGAAGAGTGGGTTCAATCGCTAAACCATGTTGAGCCAAGATACTTGTCCCCTGAGCAATTACCAGCTTGGTATCAAGCCGTTGACAGCATTGATGATATTACCGTAAAAGCCTACCTGAAAATCTTACTACTGACGGGTAGAAACCAGAAAGTGCTATTAGCACTCAAATGGCAAGACATCGATACCAAGCAACGCACCATCAACATCCGTGACAAGCATATGCCAATCAGTAAAGCAATGTTAGCGTTATTCAACACGCTGCCACAAATTGATGAATGGGTATTTTCAGAGTTAGTAAAACCATCCCCACGACAACTTTCTGCAACACAATGGCATCAACAAGTCTGTACAGATAATCAGATTAACCTATCACTCGATGACCTTATCACCAGCTATACTTTATACAGTGAATGGGTTGAAACACCTTCTGGCATTATCGGCCAATTACAAAATATCGATATCAAGGGAATTACGACCCAGCATTTTGTAAAAAGACCGTTACCAATCTTAGCCATCTGGCAACAAAAAATCGAAGACTGGATCTTCACAAAGATAAGAACGACTAACTATCTCTAGTGATCAACAGGTAATACCGATAATAAAAAACCCTAAATAATAATATATTTAGGGTTTTTAGCCTTTTGTGGCGGAAGTGAATTTAAAGTTTTTTAGGCATTTGTGTTTGATGAAACATTATACGAATACATATTAAGGTCACCCCTAAGCCGCCATCCACGCTTCACCCAAAAAGAGTTTGCCGTAGTATTTGTTTTGAATACAAAAATATGCGTCTTTTCAATACCTACTTTTTCTATAGCTTTAATACAGGTGGTAACAGATGTTCACCAATGCCTGCATTTCTATATTGTTCTCTAACCACTAAATGTTGCAAATAACCTCTACGGCCATCATGGCCGCACATAACACAGCCGATAATTTTTTTATTCTCCACAACTGCGAAGCTTAGGCCTGGGTTTCTATCTAAATAGGTTTTAGTTGCCTCTCTTGAATCAGCTTCACGAACAGTTACCCCTGGCGTATCTCTAAATAGCTCAATTAAAGATTCGTGATCATTAGTTGTTAATTCTCGAGTGTTCATTTATATGCCTAACGTTTAATGCACGGGCGCAGCATTGCTGCGTCCAGTGCCTTTACTTGTTAAAGCCGATGCTGGTACTAACTTTAGCCAAGCATGACCGCTTGCCGACTTGCTGCCGCTATTTATAACGGTGAACTTTGAATTCCCTGCCTTTATTGGAATTGGGTAGTCAATGGGAGTGAAGTCGCCATTGAATCGTATGTACATTTCTTGGTGTATGATTTTTCCATTCAGCTTGAAAACCATATACATTTCACCGTCATCCATCGATTCTTGAGAGATTACACTGGCACATTGGCTCTCAGGAATTATTAATTCCTTGCACACGTGAGAAGAAGGAGTATATGGAGCAAACAAATAAAGCTTATTCCATTTAAATGGGATGACAGTCCCTAAGTCTATTTCTTTGACTCCTTTATCCCGTACCTCTTTCCGAATTGCCGTGCCAACCTCACCCGATAGGAAGCCCGTAAGATCGCAGCCTACTAATGTAATAGCTAATAATGTTAGGGCAATGAATTTCATACTTGCGCTTTAACGCCTTGCTAAG
>CAZCBF010000188.1:771-3450 GCA_964496895.1 uncultured Methylophilaceae bacterium | reverse complement strand
AAAGACTGCTCATTGATCGTTTGGCACAATCGTTATTGCAAAGCCAGCGCGATCGCAGCTATGGTGCATTAATTTTTATTGATCTAGATGATTTTAAAACACTCAATGAAACGCTGGGCCATGAGTCAGGTGATGAATTATTACAGTTTGTAGCAACAAGGCTAAAAGCCTGTTTGCGAGAAGCCGATACGGTTGCAAGGCTAGGTGGTGATGAGTTTGTGGTGATGTTAGACCAGCTGGAGACAAAGTCAGAGCATGCAACACAGCAGATTGAAGCGGTGGGTGATAAGGTGATCGCGGCATTGAATCAACCTTACCTACTTAATGGCCTTGAGTACTTTAATACACCCACTCTGGGGGCAACATTATTTAATGGGATCACTGACACTGTTGCTGAAGTATTAAAAAGAGCGGATGTTGCCATGTATCAAGCTAAACATGCTGGCAAAAATTGTTTACGCTTTTTTGATCAAAATGTTCAAGCGAACATACTGCAAAAAAACAAGCTAGAAGAAGATTTACGTTTAGCTATTAGCCTACAACAGTTTGAATTATATTATCAGCCGCAATTAGACCGCATTGGTCATGTGACCGGTGCAGAAGCGTTGATACGCTGGCAACACCCTAAACGCGGTTTTGTCTCGCCGATGGAATTTATCCCATTAGCAGAAGAGACAGGGCTGATTACAGAGATCGGCCAATGGGTGCTGGAAGCCGCTTGTCAGCAATTAGCAAAGTGGAGTCAACATGCTGATACGGTATCGTTAAACCTAGCGGTGAATGTTAGTGCACGTCAATTCCAACAAGCTAACTTTGTGAGTCAAGTTTTACAAGCTTGTGAGCAAGCAGGCACTGACCCCAAACGCCTTAAATTAGAGCTGACAGAAAGTATGCTAGCCAAAGACATTGATGAAGTGATTACAAAAATGTCGCAATTGCGTGATAAAGGTGTGACGTTTTCATTAGATGATTTTGGTACTGGCTTCTCTTCATTGAGCTTCTTAAAACTGCTACCGCTCAATCAGCTCAAAATCGATAAATCTTTTGTGCGCGATGTGCTCACTGATAATAATGATGCGGTGATTGCAAGAACAATCGTTGCCTTGGCAAAAAGCTTAGGCCTCAATGTCATTGCTGAAGGGGTCGAGTATGAAGGCCAAAAAGAATTTTTAGCGAAATACGGGTGTTATGAGTACCAAGGCTATTTATTTAGCCAACCACTCAGTATTCAAGATTTTAATGCGTTTTGTGATGCACATTTTGTCTCTAGTCAGTCGCTCTAAACTATACCTATTGCCCGCTTTGGATTAAACTAAAGTTTCGTTACCAGCTGACTAAAAGCCCGCATGACGGGCTTTTTTTAATCACAAAACAAGCCAAAGGCAATTATACGCATGCAAGTACCCGAGCCAGCCCGATTCATTCCTTATCGCCGCAATGACCTTATTCGGTTTATTCAAGAGGATGCAAAAGCACATCAGATAGATGCAGTACAATTGGGTAAGCTGTGCGAATTACTAAACTTGCACTACCACTTAAAGTTTCACCAATCGATTGAAGGTTTAAAAGACGCGTATGCGCCAATTAATCCAGATAGTGATACTGTGGGCATGTATCAGCCAACGCCAGACCAATTGGCTGAGAAAGAAGCGCACTTGTTTGAAACGATTCAAGATCTACTCAATCAAGCTAACTTTGAGCGTATTACCGATGCAGACCTCAAGCGCGCACTGGAAGAAACGTCACTTTTTAATATCAGGCTGCAAATTGATTTTGATGATTTTGATCAAATCCTATTTTTTAGACGCGGCGAGTCTTTGCGTAATGAAACCATCAGCACATGGTTTGGTTTAAAAAAGAAAGCGATTGAATTTATCAATTACGACCGTGTGGTGGTGATTGTGAAATTTAAACCACAATCGTATTTCGATGCGCAGCAGCGAGAGGATTTATTCTTTCAACCTGGTGCAACCATAGTGAAGTACTTTCGTAACATCCCACGTGGTGATCTGGAAATGCTTTTTCCCAATTCAGAAGTGCGCATGCGCCCAATAGACAAAGTGATGATCGGTGTGCCAGCCGCAGTGGGTGGCGTGATTATGTTGGTCACCAAATTGGGCACCACCTTATTGCTCAGCGGCGCTTTATTGGCTTTTTGGTTGGGTATGAGCGATAAAGCAGTCGAGCTAAATCAAACCAACGTATTAGCACTCGCGGCTGGCTTTGGTACCTTAGGCGCATTTCTATGGAAGCAGTTTAGCAACTTCAAAAACCGTAAAATCCGTTTTATGAAAACGCTTGCGGATAACCTCTACTTTAAAAACCTCGATAACAATATGGGTGTATTTCACCGCTTGATCGATGCCGCAGAGGAAGAAGAATGCAAAGAAGCGATCATGGCCTATTACCTGCTGTTGCTATCAGCAGAACCATTGTCGCAGCCAGCGCTTGATCAAGCAGTAGAAGCCTGGTTTAAGCAAAACTTGCAAAGTACGATTGATTTTGAGGTAGATGATGCTGTAGATAAATTAAACGCATTAGGGCTTGTGACCAAGCAAGGTGATGCCTATCAAGCACTGCCATTGGCCGAGGCCCAAGAAATCATATCGCAGCAACTCACCAAGGCAGCTGCGCTTGAAGGCTAAAGAGTACATTCAACAACACAATCAAGCCGATGAC
>CAZCBF010000188.1:0-761 GCA_964496895.1 uncultured Methylophilaceae bacterium | reverse complement strand
GACCAAAATCACAGGCTTGCGCCAGAAATACAAACAGATAAAACCCGCTAGCACGATCGCACCGTCTTTGATCGAGGTGGAACTGCTTAGCAAAAGCGGGGTGAGCCAGGTTGCCGCGAGCAAGCCCACCACCGCAGCATTGACACCGTTCACAGCGGTTTGTGCATAGCGCAGCTGCATTAATCGTTGCCAAAAAGGGAGCATGCCAGTCAGTAATAAAAAGCCAGGTAAAAAGATCGCTATCGTTGCAACAATAGCAGCGGCGAAGTGTACACCTTTCGAGTGCATTAACTCACTACCCAAAAATGCAGCAAATGAAAACAGTGGCCCAGGCAGTGCTTGCACCGCACCATAGCCCGCTAGAAAATCAGCCTCGCTGATCAACTGTGCATCCACTGTGGCTTCAGTCAATAAGGGCAAGACCACATGACCTCCACCAAACACTAAGGCACCGGCTTGATAAAAGATCTGTCCAATAGCGGCTAAGCTCATCTCATTGAGGTGTATTGGTGCAACACTCAAGATCAACAAACCACTAAACGTAGCGAGTAAAACCCAAGCCAGTTTTGTGGAGTAAGCCACATGTACTATTGGTTGATGAGGCTTTACATGGCCTTCTGTCGACAATAACGCTGCAGCAATGCCAGCCAAAACAATCAAATAAAGTTGTTGATAAGGCATATGGATCAGCAAAGTCACCAACATGGCCAAGACGGCAATCACTTTTGTAAGCCATGTTTGGCAAAAGCTTACCGCCATTT
>CAZCBF010000187.1:0-3482 GCA_964496895.1 uncultured Methylophilaceae bacterium | reverse complement strand
TTTGCCAAGTCAGAAGAGGATGTACTCACATATGCAATGTTTCCTGACATTGGCCAAACCTTCTTGCAAGAGCGTGAAGCAGGCTCACTAGAGCCTGAGCCATTATTAGACAAACAAACTGTTCAAGCGGCCTCTACCCGCTATGCGCCAACCGAGTTCCGCGTGACCTTACATGGTGAGACCTTCCATATCAATGTGACAGGTAGCGGCCATCCCGGTGAAGAAAAACGTCCATACTATGTACAGATTGATGGCCAAGCAGAAGAAGTCATGATCGAAACATTAAGTGAAACAGAAGTGACGAACTCTGGTGAGCAACTAGCCAAACGCAAAACTGACAAGCCCGCGACAAGCGGTCGCCCACGCCCAACGCACAAAGGTCATGTCACCACTTCCATGCCAGGCACCATCGTCGATGTTAAAGTCGCTGCCGGTGACAAAGTGGCTGCTGGTGATGGCGTGGTAGTAATTGAAGCCATGAAAATGGAAAACGAAATTCAAGCTGCTGTTGGCGGTACTGTCGTTGCGATCCACGTAGAAAAAGGTGATAGCGTGACGCCTGATGAATCCTTAATTGAAATCCAACCTGATTAGGATTATGGCAATCAATACACGCAAGCCGACAGTTAAGACTGTCGGCTTTTATATTTAACGGCAACCAATATTACAAAGCACATGCAACTTATTTTAGCTTCCTCCTCACCCTATCGTCGCGAGCTGCTAGAAAGGCTACAACTGCCCTTTACCTGCATCTCACCGGACATTGATGAAACCCCCTTGGCTGATGAAACTGCGCCAGCCACCGCAGTACGACTCGCACAAGAAAAAGCCAAAAAAATCGCCGTAACTCACCCACAAGCCTTAATTATTGGCTGTGATCAAGTCGCCATGCTCGATGATACGCAACTAGGCAAGCCATTAACGCATGATAATGCGACTAAACAACTCAAGCGTATGCGTGGCCGTGTGGTTACTTTTCATAGTGCTTTGTGTTTGTACAATTCAAGTTCTGACAATATGCAAGCCGAGGTCGTGCCATATGAAGTTGCGTTTAAGTCACTGAGTGATGATCAAATTGAAAACTATCTCAACAAAGAACAGCCTTACAACTGTGCCGGCAGTGCCAAATCAGAAGGCCTTGGCATCGCGATTATTGAACGCATGACAGGCGATGACCCTAATGCGCTTATCGGCCTGCCATTAATACGCCTCATTGCGATGTTGTCAGCAGAAAATGTCAACGTGATTTAAACACTGTCGTTTGAATAGTAAAGCGTATAAGATATTGTCACGCAACCAACTGGGAAAAGCCAATGCCAACAATTCGCCAATCAGCCAACTTTACCAAAGCACTCATCCCAAGCGTATTAGTACTAAGCTTGTTTGCCAGCAATATAAGCACTGCTAAAGAAATATTAAGCACCGTAGATTCACAAAAAAGCGTTGCTGTAACGATCTACAATAACAATCTTGCCTTAGTCAAAGACAAGCGTGTAGTCACATTAAAAAAAGGCGTGCAAGACCTTGCCTTTAGAGAAGTCAGCGCCCTCATGCGACCAGAAACTGCCCTGCTCAAGAGTGAAGGCAATCACCTTCAAACCTATGAGCAAAATTTTGATTTTGATCTGCTCAGCCCACAAAAGCTACTCGATAAATATGTAGGCAAAACAGTAAGCTACATCACCACTAACCCCAGCACGGGAAAAAGCAAGACTGAAAAAGCCACCGTACTCGCTAACAATGGCGGTGTAGTCCTAAAAATTGGCAATCGCATCGAGGCCAACCCCGCAGGCCGTATCGTATATGACACGATTCCAGACAACTTGCGCGACCGCCCAACCTTGGTCACCACGCTCAATAGCAAACAAGCAGGCTCACAAGCCGTTGAGCTCAGCTACCTTACAACAGGGCTGAGTTGGAAAGCCGATTATGTAGCAGAGCTCAGTGACAAAGAAGGCACTATTGATTTATCCGGCTGGGTCACACTCAACAACCAGTCTGGAACCCAATACACTAATGCACAGTTGCAATTAGTGGCTGGTGAGGTCAACCAAGTCACGCCGAAAAGACAGTATAGCGCCAAAGCCGTGCGCATGGAGGCCATGGTGGCCGATGCTGCAGCACCAGCCATGCAAGAAGAATCATTGCTGGATTATCACTTGTATACCTTAGATAACAAAACCACGATTAAGCAAAAGCAAACCAAGCAAGTGGCATTGTTATCCGCGCAACAAGTGCCTGTGACTAAGCAGCTTGAGCTAGTGGGTTCCAATTATTACTACTACAGCCGCCAGGGTGAGCTGGGCAAAAAACTCAAACCCAATATCTACCTTTCTTTTGATAACAAAAAAGCCAGTCAGTTAGGCGTACCTTTACCCAAAGGTATTTTACGTGCTTACAAAAAAGACAGTCGCGGCAATGTACAGTTTATTGGTGAGGACCGCATTGAGCATACGGCTAAAAACGAAACCGTTCGCCTCAAGCTCGGCCAAGCATTTGATGTCACTGCCGACAAAAAACAAACCGACTTTAAAATCAAACCAAGTACCGAGCGTAAAAAGAAATTTTACGAGAGCGCTTATCAGATTGAGATTCGCAATGCCAAAGCCAGCTCAGTCACTGTGAAGGTGATTGAACCGATGCCAGGCGATTGGGAAATCTTAAAACAAAGCCACAAAGGCGAAAAAATTAATAGCCACCAAAACAGCTGGATGGTAAAAGTGCCCGCTGAAGGTAAGGCCATTTTGAGCTACCGCACACTAGTGAAAGTTTATCGATAAACATGAGCAAAGGCACCTTGTATTTCATCCCCGTCACACTCGGGGATAACAACACCATCAATGAAGTATTACCACCGGCAGTGGTTGCGCAGATACACCAGCTTGAGCATTTTATTGTTGAGAATGAAAAAACCGCACGCCAGTTTTTGAGTGCTAGCAAACATCCTAATGCCATCCGTGAATTAACGTTTGAAACACTCAACAATCAAACCAAGCCAAACCAACTGCCCAAATTATTATCGCCGTTAAGCCAAGGCAAAGACATTGGTCTTATGTCTGAGGCGGGTTGCCCTGGCGTGGCTGACCCCGGTGCCAAGCTCGCGGCGATTGCGCATCAAAAAGACATCCGTATTGCGCCACTCGTGGGGCCATCATCCATCTTGCTCAGCCTGATGGCAAGCGGGATGAATGGGCAGCGATTTACTTTTTTAGGCTATTTACCTAGCGCCCAAGCTGACCGAATCAAACGCCTAAAATCCATCGAACAAAACTCGGCCAAATTTAACGAAACACAAATTTTCATTGAAACGCCCTATCGCAATATGCACTTGCTAGAAGACATGGTCAAACACTGCCAGCCGCATAGCAAACTCTGCATTGCCCGTGATATCTCATTAGCCGAAGAAACCATCATCACCAAAACCATTGCAGAGTGGCGTCAAACTGAACTACCCGATTGTCACAAAAAACCCACAGTATTTT
>CAZCBF010000186.1:0-3529 GCA_964496895.1 uncultured Methylophilaceae bacterium | reverse complement strand
TGGCATAATTGTTGCTGTAGCGACAGTGTTTTTTGCATTTTCTACCTTAATCGGTTGGAGTTACTATGGGGAAAAGGCCGTGGAGTATTTGTTTGGCGACAAAGCGATTAAGGTGTTTCGCGTGTTTTTTACGGTGGCTGTGATGGTTGGCGCAATCACAAGTCTTAATTTTGTTTGGAATTTCTCTGACTTAATGAATGGTTTAATGGCGATACCAAACTTGATTGGTTTGTTACTATTATCTAAAGTGATCAAACAAGAAACCAAACGCTACTTTCAATAATAAGAGAATAATACATGAGCACAGAAAAAAGAGGCCAATGGGCCAACCGTTGGACCTTTATGCTAGCAACCGCAGGTTCGGCCATTGGTTTAGGCAATATTTGGAAATTGCCTTATATGATAGGCGTGAATGGTGGTAGTGCATTTGTGCTGATCTTTTTAGTGTCGATTGTGTTTGTGGCGATTCCGCTGATGATGACGGAGATTATGCTGGGCCGCCGCGGGCAGAAAAACCCGATGAATACAATGGCGACATTGGCAAAAGAAGCGGGTGCCAGCCCAATCTGGCGCTGGGTTGGCGGCATGGGTATTTTGGCAGGCGTGCTCATTTTGAGTTTTTATAGTGTCGTTGCTGGTTGGGTGCTGAATTATATTGGTGAGGCTTTTCAAGGTAATTTTACTGGTATTTCCGCAGAGCAGGCCTCAGATAAGTTTGCGCAATTGTTGGCGCAGCCACAAAAGCTACTGACTTTGCATACTTTGTTTTTAGGCCTCACGATGTTTGTGGTTGCGCGTGGGGTCAGTGCTGGTTTGGAAAGAGCCAATAATATTCTGATACCTACCTTGTTTGTCATCTTACTAATATTGCTCGGCTATAGCCTATCAGAAGGGGACATGGCGGCCTCATTACAGTTTATGTTTGCGCCAGATTTTTCTAAAGTCACACCAGTGGCGGTGCTGTCAGCATTGGGCCACGCTTTTTTTACTTTGAGTTTAGGCATGGGTTCGGTGATGGTTTATGGCTCTTATCTGGATAAAAAAGAGTCGATCGCGCAAACAACCTTGTTTATTGTCCTGCTTGATACGGTGTTGGGCTTGTTTACTGGTTTGGCAATTTATGCATTGGTGTTTGCTAATAATCTAGAGCCCAATGCAGGCCCGGGTTTGATTTTTGAGACCTTGCCGATTGCATTAGGCAAGATGCCTTATGGTGAAATATTTGCCACCTTATTCTTTTTACTGGTTGGTTTTGCTGCATGGACGTCTGCTATTTCATTAGTCGAGCCAGCTGTCGCATGGTTGGTTGAGACCACTCGATTGAGCCGTATTAAGGCGAGCACCTTGATGGGCTTGTTGATCTGGGTGGTGGGTAGTGCAGTGTTGCTCTCATTTAATGAGTGGAGCCATATTAAACTGGCATTTGGGCTGAATATTTTTGATAGCTTGGATAAATTGACTTCTACCGTGATGTTGCCACTGGGTGGGTTATTGATGGCGATATTTGCGGGTTATCAAATGAAAAAATCACACATTATGCAAGAGTTAAGGTTGTCAGGCATAAGCTATTGGTTTTGGAAAGTGGGTAATACCGTAATAGCACCTCTAGCCGTGGTGATTGTGGTTTTAAATTTATTTGGCTTTTTTTAGAGTCAGGCTTTAGTGCAATAAAAAGCCAGTGGCTAAGGCTGGCTTATTTGAGTGTGAGTACCCACTGGACAATTTTAGTGATGTCTTCATCATTCACAGCAGGGCTGTTGGGCGGCATGGATGGAGATCCCCAGGTACCGTTACCACCTTCTTTTACTTTTTTCACAAGCTTACTAATTGCTTGCTGATCGCCTTTGTATTTGGCGGCGACGTCAATAAAAGCAGGCCCCATGATTTTCTCTTGTACACTATGGCAAGCAAAGCAGCCACTTTTTTGCGCGATGGCTATGACAGCATCGTCAGCATTAGCATTACTGGCTATCAACCCTGAAGCAATAGCTAGCATCGCTAATAATTTCTTCATCGTAATTCCTCGTTTTTATCGCTATATTATGAATGTTAAGACAGTATTAACGTCTATAAATTCTGATTGGTTGACGTTGCAAAGATAAGGTTTTACTCCGCACCGGCTAACGCAGAGTATTTTACGGACAGTACATGCGTATACCCTGGGTTAATCATCACTAGGTTTTCCATCGCATTGGCGGTTTCTACACAAATCATACTGCGCCAGCCATCACCTTCTGGCATGTCAACAATCTGACTGGCTTTACGTTGCCAAGGCGTCCAGACCACAGTGGATTGGCTGCCGGTTTTTTCAATTTGTATTCTACGATTAAGGCCTTCGTCATGAATCATGGTCGTTGCATCTGTGCTCACGTATACGCGATCAAACTCTTGGTTGAATGTGAGGTCGCCTTCTTGTCTATCACGCCAATAATCAAACAGTTTGTCTGCATATTCTGCACCATCCAAGCCAGAAATCTTGATATTGTCAACATCACTGATATTGAAGTAAGTATGAAACGCTTCTCCCATAAAGAAAGGATGTCTAGCACGGTTGGTGGTGGCTAGCTTGAGTGAAAGTGTTTTGCCAATTTCGATGGTTAGTACCAAAGTATAGCGATAGGAGAGTTGGCGCTGGGCGTTTTCTGTTTGCGCCATTTCTAAAATGACATGTGTCTCACCAGTATTGCTCTGACCAATGTCGATCACTCTAAATGGTGTAACGCGCGCAAAACCATGCATACAAAGGCTGCTATCAGTCGGATGCGCACCAAACCAAGGCCAACAAATCGGAATGCCACCACGAATAGAGCGCCCGACCTCGTTACGAGATTTGTCAGACATCCAAAGCACAGGCTCTTCCGTGTGTTTAGGACGCCAATCCATCACGTGGCCGCCTTGCAATGCGATTTTGGCGCTTGCATAGCGATTTTCGATTTCGATGTAATCTAAACCGTTTTCATCTTTTATAAATCTAACGTCATCTTCTGCCACATGGGTATCCGGATGTTTGCTGTAATGTTCATCACTTTTATTCATGGTACTGCCTGATTCAATATAATTGTAAAACTTTTTATCTGATCACTCTTTTATAGTCCTTCAAGTTGATCAAGATCGCGTACTGCACCTTTGTCTGCAGAGGTTGCCAGCATCGCAAATGCTTTTAGCGCCGCAGAGACATTACGCTTGCGTTTTTTCTCGGGTTTCCACCCTAGCGCCTCTTGCTCAGCTCTTCTAGCGGCAAGCTCTTCATCTGATACTAAGGCATTAATCGTTCTATTTGGAATATCAATGCGAATAATGTCACCATTTTTCACAAGCCCAATCGCGCCGCCAGACGCAGCCTCTGGTGAGACATGGCCGATAGATAAGCCCGATGTTCCCCCTGAGAAGCGTCCATCCGTCAGTAAAGCACAAGACTTGCCTAAGCCTTTGGATTTGATGTACGAGGTTGGGTAGAGCATTTCCTGCATGCCTGGACCACCTTTAGGGCCTTCATAACGGACAATCACGACATTACCTGCAACGACTT
>CAZCBF010000185.1:0-3535 GCA_964496895.1 uncultured Methylophilaceae bacterium | reverse complement strand
GATACAGCAAGCGGTGTTGGATTTTGAATCACAGCATAAATCTGACCATTTCGATCTGCCTGTGCGCCAGCGCGCAGGTATTTTTGTGGATTATTAGGGAAATCCAAGCGGACATACCGTTCTTTAGAACGCTTTCCGATTTCAGAGGGCGAACTAGCAGCCGTGCCGTAATTTTTGAGCGCACTTTGCATCTCGCCGTTGGCTTCAGCAATTTCACCTAAAATATAATGACTGGGCGCTGTAGGTAGGTAAGAGTTAGCTTTGGTCAGGTAAGCTTTTGCTTCAGCTTTACGTCCTAGTTTGTATAGTGCAATGCCGCCTTGTGCATGTGGCTTGAAATAGTCAGGCTGCATGTTAATCGCTTTGTTATAAAAGCCAAGCGCTTGTTTTGGTTGTTTCTCAGTCATGGCAATGTCGCCGAGCAGCTCTTGAAATCGTGCCTCTTTGGGTTGGGCTTTGATGGCTTTGCGGGCCAGTGTTTTGGCTTTTTCGATCTCATTGCTTTTAAGGGCTTTTACGGCTTCATCATAAGTGAGGTAGGCACTTTTGCTGGCTTTGAGTTTGGCGGTTTTTTGCGCATAGACGTCTTTACCCCAAAAGCCGCCGCTGCCAAGTGTTTTGAGTGTTTCTTGATTATCGGCTACACGCTTTTGTGAAGGCGGATGACTGGCAAATAGGCCATCAATAAAGCCGCTCTTACGGCTTGCGCTAAGGCGTACAAAGGTCTCTTGTAAGGTGACGGCTGCTGCAGGGTCATAACCAGCGGCTTTCATGTATTGCATGCCATATAAATCAGATTCACTTTCAGCGCTACGACCATACCTGCTTGAAATCAATTGCGCACCGATTTGCGCGCCGCCAACGATTAAGTTGGCATAATCGCTGTTTTGCGCGCCAATGCCTACTGCAATCATCGCGCCCTGTAGCATGATGCCGCGTTCCATCCCTTTGGCACCGTGACGTGCTGCTGCATGAACGATTTCGTGCCCCATCACCGCGGCGAGTTCTGCTTCAGAATTAAGCTCATATAATAAGCCACGATTAAACGCGATTTTTCCGCCTGGCATGGCCCAAGCGTTAGGCACTGAATCATTGATGACAACAAATTCATAAGGCAGCTGGCGGTCAGAGACTTTAGCGAGTTTATGACCGACGGATTGGACATACGCCGTGAGCTCAGGGTCCAAAATATAATCCCCACCTTGTGATTGACGTGCAGGACTATAGTTCTGTTTACCAATTGAGATCTCTTGCGCTTCAGAGACAAACTGAAACTCACGTTTTTTGGTGACTGGATTAGTGCCGCAAGCGGTTAATACGACTGAAATTAAGAGTGTCGTTCCCCATTGCTTAGTGAATAAGCGCATGATCATCCCCCGAAAGATTATTGTTTATTAACTAAGAGCATAACGGAAATGCTTTTCAGGTGCAAAACTGAAAGCAGTGTTTAGTGATTGAATCGCTATCGATTAAACAAAGTTTACAGGTAGAGCTGATGCTGATTGATATAGTCGATTACTTTTGTCGGTGTCAAATAACGGATAGATTGCTCTGCTTTGCTTTGCTTGCGTATAAAAGTAGAGGAGATCGTCAGTGAAGTCACCGCTTGCATATGGATGAAACCATTTTCAGATTCAGCTAAAAGGTCAGGATCTTCAGTATAGTGTTGCCCAAGATAGGTTTCTAATCGAGTGCTTAATTTAGGCGTAGGTGCTGACTGAGTACGGTTGACTAGCACAAGGTGGGTATAGTCTAGGAGTGATTCCCATTGGTGCCAGCTTTCTAAATGGACAAATGCATCGCTACCCATGATAAAGCTAATACTGCAGGTGTCACCCAGTGTGCGTCTTAATTGCTTGAGCGTATCAATAGTATAAGAAGCACCAGTGCGATTAAGCTCTTGCTCGTCTAAAACAAAGCTCGTATTCTCTGCAATCGCTAACGCCACCATTGCAGCACGCTGCTCCGCGGTGACTTTTGGAGCATCTTTATGTGGCGGGTTGGCTGACGGAATAAATCTGACTTGATCGAGCTTGAGATTTTCTTTGAGTTCCTCTGCAATACGCAAATGCCCAAAGTGAATGGGGTTAAATGTCCCGCCTAAAATGCCAATATGCTGCATACTTATTGGCGTATTTGGCCGTCACCTAGCACGATATATTTTTCTGATGTTAAGCCGTGCAAGCCTACAGGCCCACGCGCATGGATTTTGTCGGTAGAAATGCCAATCTCAGCACCTAGACCATATTCAAAACCATCGGCAAAGCGCGTAGAGGCATTCACCATCACACTACTAGAATCAACTTCACGTAAAAAACGTCTAGCGTTAGTGTAGTTTTCACTAACAATGGATTCGGTATGCTGCGATGAGTGCTCATTAATATGTGCGATTGCAGCCGCTAAACCATCCACCACTTTACAAGAGGTGATCGCCGCTAGGTATTCGGTGTAATAGTCTTCTTCAGTCGCTGCGATGGCTTCTGGTACCAATGCACAAGTGGTTTTGCAGCCGCGAATTTCTACATCTTTTGCGAGTAGTGCTTTGGCAATTTCTGGTAGTAATAGATCGGCGACTGCTGCGTCTATCAGCAACGATTCCATCGTATTACAAGTGCCCAAGCGTTGCGTTTTACTATTCACCACAATGTCTAAGGCTTTTTGTGGGTCAGCATCGGCATCAACAAACACATGGCAATTGCCATCCAAATGTTTAATCACGGGTACACGTGCTTCGTTACTAATGCGCTCAATCAAGCCTTTGCCGCCACGTGGCACGATTACATCAACATAATCCTGCATGGTAATCAGCTCGCCTACCGCGGTTCTGTCAGTGGTTTCAACAACCTGTACTGCGTGTGCTGGCAAGCCAGCTTTGCTAAGGCCTTCATGCACCAAGGCAGCAAGTGCTTGGTTGCAATGAATGGCTTCTGAGCCGCCGCGTAAAATGGTGGCATTGCCCGATTTGATACATAAGCCAGCTGCATCTACAGTGACATTAGGTCGTGCTTCATAAATGATACCGATTACACCGAGTGGTACGCGCATGTGGCCGATCTGAATGCCGCTAGGGCGGTAAGCAAAGTCGGTCATTTCACCAATTGGATCTTTGAGGCTGGCAATCTGGCGTAAGCCCTCAGCCATGTTTTCAATCGATTGTTCGGTGATGGTGAGCCTGTCCAGCATTGCGTCTGCTAGACCATTTTCACGTGCAGTAGTCAGGTCTTTTGCATTGGCAGTTAGCAATTCGCGGCGTTTGTGTAGGATTGCATCAGCGATAAAGTTTAACGCTTGATTTTTAGTACTGGTGTCGGCACTGGCCATGTCGCGTGAAGCTGTTCTGGCCTGCATGCCAATGTTTTGCATGTATTCTTGT
Organism: uncultured Methylophilaceae bacterium; assembly: GCA_964496895.1. Taxonomy (GTDB): domain Bacteria; phylum Pseudomonadota; class Gammaproteobacteria; order Burkholderiales; family Methylophilaceae; genus Methylotenera. The sequence goes on along the minus strand of CAZCBF010000185.1, from coordinate 162 downwards.
ATGTTCGTTGTTTGCATCATCAGTCTGTTTTAATCGGTTTACTTCGACAAATAAACGCTCATTATGACATTGGATGACGTTGAGTCAAAGTCAGTAGGTTAATGTCTATCAACGATTACACAGTTTTGATAGGCCAAAACAAAGTCGCGAGATCTCGTGCCA